>CAIUMH010000129.1 GCA_903900235.1 uncultured Actinomycetes bacterium
AAAGAAGATTTCATCACATGCCCCGACCCTCTCACTCTTGGATTGTCCTCATCGTTGAATCCGCCCACCACCGCACCAATGAATCGTGGCAGATTCGCGCAGGGGTTCGAACATAGTCGGCTCTTCGCGGATGAGGGGGGTCTTGGATCCCGGAGATGAGACGAGGGCCCTGCCAGTCTGAAGGTTCTTGACGCCTGAAGACTGGAGAGCCCCCGTGGCTTCTGACCCTACGCGCATGTGCGAGCTCTTGGTCGGACTCGACCATGTCGACGTCTTGGACGTGGAGGTCGAAGGGCTCGAGGTGACGATCACCATCGAGACGAGACAGATCCTCGTCGGCTGTCCGAGCTGCGGGGTGCTGGCCCGCTCCAAGGGCCGGCGCAGCGTCCGGCTGGCCGATGTGAACCACGGCTTCCGCCGGGTGAACGTGCTCTGGATCAAGCGCCGGTGGTGCTGTCCCGATGCGGACTGTCCGAGGGGATCATGGACCGAGGAGGACCGACGGATCGCTCATCCGCGCTCGTTGATGCTCGACCGGGCTGCTCGCTGGGTCACCGAGCAGGTCGGTCGCTACGCCAGAAGCGTCAATGAGGTCGCTGAGACCTTGGGCTGCAGCTGGCACACCGTCAATGATGCCGTCCTGCTCTATGGCGAAGCCTTGATCGATCTGCCCGGTCGCTTCGGTGAAGTCTCCGCCCTCGGCCTCGACGAGGTGCTCTTCCTCCGAGAGGGCACCTATCGGACCCAGCGCTACTCGACCCAGATCGTCGATGTGAATCGAGGCCAGCTCTTGGATGTGGTCCCGGGCAGGAAGGGGGCCGAGCCCAAGGCATGGTTGGAGGCGCAAGGCGCAGACTGGTTGGCCGGAATCGACTACGCCACACTCGATCTCTCCGGTTCCTATCGAGCTGTCTTCGACGCCGTGCTCCCGAACGCCACCCAGGTCGCCGATCCGTTTCATGTGGTCAAGTTGGCGAATGAGAAGCTCGACGAGACGCGCCGCCGGGTTCAGAACGAGACGCTCGGCCATCGAGGAAGGAAGGGCGACCCTCTCTTTCGATGTCGGCGACTCCTCACCCGGGCAAACGAACGACTGAGCGAAGGTGGCAAGGACAAATTGCTCGGCCTGTTGGCCGCCGGCGACCCTCGAGGGGACGTCGCCACGGCCTGGACGGCCAAGGAAGCGGTCCGAGAGCTCTACGCCCACATCGATCCCGCTCTGGCTTTGGAGTGGGTCGACGCTCTCAGCGACGACATGGACAACGAAGAACAGCCCATCGAGGTTCGCAGTCTCGGTCGCACGCTCAAGCGCTGGCGGCTCCAGATCGCCGCCTGGCACGAAGCACAGGTCTCGAACGGGCCCACCGAGGCGGTCAACAACTTGATCAAGCGGGTCAAGCGTGGGGCCTTCGGCTTCCGACGCTTCAAGAACTACCGGATCCGAGCGCTGCTCTACGCCGGCAAGCCCGACTGGTCACTGCTCGGGATGGTCGGTCCCCCCTGAAACGCGGAGGGCCATGTACGCCTGCAATTGGGAAGCAAGATTTTCAAGACATCCTTGCGGATTGTTGTGCAGATATATCTACAAAATCCCTGACAAATCCCAATGCATCTACCCCAGGTTAAATGTGGGGATAAAAACTATCTCTTTTCTGTTGCAGAGCAGGTGAGGATGGTGAGGATGATTACGGCCACGATGAGTACCGCCAGGAGAATCGCAGCATAGCCGGCATGATTGGTAATCAGGCCGATGATTGTGGAGCTCATTGGGCTGAAGCGGGAGCGGGTTTCGCGCGCTGCGGCTGTATACTTGGCCGCCAGAAGGCCGGGA
>CAIUMH010000130.1 GCA_903900235.1 uncultured Actinomycetes bacterium
CGTGGCCGAGGCTGATGCCCTCATTGAGGCGTGGGGGTGGACGCACGCTGACCGGCTGCTCTCGGCGCTGCCTCTGTTTCACGTTCACGGCTTGGTCGTGGCACTGATGACGGGGTTGGCCAGTGGTGGCAGCGTGGTGGTACAACCGGCCTTCGAGGCGGGTGACTTCCTCGCAACCATGCGCGAGACGGCAGCCACTATGGCGTTCTGTGTTCCGACGATGCTCCACCGGATCGCCGCCCATGAGGACGCCGAGGCCGTGGAGTCCCTGCGGCTCCTTGTCTCGGGATCGGCGCCCCTGTCGGTGGAGCTCTTCAACGTCTTCGCTCAGCGTGGTGTCCCGATCCTTGAGCGCTACGGCATGACCGAGACGCTGCTCACGGTCTCGAATCCGCTTGACGGGGAGCGTCGGGCGGGGACAGTTGGCCGAGCCCTCCCAGGCGTGATCCTCGATGCTCCAGCCCCGGGTGAAGATCCCCGTGAGCTGCGGGTTGCGGGACCCACGGTGTTCGCAGGCTATTGGCACAAGCCGGAGGCGACTGCCGAGATCCTGGCGTCTGGATGGATGCGCACCGGGGACATCGTGGCCACTGATGAAGCGGGCTATCTCATGATTTGTGGCCGGTCCAAGGAGCTCATCATCACCGGGGGCTTCAATGTCTACCCGAGTGAGGTCGAGGATGTCCTGAGCCGTCTGCCTGGAATCCTTGAGGTGGCCGTCGTCGGTGAACCTTCGCCAGAGTGGGGAGAGGTGGTGGTGGCTCACGTGGTGACGAGCACCGGCACCCTCGATCTCGAGCTTCTCGAAGCGGGAGCCGAGGTGCTCAGCACGTACAAGCGCCCACGTCGCTACATCGCCGCATCGTCGCTTCCGCGCACTGCCCTCGGCAAGCTCCAGCGTCACCTCTTGCAATGACCCAGCCTGTTCCGGACTTGACCACCGAGCAGCGCCTCTTGGCGGCTGGAGCGACATCGGTGGCGGGAATCGACGAGGTGGGAAGAGGAGCGTGGGCTGGACCAGTCTCGGTGGGGGTAGTTCTGATCGTCGAGACGGACGCCCCTGCCCCGGTCGGGCTTCGGGACTCGAAGTTATTGAGCCCGACTGCTCGAGAGCGCCTCGCTCCCTTGGTCTCGGACTGGGCGACCTCTACGGCGGTTGGTCATGCATCGGCACGCGAGTGCGATGAGCTGGGGATGCGAGCAGCCATCGCTCTGGCGGCAAGCCGGGCTATCGAGCAGCTCGACCGAGTGCCGGACGCAGTGATCGTGGATGGACCGCTGGACCTGCTCTTCCCTCAGAGCTTGGCGCTGTCCGCAGCAGTGGCGGACCATCGCTGGCGACGATCGCCGCCGGCGGTGGTGGAGGCGGTGATCAAGGCCGACCAGACCTGTGCCACGGTGGCGGCGGCCTCGGTGGTGGCCAAGGTGACGCGTGACGCACTCATGGCCGAACTGACTGAGAGTTACCCGGCCTTCGACCTTGATCGCAATGCCGGCTATCCCTCGCCTGTCCACCAGACGGCGCTTCGCGGCTACGGGCTGACACCTTTGCATCGACGGAGTTGGAAGTTCACCGAGACGATCCCCTGGGAGCGGACGATAGAGCGGAACCTCTCTGAGCCTCAGCGATAGCATCGACTGATGGATCCGGTGCTCCGATTGACCGATGTCGTCACGCAGTTCCGCATCCACGACGGCAGTGTGCGTGCCGTCGACAGGGTCTCGTTGGAGATCGGAGCGGGTGAGTGCCTCGGCCTCGTCGGTGAGTCGGGCTGCGGGAAGTCCACGACGGGGCTCTCGATCATGCGACTGCTCCCACCGAATGGCTCAGTGGTCAGTGGGTCAATCGAATTGGCGGGGACTGACCTAGCGACGCTCTCTGAGCGCGAGATGCAGCATGTCCGCGGAAACGCGGTGGCCCTGATCCCCCAGGACCCCATGACCTCGCTCAACCCAACGATGAAGATCGGACGTCAGATCTCCGAGGGGGTTCGACTTCATCGGGGGGCATCAGCAGCGGAGGCGAGATCCCGAGCGCTCGAAGTACTCGAGATGGTCGAGATGCCCCAACCCGCCGAACGGCTCGATCAGTATCCCCATGAGCTCTCGGGCGGCCTTCGCCAGCGGGTGATGATCGCCATGGCCTTGGTCTGCGAGCCGACCCTGCTCATCGCCGACGAGCCGACGACGGCCCTCGACGTGACGATCCAGGCGCAGATCCTCGACCTGCTTGACTCCCTGCGAGAGCGGCTCGGGATGGCAGTCATCCTGATCACCCACGACATGGGCGTGATCGCCGGCCGGACGGACCGCGTGGTCGTCATGTACGCCGGAAAGGTGGCGGAGGAGGCACGGACCGTCGACCTCTTCAACTCGATGCATCACCCCTATACCGGGGCGCTCTTGGCTTCAGTTCCTTCAGTGGAGGCTTCGACCGAGCGACTGGTCAGCATCCCCGGCATGCCACCGGACCTTTCGAAGTCGATCATCGGCTGCCGGTTTGCGCCTCGTTGCGCGTCGGCCACCGATCGATGCGCGACTGAGGAGCCACCGATGCAGGAGGCGGGCGACGAGCATCGCTTCGCTTGCTTCCATCCGATCTCGGGTCCGATCACCATGGCGGCGTCCGGGGAGCGAACCTCGGCCGCTCCATCTCCCAAGGCGGAGGGAGAGATTCTGCTTGAGCTCTCTGGGCTGACCAAGGAGTTCCCCATCTATGCCGGCGGTCTGCTTCGGCGACGAGTTGGTTCGGTCAAGGCCGTCAGCGACGTGTCGCTGACGGTGCGTTCGGGAGAGATCTTCGGCTTGGTCGGGGAGTCGGGATGCGGCAAGACCACGGTTGCCAAGCTGCTCATGCAGCTCGAACGCGCCGATGCCGGGTCGGCATTGTTCGATGGTGCCGATCTGTTCTCCCTGCGAGGAAGCGAGCTGCGACGTGCTCGTCGGCGCCTCGCCCTGATGTTCCAGGACCCCTATGCGTCACTCGACCCTCGGATGACGGTGGGATCCATCATCCGAGAGCCCCTTGACATCCAAGAGATCGGATCACCATCTGAACGCCGGAGTCGTGTGCTCGAGCTCCTGTTCGAGGTGGGCCTCCCGGCGAAGGCCACCGAGCGCTACCCGCATGAATTCTCCGGAGGACAGCGCCAACGCATCGGTTTCGCTCGGGCGTTGGCCCTCGATCCAGTGCTGTTGGTGGCCGACGAGCCCGTCTCGGCCCTTGACGTGTCGATCCAGGCACAATTGCTCAACTTGATGAAGGACCTCCAGGTCGCAAAGGGGCTCACCATGATCATGGTGAGCCATGACTTGGCGGTGATGCGCTACATGGCGAACCGCATCGGGGTGATGTACCTCGGCAAGATGGTTGAGGTCGGTCCCACCGAGTCGCTGTTGCGAGATCCCGTTCACCCCTATACCCAGGGACTTCTTGATGCTGTCCCGATTCCTGACCCGGCTGAGGCCCGTCGTCGCAAGGGGCGCCAGATCACCGGTGAGCTCCCCTCGGCCGTCAACCCTCCGTCGGGTTGCCGTTTCCGGACCCGCTGTGCACAAGCCGATGAGATCTGTGCAGAGATCGAGCCGATGCTGCGAACGTTCACCACGGGGAG
>CAIUMH010000131.1 GCA_903900235.1 uncultured Actinomycetes bacterium
CGGGTACTCCGCCCGATCGGCTCAAGACCTCGAGCACCTGCTGTACGGCCTCCCTTTGGCGGCCATGCCCGTGGCCTACCTCACGCCGACAATCGAAGATCGAGCGGTCCAGATCCTCTCCGCCTTGGCTGGCCGAGGGCAGCATCGCGCACCGTCGTTGCCTGATCTACTGATTGCGGCAGTGGCCGAGCGGTCCGGGTTTACCGTGCTGCACGTGGACAAGGATTTCGAACTGATAGCCGAAGTGACGAATCAAGCCTTGGAGCGGTTGTCGATAGAGGAGTAAGGGAATCTTCGTCGCTTCCTGAAAGGCATCGACGCTCTGAGGCCGAAGTGTCAGTGCAAGTCACAAGCCCCCACGCCGCGTCCGCTTCATCGAGACCATCGGCCGGTCCCCTCCAGGCACAAGGTCAACTAGGCCCGCCACAAGGCCGAGACCGCCGAGTGGCTGGGCGTGCGGTTGGGTTGAGTCAGCCCGGAGCCGTGGCTGGGCGCTGGCCATCGAGGCACTCCCGCTCGTCGGCCCCGCAGATGTCAGAGTTCGATTCGACGAGGTCGGGTGCGTTGCTCAGCGGTAGACGTCGTTTCGATGATCGATGTGGATCACGTCGATTCCTCCCTGTTCCTCATCAAAGGCGTAGATCACCCGGTAACTCCCGCGCCGAGCTGATCGGAGACCGGTCAACTGACCACGTAGGGGACCACCCACTCGGATGGGATCTTCGACCATCGGGCCAAAGATGAACTCGAGACAGGCTGCACCGATCTTCTCGGGGAGCCGAAGTAGGTCTGTCTCGGCTCGCGCCGAGATCCGGACCGTGTTCCTCGGCGTCATCGAACAGCGAACCGTGCCAGCAAGGCCTCGTTGTCGGCAATGCGATCAGCACCGAGATCGCTCAGGCCCTCAGCAATCGCATCTTGGGCACCAGGCGTCGCCAAAATGGCAACCGTCTCTTCCAACGCGGCAAGATCCTCGGGCGAGATCAGAACCGCCGCTGGCGCCCCGTGCTGGGTGATGACCACTCGGTCGTGTGTCCGTTCGACGGAGCCGCAACGGACGCCCACGCGAGACCCTCGGATTCATGACAACATCGGAGCGACTCGCCGAGCTCATTGCGCTGACCGGTTGAACCCGCCCCGCAAGACCGCACGGAGCAGCTCCTCGTCGTCACTCGGCACCGGAGGTTCGAGGTGCTGGGTCGACCGTGCTTGGCCCACCACCTTGCATGCAAGGCGCTCGGATACCCCGAACCGTTCGACGAGCGTGCTGACTGCTCGACGGCGGCGGGCCGGTCAGAAGTTTCCCTCAGCCAGCTCCTTGAGCATCGACTTGTCAAGTTCGGCCTCGGCGAGGAGCTTCCTCAGCCTGGCGTTCTCCTTCTCGAGCTCTTTGCGCTTCTTGGCGTCGTTGGCCTTCATGCCCCCGTACTGGTTCCTCCACCGATGCCACGTCGACTCGGTGATCTCCAGGTGGCGGCAGACCTCTTCGATGCTCTGGCCCTGAACAAGGAGCTTGTCTCCCTCGGCCAGTTTCCGGATCACCTGCTCGGGCGTGTGCCGGCGTCGTTTCATCGTGCAGTCCTCCTCGCCCCATTCTGGGGCATCGGACTCGCACAGTGTGTGGCTCAACTCACGGGGACCCGGTCAGGGCGCTGCGCCAAGTTCCTCCCTAGCGACCGGGTGCTGGGCGATGGTTCGGTGTCGCCTGGATCATGAACTCCAAGAACGGATTCTGAGGACTACAGGCCGCTGACGCTCACGGGAACTTTGGAGTCGGTGGTGGTCCCGTTGCCCAACTGGCCGAAGTAGTTCCACCCCCAACACTGGACCGTGCCGCCGGAGAGCAGCGCACAGGTGTGGTAGCTCCCAGCAGAGATGACGATCGCCCCGGTGAGTCCAGTGACGCTCACGGGAACTTTGGAGTTGGTGGTGGTCCCGTTGCCCAACTGGGCGTAGTAGTTCCACCCCCAACACTGGACCGTGCCGCCGGAGAGCAGCGCACAGGTGTGGTAGCTCCCAGCAGAGATGAC
>CAIUMH010000132.1 GCA_903900235.1 uncultured Actinomycetes bacterium
GTCGTGACCAACCGCTGATAGTTCGTGCGGGGAATGAAGTCCGGAGCGAGCGCTTCGAGGTCAAGAGGTTCCCAGTCCTTGTTGTTTTTGCACTCTGGCCTGGGCTGTTGACCGAAAGGATTCGCATTCAAGATGTGCGGCCCTTGGAGAATGCAGTCATCAAGCGAGGATGGCACCGCGGTGTCCCACTCAAAGGTCCCATCGCTCTTCTGGTTCTTCTCATTGAATCCCGCAGTCCAAAAGCGATTGGTGGATCCGAGCCGCGTCGGCTGATTAGCGAAGGCGTTCAACGCACCCAGGTCCGCTGTGGTCAGCGGGCGCAAGAGCCGGGACTCGTCCACCGGTGTTCCCGGCTCATCAAACAACTTGACCCAATTGCTGAGCACTCGTTCGTCGATTGTGACGATGCGGGCCGCGTGGGGGCGCAGATCCCACCCACCTTCAGGAAACTGGATCGCCGGCGGATCGCCTCCGCCGTCATGGGTCAAACTGCGGTCAACCGTTGATGGGGTCAGGAGGTTGACCGCTTGGATGAACCGTGGTTCTTGGGTTCCGGAGTAGACGTGGACTCCGAACTCGGTTTCATTGTGGACATCTGCAAACAGTTTCCATTCGTTTGCGAATTGCCAGTGCTGACGCAATCTCCGATAGGTCTGGGTGCGCAGGGGCCCACCCTTGGGATCCACGAAGTGAGATTCGGGGTGCAGCAGTCCGACGACGCCGGTGGGTGATGAGCGTCGCCACGTGTTTGTCATGAACACCATGTAGAGATTTGTGCGGATGCCGGCCAAGAAGGGCTCCCGAGATCTCGACCCGAGAAGTGAGGTGATTCCCTCGTTTTCCGCTCGATCATTGGCGACCGCAAAGGACGCGCCTGGAAGGTCCAGCGTCTGTAGTCGCCTGATGCGCTTGGCCCCATCCGGCGTCTTGGTGAGGTCACTCACTCCCCACCAGGGGTCGAACTCGGCCAGCGAGGATGGTTCATCCCAATCCAGTCGCACCCACGGAGGATTTCCGATCTGGATGTCAAAGCCCCCATTGGCGAACACGCCGGCCTGATCGAGTTCCCAGTGGAAGAACCCCTGGGCCGCGGCGATCGACTGGCACTCCTTCAGCCAAGGAAAGCACTCGAGGACTTCGCCGATGGAGGCCTTCCCGAACCGCTCGACCGACTCCAGCGTGCCGTCGGCCAGGTCGTGGGGCGTGAACAGCGCTCCGCTCTCGGATGCCGTTGGCTGGCCCAGCAGCAGTTCGGCTGCCTCGAGCCAATCGTTGAACGAAGGCAGTGTCGTTCCGTTGGTCGGCGCCCACATCCACAGCGCGCACCACGCATCCATCAGAAGACGCAAGCGGGACGTAGCAAATTCAGGATTTTCGAAAGGACTGCTGCTGAATGTCCCCGACTCAGCGAGGAGATCTTCGTCTGCTTTCCAGACGCCCACGGCTCGATTGTGGCGGCTGAGGTGTGATTCCAAGTGATCAGCTGCCGTCCTCCATGCTGACTCCAC
>CAIUMH010000133.1 GCA_903900235.1 uncultured Actinomycetes bacterium
TGGATCTCGTTCGACTTGCATGTGTTAGGCACGCCGCCAGCGTTCGTCCTGAGCCAGGATCAAACTCTCCATCAAGACTTCGGCCGTCATCCGAGGATTCCGGCCAGAAATCAGAGAGTCGATTGGAGAAAGCTCATCTCCGTTCGACAGCGACTCGTTCACCCGGGGGTTTCGGAGCCGCCTATTGCTTTACTACTATTGACAGTCGACACCAAAGCGTTAAACGCTGAGATGCCGCCCGCACTGGCTTTTGGCTCTCACTCTTCCGTTTTCAAGGAACAACCACGCACAGGACCCCAACGGGCAGAGGTGCGTGACCCTTTGCCAAACCCGGAGGCTTGGCGCTCCATTCCGGTTGCCCCTCGAAAGGGACCCCCGTAGTGGAGTTGTAACTCTAGTCGCTGTGCTCACCACCCGTCAAGACGAGTTGTGCCGTGCAGCTGGAGGGCCAAGCGACTGCCGCTTGTGGCGGCTTGGAAACACTAGCAGGTGGTGACCCGCGCTGTCACATTCTCGTCACATGAACTTCACAAGATGAGCATGTTCGACCTCAAGCAACTCAGCGAGGTGCTCGAGCTGAACAGCCACAACCACCGGTCCCGCACCTCCTGGCGTGGTTCGATTGGTTACGGGCCGCCCTGGAGCGAGCAATGCCGCTGGCTCGGCACCAAGGAGTTCATGGGCGTTGACAAGCTCGGTGAGATTGCGGCCCGACGTGATCGACTCCGCTACCAAGCCACCCACAATCGCATGTGCCTGCCGGAAAGGAACACCCTTGACGACGAGGTACTCGGCCAGATCGATGGCGGCCCCACCTGGGCTATCGGCCGCCGACATCATGGCCGCTTGGTCCCACGCCGCAGTGGCATACATACCCGCCATGGCCCGCAGGATGAGGTGGATCTGGGACACCGAGTCGAAGAGTGGCTCCTTGTCCTCTTGGAGGTCGCGGTTGTAGGCCAGCGGTAGGCCCTTGAGCGTTGCGAGCAGCCCCGTGAGGTTGCCGATGAGCCGTCCGGACTTGCCACGCGCTAGCTCGGCGATGTCCGCATTCTTCTTCTGCGGGAGCATTGATGATCCGGTGGCATGGGTGTCGGCGAGCGTGGCAAAGCCGAACTCCTCGGAGGTCCACAGCACCATCTCTTCCCCCATCCGAGAGAGATGCACACCAAGCAGTGCAACATCGAAGAGGGCCTCGGCGACGAAGTCTCGGTCGGAGACGGCATCGAGAGAGTTCTCAAATCGACGAGCGAACCCGAGCGCAGCTGCGGTGCCATCGGGGTCAAGAGGCAAAGAAGAGCCGGCCAGCGCCCCCGCACCCAATGGCGACACGTCCATGCGCTCACGGGCGGCGAGTAACCGATCAACGTCGCGGCCAAGCGCCCAGGCATGAGCCGCCAGGTGGTGGGCCAAGAGCACCGGTTGCGCCCGCTGCAGGTGCGTGTAGCCCGGCAGATACAACCCCTCAGCTGAAATCGCTCGATCGAGCAGGACTCGCTGGAGCGCCAGCACGTCGGTGGCGATTTCGACCAGCGCACGTTTTGTCCAGAGACGCAGTGCCGTGGCCACCTGATCGTTTCGAGAACGCCCAGTGTGGAGCTTGGCTCCCGCCTCCCCTGCGATCTGCGTCACACGTCGCTCGACAACGGTGTGGATGTCCTCGTCCTCAGCAAAGATCTCGATCGTGCCATCGGCGATCTCCGCCGCCACCACGTCGAGTGCGTCGTGAAGTGATGCGCTCTCCTGCGATGTGAGGATTCCCCCTGCAGTCAAGCCGTCGACATGCGCGTGGCTTCCACGAATGTCATCAGCTGCCAGTGCGATGTCGTAGTGAATGGAGACCGACAGCGCTGCCAGTTCAGGAGCCATCCCCGACTCAAGCCGACCGTGCCAGAGGGTCACGCCTGTCCACCCTGCTTACTGGCCCACGTGGCGACCCCAAGGCCCCAGAGGCGAACGAACCCTTCGGCATCTTGATGCCGGAACGTGTCAGAAGCGTCATAAGTGGCCAGACCGTGGTCGTAGAGGGCCACCGGACTGCGGCGTCCCTCGATGCGCATCAGGCCGGGCGCGTCGAACCGCAGCCTGACGTCACCGGTGACGTACTTCTGCGACTCGGCCATGAATGCGTCGATGGAGTTCTTGAGGGGAGAGAACCACATCCCGTCGTAGACGAGCTCGGCCCAGCGAGGCTCAAGTCGCGCCTTTTCGTGATGAAGATCTCGCTCAAGACAGAGATCTTCGAGATCGGCATGGGCTGCGATGATCGCCAATGCCCCGGGGCACTCATAGACCTCGCGACTCTTGATCCCGACCCGACGGTTTTCGACCATGTCGATCCGTCCGAATCCAGTCGCTCCAGCTCGCCGACCGACCTCGTCGATCAGGTCTGCCGGAGACATCTGACGGCCGTCAACGGACACCGGAACCCCGGCCTCGAACGAGATGACGATCTCGTCAGGACCCGTGGCGGTGACCCGGGTCAAGGTGTACGGCTCGTCGGGTGCCGTTGCCCAAGGATCCTCGATGGCCCCGCACTCGATCGCCCTACCCCAGAGGTTCTCGTCGATCGAATAGATCTTCGCCTTTGTCTGACCGATCGGGATATCCCATTTGGCGGCGTACTCGATCGACTCCTCGCGAGTCATCCCCCACACACGAGCAGGCGCGATGACTTCGAGGTCCGGGGCCAGCGCCCTGGTACCCACCTCGAAACGCACCTGATCATTGCCCTTACCGGTGCAGCCGTGCGCCACAGCCTGAGCTCCGTGGCGCCGGGCTTCGGCGACAAGGTGCTTGACGATGACTGGTCGGGAGAGCGCTGAAACCAGCGGGTACTTGCCCTCGTAACGGGCATTCGCCGCGATGGCTGGGATGCAGTAGTCCTCTGCCATCTCGGCTCGCGCATCAATGACCGTCGCCTCGACTGCCCCTGCGGCCAGTGCACGGTTGCGAATCTCTTCCCAGTCCTCGCCGGAGGACTCGGCCGACTGACCCACATCCACCGCCACGCAGATCACCTCAGCATCCTCCTCCTCGATGAGCCATCTCACGGCCACCGAGGTGTCAAGACCTCCGCTGTATGCGAGCACCACGCGCTTTGCCATCTCTATCTCCTCTGTTGTGTCGTTCGCGAACTCGTCCGGCGCTGCCGGGGGCGCACTTCGATTCCTGCCATCTCCGCAAGCTCTGCGGCAACCTCGGCGACGCCGACATCGTCGGACACCGCCACCATGATCGTGTCATCTCCAGCTACTGAACCGACAACTCCATCGAGTCCGGTCCGATCGAGCGCCGATGCCACCACGTGGGCGCAACCTGGTGGGGTCCGGACCACGACCAGTGGCCCCGCCACTGCCACGTCAACCGCCCACTCCCCGAGGACCCGACGAAGATGGTCCACTGGTGCCACCTGGTGAACGGGGAGCGCAGGGAGTGCCAGCGCTCGTTCGCCACCTGGGATTCGGACGCTGATGGCCCCAAGCTCGTCAAGATCTCTCGAAACGGTCGCCTGGGTGGCTGCGATGCCCTCAGATCCGAGTAGGTCGACGAGTTGGGTCTGGCTCGAGACCACGTGATCCTCGAGCAGCTGTGTGATCCGATGCTGACGCTGTTGCTTGGAGATCCGCATCTCAATCCTCCCCCATCAGCCACCGAAGAACGCCCCGCATCGCCGTCCGTCGGTGGGCTGCCTGCCTCCAGACCCGGCTGGCCGGCCCCTCCAGCACCTCGTGACTTATCTCCTCGCCACGATGGGCCGGCAGGCAGTGAAGGACGATGACCCCCGGAGCTCCCACCGCCACCAACTCCTCGTTGATCGTGTAGTCGGCCAGCTCCAGGCGTCTGACCTCTGCATCGGCCTCTTGGCCCATCGAGACCCACACGTCGGTGTAGAGCGCGTCAGCACCCTGAGCAGCCGCCACCGGGTCGTCGGTCTGCACCAGCGTTGCTCCTTCTGAGCTGAAGCGCTCGATTGATGCCACCATCGCCTCGGTCAGTTGGTAGCCGACCGGAGCGGCCACCCGAACATTGACACCTGAGGCCAACATCGCCTGCGACAGCGACACAGTGACATTGTTGGCATCTCCCACATAGGTCACTGTTCGCCCAGCCAGCGCATGGATGCCACCGAACTCGTCGGCGAGCGTCAGCACATCGGCGACTGCCTGGCATGGGTGCGAATGGTCACTCAGCAGGTTCACCAGCCCGACACCGATCCGAGCACCGTCAAGGGTCGACCGCATCCGCTCGAGGACATTGTGGTCATTGACCCGGGCCGCCACGATTCGGTGGTAACAGGCCAAGGTCCGGATCACATCCTCGGCAGTCTCCCGCCGATCGATCCCCACCTCCGCATCGGTGATCATCACCGGGTGACCACCAAGGTCCACGACCGCCATCTCGGTCGAATTGCGCGTCCGTGCTGATGGCTTTTCGAACACCATCGCCACGCTTGATCCGTCAAGTGGTCTCGTGTCGGTGCCACAGAGACGAATGATGTCCGCCACACCGGCCGCATCGAGGTCTGCAAGGTCGAGCAAGTGTCGTGTCATCTGGGCTCCCCGAGAATCGTGGTCAGTGCCATACCGAGGCGGCGGAGCGCCTCAGCGATCTCTTCCGCCGACACCGTGAGCGGCGGCGTGAGACGAATGACATCGGGGCGGACCGCATTGACGACGAGACCACCGTCCAATGCAGCCGACACGACGTCCTTGGCTATCGACTCACCGAGCACGGCCCCGAGCAGGAGTCCCCGCCCTCTGACATCGACGACACCAGGCAAATCAAGTAGCCCCGCACGAAGTTGCTCAGATGCCGCGCGGGCGGCTCCAGGGGCATCGATCTCGATCAGTGTCGATACTGTCGCTCGGGCTGCCGCCATCGCCAGCGGCTGTCCGCCAAAGGTCGATCCGTGATCGCCTGGCTCGAACGCAGCAGCCACCTCGTCTCGTGCCCAACAGGCACCGACCGGGAATCCATTCCCGAGGGCCTTCGCCATCGTGACGACATCGGGCACCACGCCTTCATCTTGAAAGGAGAACCAATCACCGGTGCGGCCCATGCCGGTCTGGACCTCATCGAAAATCAGCAGAGCATGGTGCTCTCGACACGCCGCTGCGACCTCGGGCAGGAACCCCGGTTGCGGCACCCGGATCCCTCCCTCTGCTTGGATTCCTTCAAGGATCACGGCAGCGAACTCACCAGTTGCCAGCAAATCGGCCACCGCCGCCGCATCATCGAGCGCTACATGGACGAAGCGCTCGGGCATTGGCAAAAATGCCGCCTGCTTCTCTGATTGACCAGTGGCCGCCAGGGTCGCCAGGGTCCGACCATGGAAGGCGTCAGTCAGAGCGATCACAGCGAAGCGATCACCCGCCCACCGCCGAGCAAGCTTGATGGCGCACTCGTTGGCCTCCGCACCGGAGTTGCAGAAGAACACCTTGCCGTGATGACCGGTGGCGTCCTCAAGGAGCCCGGCCAGCAGGTTCGCTACCTCAGGACCCTGCTCGTTGGCGAAAAGGTTCGACACGTGCGTCAACGTCGCTGCCTGTGCTGCGATGGCCTGCGTCACCTCCGCACGGGCATGCCCGAGTGACGTCACCGCGAGGCCCGAGAGGAAGTCGAGGTAGACCTTGCCCTCCGAGTCGACCAGCTCGGTACCCGATCCCGAGACGAAGGTAACCGGAGTGGGGCCGTAGGTGGTCATGATGTCGGTCGACGAGGTCACTGCATCACCATCGTTCCGACACCACCATCAGTGAACAACTCGACGAGCAGCGCATGCGGTACTCGACCATCGAGGATGTGAGCCCGCTCGACTCCTCCCCTGATCGCCAACGCACAGGCTTCAACCTTGGGCACCATGCCCCCCACCGCCGTGCCATCGGCGACCATGACATCGAGCTCGTCGGCGCTGACCTGAGTCAACACGGACTCTGGGTCCGAAGGGACTGCCCGCAGGCCAGCAACATCCGTCAGGAACACCAGCTTCGCCGCACCGAGGGCTGCGGCGATCGCTCCTGCCACGGTGTCGGCATTGATGTTGTAGGACTGCCCGGCTGCATCAGATCCAATGGTGGCGATGACGGGGACGAGACCCTGGGAGATCAGCCGCTCGACGATGGTCGGATCCACCGACGTCACATCACCAACAAAGCCAAGCGCCTCTGAGCGGACGTCGGCTCGGATCAGGTTGGCGTCGACCCCTGAGAGGCCCACCGCCAGGGATCCATGGACGTTGATCGACGCCACGATGTCGCTGTTGACCTTGCCGACGAGCACCATCCGTGCCACGTCGAGGGTCTCAGCATCAGTGACACGCAGTCCGTCGCGGAACTCCGACGTGATGCCCATCTTCTTGAGCAGCTCGCCAATCTGCGGCCCACCGCCGTGTACAACGACGGGCTTGAGCCCGACGGCCTGCAACAACACGATGTCCTCAGCGAACGTTGCGAGCGCCTCGGCTTCGTTCGATCCAGCCAACGCGTTCCCGCCGTACTTCACCACGACGACCGCTCCGGCGAACCTGCGGATATAGGGCAGCGCTTCGATCAACAGCGCCGCTGCGTCGGCGGGATCCCGTCTGACCCCGCTCACGATGTGGTCCGATTCTCGTCGATGTAGCCGTATCCGAGGTCAGTGGTCAGGATCGAGGCCGATCCATCGCCGAGGCCTAGGTCGATCGAGATCAGATTCCACCGCTCGGCCAGGTGGGCGGCGACCGCCGGAACATCATGAGTGATCCCGATTCCGCCGGCCGAAACGACGATCCCTCCATAGGAGATAGTCGTCAATGCAGGGTCCATGTCGATCCCCGCCGTGCCGATATCACTCAGGATCCTTCCCCAGTAGGGATCCTCCCCATTCAGTGAGCACTTCACCAACTGAGACGTGGCCACCTTGCGAGCACCTCGATGCGCATCCGGATCCGTTCGGGCGCCGGTGACGGTGATCCGAACGGCCTTGGTCGCCCCCTCTGCGTCGACAACCATGTCCTGGGCTAATTTCATGCAGGCTTCGGTGAGCAAATCGGTAACGAGCTGTTCAGGGCAGGCAGGCCCGAGCCCGCTGGCGAGCACGATCACCGTGTCGTTCGTCGAGGTCGCACCATCGACGTCCATAGAGTTGAACGAGGGGCCAACCGCCGAGCGAAGTGCCCGCTGGAGGACATCGGCCTCAATCGTGGCATCGATCGTGAGCAGGCAGAGCATGGTTGCCATGTCCGGAGCCAGCATGGCGGCCCCCTTGGCCATCCCACCCAACGTGACCCCGTCACGCTCGATCCGAACCTCCTTGGCGAACGTGTCGGTGGTCATGATCGCCGTGGCCGCCCGATGGGCCGATGCCTCGTCTTCGCCGAGCGTCTCCGCCAGCGATGCCACGCCGGCGCGAGCTGACTCGAGTGGGAACGGGATTCCGATCAGACCCGTCTGACAGATAAGGACCTCGCTCGGATCGCACCCGATCGATTCCGCCACCTCTCCACAGAGCGCAGCGCATGCCGACAGCCCTTCGGCCCCAGTGGCCGCATTGGCGTTCCCCGACGTAAGCAGGACGGCCCGAACCCGCGATCCCGCCTCGGCGAGATGCGCCCGACTCATCTGGACCGGGGCCGCCGGCACCTTGTTCTGCGTGAATACCGCCGCAGCAACGGCGGGAGTCGCCGCCACGATGAGCGCTGCGTCAGGTACCCCTGACGCCTTGATGCCGACGGAGGCACCGGTGGCCGAGAACCCTGCTGGTGACGTGACACTCATGGATACACCCCTGCGATTGAGAGGCCAGAGACCTCGGGAAGACCAAGTGCGACATTGGCGCATTGCACTGCCTGGCCAGCCGCCCCCTTGCCAAGGTTGTCGATGGCACTCAGCACGATCAACCGACCAGTCCGCTCGTCGACCCGGGCAGTGATGAAGCAACTGTTGGATCCTGACGCCCACTTCGTCGAGGGCGGCTCTGCCACCACGTGGACGAATGGCTCCTCGTCATAAGCATTGTGGAGAAGCTCGAGTGCCCCCTCTGACGTCAGTCCACCGAGCGGCCTCGCATAGGAGGTCGCCAACATGCCTCGCACCATCGGAGCGAGATGGGGGGTGAAGAGAACCTCGTGGCCGAGGATCATCTCAATCTCCGCGGTGTGTCGGTGGGTGAGCAATCCATAGGCGCTCACGTCCTCGTCGAGGTTTGAAAAGTGCAACCGCTCGGAAATCGCCCGGCCAGCACCCGAGACACCGCTGATGGCGTCGACGATGATGCTGCCCTCCTCAAGGAGCCCTTCATCAACGAAGGGGGCCAGCGCAAGGTTGGCCGCCGTCGGGTAGCAGCCCGGGACGGCGACAAGGCGTGCGCCCACCAGCGAGGTCCGATTCCGCTCGACGAGACCATAGGTCGCCGCCGCACAGAGCTCCGGAGCCGCATGGACCTCGCCGTACCACCGCTCATAGTCCTCGGGGGTGAGACGGAAGTCTGCTCCGAGGTCAACAACGGTGGTCTGGTCGTCCATGAGGCCGGGGACAATTTCCTGAGAAGCCCCATGGGGTAGCGCCAAGAAGACCACGTCGAGTCCACTCAGAGACTCGGCCGTCGTCGGGGCGTAGACCATGTCGCCAACAACGCCTGTCAGCGACGGTGTATGTGCGGCAATTGCACTTCCTTCGTTGCGCTGACCCGTTGCCACGACCACCTCAAAGGCGGGATGCATCGACAAGATCCGTATCAGTTCCGTACCCGCATAGCCGGATGCCCCGGCGACCCCAACCTTCATAACCGCAATTCTATACATTCCACCGCAAGTTTATGCAACATCCCTCGCCGAGCCATGCGTTCATCGGACGTGATTCCCCTATGGTGCGGAGTGAACGCTGCCCCTGTGATCCTTGTACCCTGCGGACGAGGATGGTGCCGCTGGGCAGTGTTGTCCCGGAGGAATGGGAAAGAGACCACTGTCGATGACACCTGAGGTGCGAGAGCTCCCCTCGACAGGGACGGGGCTGGGACTGAGACCGCGAGGGGCATCACGACCTCCCACCATCCTCGGTTTCACCCCCATGAGAACCTCGAGGCACGGTGCCGTGCCAATACCAATGAGATCGCGTTCTCGATCATTCGGCCGAAGGGCCGTTCACTCGAAATGACTCTTCGCGCGAGTGGCCAGGTGCGTATTGCCGTTTTAGTGATGTCTTCTGATGGACCAGGGCTCGAAGTCGCCTCAACGCAGCACATGCTCCACCTGATGATCGATGGCGGTGCCATGTCATGCGAAGGCGAGGCTCGGCCGGCCGGATCCGATCCTCAAGCATCCTTCGGTGTCGACATGGTCGAACTCGCCGCTGTCGCCTGAGCATTCTTGCACCTCGATGATGCCATTTTCCCTGCCGTCGAGATCCGTCCCGGCTCGACGGGCCCGGGGACCGATGGTCGTGCCAGTCGACCCGAGGAGGCTCACGATCCGATGACTCGACGAGGTTGGGTCATGTTTGCCAGTTTGTGCGTCATGTGGGGTCTGCCCTACATGCTCATCAAGATTGCCCTCCAAGACCTCGAACCAGCCGCAATCGTTTTTCTTCGTTGCGGCCTCGCTGCCGTCATTCTGCTCCCCTGGGCGGCGATCACTGGTCGCCTAGCCGCACTCCGAGGTCATCTGCGATGGGTGGGACTATTCGCCATCTGCGAGATCGGCATCCCCTGGATGCTGACCGGCCTCGCCGAGCAGCATCTTTCGAGCTCGTTCACCGCGCTCTTGATCGCCGGTGTGCCACTGCTCACTGCCCTCATCTATCGGTTCACTCACCTCAAGGAGCATCTCGGGATCCGGCGATCGCTTGGTCTTGGGCTCGGCAGTCTTGGGGTCGGACTCCTCGTCGGCTTCAGCCTCAGCGGATCAACCGGTCCGGCGATCGCCATGATGGCCGCCGTGATCCTCGGATACACCTTGGGACCCCTGATCATCGCCAGCAAGCTGTCAGACCTCCCTGGCGGTGCGGTGGTCGCTGTCTCGGTCGGCTTGGTGGCCGTGCTCTACGCACCGTGGGGCATCGCTCAGTTCCCCCACCACGTCACTGCCAGCGCCACATGGGCCATCGGGATGCTTGCGATCGTGTGCACAGCCGGGGCATTCCTGACGTTCTTCGCCTTGGTGGTGGAAATCGGTGCCCCAAGGGCGACCGTCGTCACCTACATCAACCCTGCGGTCGCTCTGCTCCTTGGCGTGGTTTTGCTGTCCGAAGCCGTGACCCCATCCATGCTCCTCGGGTTCCCATTCGTGATCGCTGGAAGCATCCTTGCCACAGGCAAGCCAGTGCCGACGGTGGAAATACGCTGAGCGATCAGCGATCAGCGATCAGCGAAGTATGGCGCCGATAGCTGCGCCGGAGTCGATCATCGACTGGCGCACTGTCGCCAACTCCGCCTCGCTCAGCGTCCGATCGTCAGCCACCAGCCGGCAGCGCACCGCCAGACTCCGGGAGCCTTGTTCCACGCCTGGACCCCGGTACACGTCGAACAATCGAATGGCCTCGAGCAGGTCGCCTGCCCCAGCACCGACAGCGTCAAGAAGGGCCTCAACGCTCAACTCATCGGCAGCCACAAATGCGAGGTCAAGGTCCGACGAAGGGAATCGGCTCACCGATGTCGCCTCCAAGGGCCGACGCTGCACCTTGGTCGAATCGCGTAGGACGTCGAGGTCTATCTCGACTGACGCGATGCGACGGTCCTTAGCGCTCGGGGCGATCTGTTCGACGAGTCGGGGGTCGACTTCACCCACCGCTCCGACCACGCATGACGTGGCCTTATCAATGAGCAGGGCAGACCGAGTGGGATGGAGTCCGGCTTGCATGTCGCCGACCTCCGTGCTTGACGCCACGATCACCCGAGCGAGGCCGAGACCATCAGCGAGCTGCTGCGCCACCGCCACTGCAGTGCGAGCATCGACCTCGTCAGTGGCGAGCAGCAGGTGCAGCCGCTCGGACTCACCGGGGACGATCGCCTCATGCCCACCGAGCGCGCCGGCCCGGGTGGAGCGTTGGGGTCCACCGGCCGAGGGGTGGACGAAGATCGCACCGATCTCGAACAGTGCCACACTCTCCTGTCGGCGCTCAAGGTTCCGCCCAATTGACCGAAGCAGACCAGGCAGCAGTGATCGACGAAGCCGCGACTCTTCAACGGTCAGAGGATTCGTGATGACCACCTCGTCCTCGGCGAGGCCGATCAGGGCCACCTCGCCCGGAGCAACGAGCGAACTCGTCCAGGCCTCTGAGGCTCCGATTCCCAGCATCACCTCTCGCACAGCGCCTCGCAATGCCTGGCGCTCGCCAGGTGCGCCCGGCTGCGGCCACGACGGACGCCGCCGAGGCAACGTCGAGTAGCCCGCCGTACGAGCAATCTCCTCGGTAATGTCAGCCACCCCCGGATCACCCGATCGGATGTCAGGTCGATTGGTTGGCACCAAGACCGTGATCTCGCCCTCAGTGGCCGTCGCCTCGAAGCCGAGACGAGCGAGCAGCTCCATGGCTTCGGTTGACGTCAAACTCGTACCGAGCAATCCGTTGACCCGATCGATCGGTACAAGGACCTGACGACGGACCGGGGGCTCACTCGGGACGACGATGGGGTCGTCGCACAGCCGTACTCGTGAACTCGAAAGGCTGACGAGCTCTGCGAAGCGAATCATCGCTGTCTCGATGATGGCCGGGTCGGTCCCCTTCGAGAAGCGAGCTGCCGCCTCGGTACGCAGCGCAAGGCGGCGACTGGTGCGGGTGGTGACGATCGGGTCAAACGTTGCCGCCTCAAGGAGCACGGTCGTGGTGGATCCGTCGATCTCCGAGGTCGCTCCCCCCATGATGCCGGCGATGCCGATCACCGTGTCCTCGGCATCGCAAATCACGCAGTCGATACCGGCGTCGTCAAGACCTCGACCGGGGACGCCAAGGGTTCGGAGCACGCCATCGAGCGTCTCGATCGTCTCTCCGCTCGCTGCTCGCCGGACTCGAATTCCGGCGTTCGGGATCTTGGCTAGGTCGTAGGGGTGTGTGGGCTGACCGAGCTCGAGCATCACATAGTTGGAGGCGTCGACCACATTGTTGATCGGCCTCATCCCCGCGAGTGCGAGGCGACGCTGGAGCCATGCCGGAGAGGGTCCCACCTCGACGTCCTCGAGGACGGCCACGCCGAGGCGCGGGCACAGTTCGGGATCTAGGACCTTGGCCGATGCCAGCATCGACGTCGGTGTCGACGATCTCGGCATCTCTGCGATCGGAGTGGACCGGAACACCAAGCCCATTCGTCCAGCGAGGTCACGAGCGATCCCGGAGATACACCAGGCATCTGGCCGGTTTCCCTCGACCGTCACGTCGAAGACAACATCAGGCTCAATGCCCAGGACCGTGGTGATCTGCTCACCGGGGGCGGCACCGAACGTCTCGGTCAAGAGCAGCAGTCCAGAGTGATCGTCGCCGAGACCGAGTTCGCTCCCTGAGCACAACATCCCGTTCGAGGTCACTCCACGCATCTTGCGGGTGGCGATCGAGAAGCCACCCGGCAGGGTTGCACCGACGGGAGCGAGCGGGACCAGGTCTCCGATGGCGAAGTTTGTCGCACCGCAGACGATCTCAAGCGGCCCAGATCCGGCCTCGACGATCACTCGTCGGACCTTGTCAGCCCCTTCGATCGGCGAGATCTCCTCAATCCGGGCGACCACCACGTCCTCAAGGCCCTCCCCGACCATCTCGACATCCTCGACCACGAGGCCGAGGTCATCGAGCGTGGCGCGCAACAGCGCCACATCGTCTGGGAAGTCGGCGAACTCCTTGAGCCATGACAGGGGTGCACGCATGATCGCTCCTAGAACTGCCTCATGAAGCGCAGATCATTCTCGATCAGGGAGCGCATGTCGGCGATCTGGTGGCGCATCTGTGCGCAACGGTCAATCCCGAACCCGAAGGCGAACCCCGACCACTCGACGGGGTCGATC
Source organism: uncultured Actinomycetes bacterium (assembly GCA_903900235.1). GTDB lineage: Bacteria > Actinomycetota > Acidimicrobiia > Acidimicrobiales > RAAP-2 > CAIUMH01. The sequence continues at coordinate 12,968 of CAIUMH010000133.1, forward strand.
CCGACGGCGGCGAACACAGCCGGGTCGACCATCCCGCAGCCGCCTAGCTCAATCCATCCAGTGCGCGAGCACGTCCGACACCCGACACCGCGACAGATGGTGCACGTGATCTCGAATTCCGCTGAGGGCTCAGTGAAGGGGAAGTAGGCCGGACGCAAGCGGGCGTGGATATCGGGTCCGAAGTAAGCGGCCGTGAAGGTCTCGATGACCCCAGCAAGATCGGCGAAGGTGATGTTCCGATCGATCACCAGACCTTCGATCTGATGGAAGACCGGAAGGTGACGAGCATCGGGCGTGTCGAGGCGGTAGCAGCGACCAGCCATGGCGGCGTGAACCGGCAGCGTTCCCTCTGCCACAGCCTGCTCGAGCAGGTGGATCTGCATCGGTGAGGTGTGCGTCCGCAGGAGGACCGTTTCGGGCTCGCCGATATCAAGGTACATCGTGTCGTACATGTCCCGAGCTGGATGTCCCGGCGGCAGGTTCAGCGCTTCGAAGTTGTACCAATCCGTCTCGACCTCGGGGCCCTCGGTGACCGTGAAGCCCATTGCCACGAACACCGCCTCGAGCGATGCCCTGGTTTGCGTCACGAGATGAGCATGACCACGGCCGACCGGTACCCGAAGGTCGCCCACGACCACCTCGGTCAGGTCGAGTCGGTCCGCCTCAAGCTGCGATGCACGCTCACTGATCTCGAGAGCAGCCCGGCGAGCATCGACTGCTTCGCCAAATACCGACATCGCCTCATTCAAGAGCGCACCAGCGGCCTTGCGAGCATCGATGTCACTGAGCGTGCCGAGACTCCGACGTGCCAGCATCAGGGCCGAGTCCTTGGCCCGAACCTGACTGGCCTCATGATCAAGCTCAGCCAGCGAGGAGGTGGCCGCCACCGCATTGATCGCCGTGGCGAGCAGGTCGGCGATCACCTCAGAGGTCAACTCCTCGCTCATCGGGGATCCCGGCTCATCATCGGAATCATCGTAGAACCTGCGCCGAGGCACCACGTGCCGTGAGTCGCCGAGACGCAGCAAAGGCGAGGATGCCAGCGCTGACAGCGAGGTTCAACGACTCGACGCTCTCGGCAATCGGGATCGTAATCCGACGCGCACAGGCAGTCACGACTGCTTGATCAAGGCCTGCTGCTTCATTGCCGAGGACGATGGCCACACGCTCAGGCCACTCGATCACGGCGAAGTCGTCACCCTCGTGGCTCGATGTCGCCATGGTCACCACACCACGCTCCGTCAAGGTCTCGAGCAGTGGGAGGATCGGTCCAACCTCGACGACCGGCAGCCGAAAAGTTGATCCCGTCGAACCACGCAGCGCCTTGGGTCCGTAAGGGTCTACCGCTGCTCCGGTGAGCACGATCGCCTCGAAACCCGACGCCTCTGCCACCCGCACCACCGCTCCGAGGTTGCCGGGGTCTCGAACCTCGTCGAGGACGAGCAGTCCACCAGTCAGCGAGAGATCACCGAGCGTGCGTCGGCAGTCCGGGGCGATGGTCACACAGCCCTGAGGGGCGACGGCGTCAGCAACCTTCTCGAGGACCCCGGGAGCCAATAGGCCAATCCGGATCCCCGCCCCCCTTGCTGCAGCGCGCGCGGCGTCTATCTCGGCCCCATCAGCATCCGCGGCGAAGAACACCCGTTCGATCTCGATTCCGGACTCAATCGCCGCCCGCAGGAGTGTCGGACCCTCAAACGCGAAGGATCTCTCCTCCCGGCGCTCGCGCCGTGAGGAGAGAAGCCTCCGAAGTCGCTGAACCTCGGGGTTCCGAGGGCCGAGCGGATCGCTCAGTTCGATGCCCCGAGCGCATCGGCTGCCACCGAGACCAGCGCCGTGAAGGCCTGCGGCTCATTGACTGCCAGCTCGGCCAGAACCTTGCGGTCGACCTCGACGCCTGCGGCATGGAGTCCGGCGATGAGCTTGCTGTAGCTCATGTTGTTCTCACGGGCCGCTGCATTGATCCGTTGGATCCACAGCTTGCGGAACTCACCTTTACGCGCACGCCGGTCACGGAATGCGTACTGCTTGGCATGCATCACCGACTCATTGGCGGCTCGGAACGTACGGCTCCGGTCCCCGTAGTGGCCCTTGGCCTCCTCGAGGATCGCCTTGTGGTGCTTGCGTGCGTGGACTGATCGCTTCACCCTCGCCATCTGTCAGCTCCTTCTCTCTAGATTCGTCGTAGTAGTTGGTGGTCGGGCCATGAGGCCCTCGGGATCAGATCCCGAGCATCCTCTTGATGCGCTTGGCGTCGCCGTTGTCAAAATCCTGGTCGCGGTCGAGACGACGAGTCCGCGTCGAGGACTTCTTCTCGAGGATGTGCTTCCGGTTCTGCTGACGGCGGCGAAGCCTTCCGCTTCCGGTGATCTTCACCCGGGCTGCCGCACCCTTGTGGGTCTTCATCTTGGGCATGTCATTCCTCTCCTGTGATCGTCGTGTCGTCAATGACCGCAGTCTCCGGGGTCTCGGCCTCTGCCGGTGCCGGTGGTGCGGTGGTCTGCGCCTCTGGTGCTGCCTGAACCTCAGGCACCTCTGCTGCGGGAGCCTTGGCCTTCTGCTTCTGCTTCTGCGGAGCCAGCACCATCGTCATGTTCCTGCCATCGAGCCGTGGCTCGGCTTCGACCTTGGCGCCATCGCCGATCGTCTCGGCAACACGGTCAAGGATCTTCTTGCCGAGCTCTGGGTGGAACACCTCTCGGCCACGGAACATGATCGTCAACTTGACCTTGTGGCCCTCGTCGAGGAACTTCGAGACCTGGCGAGTCTTGGTGTCGAAGTCTCCAGGCCCAATCTTGGGTCGGTACTTCATCTCCTTAACGCCGACGTTCTGCGTCTTGCGCCGTGACTCCTTGGCCTTCTGCGCCTCGTCGAACTTGAACTTCCCGTAGTCCATGATGCGGCAGACGGGTGGTGCGGCGTTTGGCGCCACCTCGACAAGGTCGAGGTCAAGGTTCCGAGCGATGATGAGGGCTTCGGGGAGCGGCTTGATGCCCAGCTGAACCCCATCGGGGTCGACCAGCCGAACCTCACGGACGCGGATCCTGTCGTTGATCCGGTGCTCTCCTGACGTGGCAGTTGCTATGGGGCCTCTCCCTTGCTTCCGGCCGCTGCCACTCGGCAGACAGCACGACATCGCACGGGACGGCAGCGACTCGGCCGCATCCTCTCTCGACCTGGCGCACTTCTGGGCAATGCCCTTGTGGCCAGGTGGAGGGGCCCGACGGATGTCGAAGCCACCCCGCTTGATGGTGAACGAGATCTAACCTAGCACCATGACGAGTGAACCCACCAACGACACCGACGCCCATGTTGACCAAGAGGAGCTCGAGCGCCTGCGCTCGGAGTTGGTCGATACCGATCCAGCGGTCGTGATCTCCAACCACTGTTACGGGCTCTTCGAGCTCGCAGCCGTCTATCTCTCGGCCCAGCCACCTCGCCTCGACGCCGCTCGGACGGCAATCGACGGCCTCGCAGCACTCACCGAGTCGCTCGGTGATCGCCTTGGAGAAGCCGCAGGACCCCTGGCCGAGGGGGTCGCTCAACTCCGACTCGCTTGGGTCCAGCTCTCGGCCGTTGCAGACAGCGACACCGGGGTCGTCGCCGACTCCTAGAGAACAGCGATATGCGTCGCCTGCCGCAGGCCCCGGTGCGTCGGGCTGATCACGACGAGCACCCGAGTACCGATGGCGATATCACGGCTGGAATCAGCGATCGCTGTGGCATGAAAGGCCACCACGTCCCCCTCGGCCACCGTCACCTCTCCAAGCCCGCGCTGACGGTCGAATGCGGTCACGACACCGGTGGTACTCGACACCTCAGTGAACGATCTTGGCCAGTGCGAGCTCGATGATGTCAGTCGCCCCATTGTCCTTGAGCGCCGGGATCAGCGTGTTGATCGCCCGCTTCTCCACCACCGTCTCGACTGCATACCCTGCCCCACCCCATAGCTCCGACACGGTCGGCGAGCGGAGTGAGGGAAGAACCCCAAGGACTGAGGCGAGCTGATCGGTCGCCACATTGAGCTTGACGAGAACCTTCTCTCGGGCCTCGAGTGTTCCCGCGAGCAGCGTCATGATCTGACCCATGGCGTGGCGCTTCTCCGGGTCGGCAAAGGAAGCAGGATTGGCCACCAACTCAGTGCGGGAGATCAGCAGGGTGTGGATCACCTTGAGGCCCGCCGCTCGTAACGCCCGGCCGGTCTCGGTGATCTCTACGACGCAGTCAGCGATGTCAGGAACCTTGGCCTCGGTCGCGCCGTAGGACAAGGAGACGTCGGCGTCGATTCCTCGTTCGGCGAGCGCCCGACTGGTCAGCTCTGGGTACTCGGTTGAGACCCGGAGCGGACTCGGGTGTCTGACGAGGTCGTCGATCGACTCATAGGGCGAGGAATCAGCCACTGCGAGGACGACCCTGATCGGATTGGATGTGGCCTTCGAGTAGCCCAGCTCGCCGAGCGACTCAACCTTGACTCCGCGCTCTTCGACCCAGTCACGACCGGTGATCCCGAGGTCGAATCGACCCTCGGCCACGTAGACCGGGATCTCTTGGGGTCGCAGGATTCGCACCTCGTCGATGCGCGGGTCGTCGATGGTCGCCCGATAGTCCACATCACTCGAGCGATGGACGGTCAAGTCCGCCGATGCGAAGAGGTCAAGGGTGGCTCGCTCTAGCGAGCCCTTGGGCAGGACAATGTTCAGCACCCTCCCATTGTGGCCTATCGGACCAGGAGGGGCGGCCGTTCGGTCAGCCGAGTGGGCTCGTCTGGGCGAGTCGGACCATTTCCACTGCAGTCTCGAGGGCCTCGGCGCCCTTGTTGCCCTCGCCCTCCACGGATCGTTCGAGTGCCTGGGCGACCGTGTCGGTGGTCAGCACGCCGAAGATCACGGGCTTGCCGGTCTTCAGGCTGACATCCTGGAGCCCCCGAGCACACTCGCCGGCCACGAAGTCATAGTGGCCCGTGTCACCTCGGATCACGGCACCAAGCGCCACCACGGCATCCACCTTGCCTGACGCCAGCATCGTCTGCGCCAAAAGGGGAAGCTCGAACGCTCCCGGCACCCACGCAACGAGCAGGTCACGCTGGTCAATTCCGGCAGCCGCCGCGGCGCTGAGGACCCCCTCAATCATCCGCATGGTGATGCCACCGTTAAATCGAGCGCAGGCCACCCCGATACGCAGGCCCGTCCCATCGTGGCCTCCTTCAAGGTGCTTGCCCACCCGACCATCGATGCTCCGGAGCGCTCCGGGGTCGAGCTCGGTCTCAGTCGACGACGTCATCAAGGCCTCCGAGGATGTGTCCCATGCGCTGCTGTTTCGTTCGCAAGTAATCGATGTTGTGGTTGTTTGGGGTGCTCTCAAGGCTGACCCGCTCGGTGATGTCGAGCCCGAATCCCTCGAGTCCCCCGTACTTGGCGGGGTTGTTGGTCATGAGCCGCATCGTGGTCACGCCGAGGTCGACGAGAATCTGCGCACCGATCCCATACTCTCGACTGTCCACGGGGAGGCCGAGCTCGAGATTGGCATCCACGGTGTCGCTGCCGGCCTCTTGGAGCTTGTAGGCGCGGATCTTGTGGCCAAGGCCGATACCGCGACCTTCGTGGCCACGCAGGTACACCAGCACGCCGGTTCCCTCTTGGGCGATGCGCTCGAGGGCTGCAGTCAGCTGCGGTCCGCAGTCACAGCGCAACGAGCCGAAGACGTCACCGGTCAGACACTCAGAGTGCACCCGCACCAAGACATTCTCGGTGGCGGCGATATCGCCGACCACGAAGGCCATGTGCTGCTCGCCGTCGAGGACTGACTCGTAGACCACTGCGTCGAAGTCCCCTGCCCCCGTCGGGATGACTGCCTCAGCGACCTTGCGCACGAGCTTCTCGTGCCGCCGGCGATAGCGAATCAGGTCAGCGATCGAGATCATCGGCATGTCATGCTTGAGGGCGAATGCCTCGAGCTCCTCGACGCGGGCCATGCCGGACTTGTCAGCCGTCACCACCTCGCACAGCACACCAGCTGGGGCAAGACCAGCGAGTCGAGAGAGATCGACCGTCGCCTCGGTGTGGCCGGCCCGCTTCAGGACGCCACCGGGTCGGTAGCGGAGCGGGAAGATGTGACCCGGACGGTTCAGGTCGGTCGGCCGGGTGGCCGGATCGATCAGCGCCTGGATGGTGGTCGCCCGGTCCGAGGATGAAATCCCTGTCGACGTGCCGTGCCGGTAGTCGACGCTGACCGTGAATGCGGTGCGCTGCGCTTCGGTGTTCGCCACCACCATCAGCGGCAGGTCGAGCTCATCGGCTCGCTCCGGCTCAAGCGGCACGCAGATCACGCCCGACGTGTGCGCAAGGAAGAAGGCGATGTTCTCCGGGGTGGCTGCCTCTGCGGCCATCACCAGGTCACCCTCATTCTCGCGGTCCTCATCATCGACCACGATCACGATCTTCTTCTGTGCAATCGCTGCGATCGCTTCTTCAATCGTTGAGAACGCCATCAGGGTTCCACCTCCACGCGTAGATCCTCGCCCAATTGGGCGATCGAGACGAATCGACCGCGCCGGAGCTCTTCCATTGTGCCAGCCCCAGCGCCGGCGAAGAGCGGGCGGCCATCGTCACCGCCAAACAGCACCGGAGCGAGGTACAGGACCAGTCGGTCCACACACCCGGCATCAAGAAGCTCCTTGGCCACCGATGCGCCACCCTCGACCAGCAGCTGGAGGATCCCCCTCCGGCCGAGGTCATCGAGGATCTCGCCGATCGGACCGGTCAGCGACTCAGCCGGCAGGCACGCGGCGCCCGCCGGGATATCGCCGAGAACGAAACGCAACGGTTGGCGCTCGGCGGCGGGGTCGAGGCGGGCGGTCAGTTCCGGGTCGTCGGCCCGCACGGTTCCCGCTCCTACCAAGATGGCATCGGCGTCAGCACGTAGGCGATGGACGTCGGCTCGGGCTACCGGTCCGGTGATCCACTGCGAGGACCCATCGGGTGCCGCCGTTCGCCCGTCGAGCGTGGCGGCCATCTTGAGGAGTACCTGCGGACGACCGGTCTTGCGGTGATGCAGGTACGGGCTGAGCGATGCCGACACTGCTGCTGCCTCAATCCCGAGAAGGACCTCGAGACCGGCATCCTCAAGGCGCCGCAAACCGGCCCCCGCCACATTCGGATCAGGATCCTGGACACCGACGACCACTCGTGCCACTCCTGCGGCAATCAGCGCGTCGGTGCAGGGGCCAGTGCGGCCGTGGTGACTACAGGGCTCGAGCGTACAGACCACCGTCGATCCGATTGCTCGTTCACCGGCCTGCGCAAGAGCCACGATCTCGGCGTGGCGACCCCCGGGAGGCTCGGTTGCCCCCTTCCCGACGACGGTTCCCTCGTGATCAACCACGAGTGCCCCCACCCATGGGTTCGGGGAGGTCCGTCGACGCGCCGAGTTGCCGAGGGCGATGGCCTCAACCATCCACGAGGCAGTGCGCTGCTCAATCCCCTGCACCAGCCGAACCCAATGCTCGGCTCAGCCGTCGGTGACGGAGATCGCCGCCCGACGGATCAGTTCTGCGGCACCCGCAGGATCAGTGGCTCCGAAGATGGCGCTCCCCGCCACGAGCACATTGGCGCCGGCCTCGGTCACCAGCGGCGTGGTCACCACATCGATACCGCCATCGACTTCGATGTCGATCGCCAGGTCTCGCTCGATGATGGCCTGACGGACGGCCCGGATCTTGGGCAATACCTCGGGCATGAACGACTGTCCGCCGAATCCGGGGAACACCGTCATGCACAGAACCAGGTCGACGACCTCGAGATAGGGGTCGATTGCCTCGAAGGGAGTGTCAGGGTTTACCGCCAATCCCACCCGGAGTCCTAGTGCTCGTGCCTCGGCAAGCACCACATCAATCCCATCGACTTCGGCATGCACCGTGACCCCGTCTGCCCCCGCCTTGGCGAAGGCTTCGAGGTACTCACCGGGATCTGTGATCATGAGGTGGCAGTCGAGGTACAGGTCGGTGTGCCGGCGCAACGACGACACCACCGGGGGTCCGATCGAGATGTTTGGCACAAAGTGCCCGTCCATCACGTCGACATGGAGCCAGTCGGAAACCGCCGTGACACCCCTGACCGCCTCGGCCAGCGCACCGAAGTCAGCCGCCAGCACGGACGGGGCGATTCGGAGGTCGCCAGAGGGCCCAGGGTCGATGCTCGTCATCAGCGTCATGGTCGCAGCCTAGGTTCCCGACCCGGCAGGAGGTTCAGTCCGCCCGAGTGAGACAAGACCGCCTCCAAGGCCCCGCCGCCAATCCTCGGCCGCCATCGCTGCGCGGCTCTCGGGTTGAACGACCTCGAGGTCGATCGCCCCTTCTCCCAGCGCCAGTGTGACCCCATTGAGGGTGCCAGCCAATGCTCCACCTGTCGCTCGCTCCGTCAGGACCGCCTCAAGGATTCTGAGACGTCGACCACCGATACTGGTGAACGCCCTCCCAAGACGAACCGTCCGAAGGGCTTCGGCAGCGGTGGCGTGCACATCGATCTCCATCTCCTCGGGCCGAATCTTGGCGGCATAGGTCACGTCACCAACCTGGTCCCGGGGCTCTCCCAAAGAGGCCAATCCCTCACGCAGAGATGAGATCAGCAGCTGCGCTCCAAGGATGGCCAATTCCGAACGAAGCACGTCGAGCGACTTGTCACCCACCGGCGTGGTCGCCGATGCATAGATCCCGCCAGTGTCGAGCTCCGGCGCCACCGCCATCAAGCAGACCCCCGTGACCTCGTCTCCGGCAAGGATGGCACGCTCAAGTGGAGCGGCTCCTCGCCAGCGCGGGAGGAGCGAGAAGTGAATGTTGACCATCGGAACCTGCTCGAGCAGTGGGGTCGGAATCAGCCGCCCATAGGCGACAACCACACCGAGCTCGGCCCCAGAGCCCGACACCCGTGCCAGATCATCGGTCACCTCGATCCCCAACTCCGTCGCAGCGGCTTTCACGGGGCTCGGCGTCAGAGCCCTACCTCGGCCGCGACGGGCATCGGGCCGGCTGACGACGAGCACGACGTCGTGACCAGCGGACACCAGGGCCTCGAGTGCCGGGACAGCGATCTCTGGCGTTCCAAGAAAGACGAGGCGAGCCATGGGCGATGCGGCGATCAGGGTCGACGGAAGAGGCCGAGATCCCCGGCTTCTCGCTGACCCGTGGTGTCAAGGTGGAGCGATCGCAGTGCCCGCTTGGCCTTGCGACGCTGCTCCTCATCAAGGCGCTCGACCAGAAGGATGCCGTTGAGGTGATCGAGCTCATGCTGGAACACCCGGCCCTCGAAGCCATCGACCTCGAGGGAGATGTCGTTGCCGTCGAGGTCAACACCAACGAGGTGGACCCGATCAGGCCGGAGGATCTCCCACGAGAGCCCTGGTACCGAGAGGCAGCCCTCCTCGTAGACAAACTCACCGTCGGACTCCACGATCTCCGGGTTGATCACCGTCATGGGTCCCTCGCCGATGTCGTAGACGAAGATGCTCCGCTGGACCCCGATCTGGTTGGCCGCAAGCCCTGCACCCGGGGCGGCGTACATGACCTCGAGCATCCGGTCCGAGAGTGCCACCACCCGACTGTCGATGTCGGTAATGCGCTCGGTTGCGTTCTTGAGGGCGGGGTCGCCGTAGGTGCGGATCCGATGCGGGCTCACTCCCCCATTGTACCGGTCCGAGCAATCAGGCGATCTCTGCGTCGACCGCCACGATGACCCGATCCTTCGGCCGACCTGCCGCCTGCAGCGCATCGGCCAGGAGTGTCGCCGTATCCGCCAGGAGTGCAATCCGACCGTCACCAAGCGGTCGTTGCTCGATGCCGAGTTCCATCGCTGCCGCGCTGAGCGCTGCGGCGCCCGGACCCTTGAGCACCGCAGCAGAGCGCACGGGAGGAAGGCCCAGTACTCGGCGGAGGTCCAGATCGGCGGCCACCACCGACGACGGGTCCCCCTGCACCGCTGCCGTCACCACAGGGTGGTCGACCAGGCGGGTCTGGAGTACAACGGTGCCGGAATCGTCATCTCCCCTGCCCCTCGTGAGGCGGCCGGCCCGACCGATCAACGCCAGCGTTGAAAGCTCCGCACCTGGTCGGGCGGACAACAGTTGGCTATCGAGGTCGAGGAACGCCACAAGGCGCGCCCGCCGAATCCGATGAAGGATCGCCTCAGTCCCCACCACCGCCCTTGCGCCCCCGAGAGCAGCAGGAGTTGTGGCGGCGGTTACCTCCGCCGTCGGCACTCCGAGGAGGCCTGCGAGCTCCTCGGCGAGCTGAGCGGTCCCGGGGCGCAACCGCTTCATGGCCGTTGCGCCGCATCCACTGCAGATGATGGGCCGAGTGACCGCACAACGCGGGCACACCAGCTCCTCATCGCCGAGGGCCACGGCCGCCGAGCACGCGCCACATCGGGCAAGCTCGCTACACCGACGACAGGCGAGGAGCTTCGCCCGGCCAGTCCGATTGAGAATACATGCGACGGCCACGCCATCGACCTGCTCCTCGAGAGCTGCTGCGCCGAGTCGCGCCATCTCCTCTGAGAACCAGCCTGTCCTGGGGTCAGCGTTGGTGCGGTCAGCGATGATCACCCTGGGCCAGCCATCTTGCTCGAGTGACCGATCCACGAACCGCTGATCATCGAGAACTGCCAGCGACGCTGTCGGGCAGCCCGTGACCATCGCTACCGGCCGCCCAGATCGCCCGCATCGCTCGATCGCGAGGTCAATCGCCGACCAGGTGGGAGCCGACTCTGAGCGGAAGCGATCATCCTCTGCATCGAGCACGAGCATCCCGGCCAGATCGGGCACCGGCGCCAAGGCAGCGGTTCGGGTCCCCACCACGACGGGCCATCCGGCTCGGGCGGCATCCCATGCATCGGCAAGGGCCACTGCCGGCACGCCCCGCTGCGCGAGACGTCGGGTCAGACGACCGGCGTAGCCCAACCCGGGGACCAAGACCACGACCGACCCCTCGTGGGCCGCTCGAGCGCCCGCGATGAATCCGAGCACGAGGTCCAATGGATCGGTTACCGGCCCGACCCGCTCGACAACGGGATGAGGCGTCGTCGCCAAGGTCGAGCCGAGGAGCCCAAGGGCACTGTCAGGCACCAAGATCGGTGTGATGCTGCCGCAGCGCGGAAGAGCGGTCACATTGATGCCCGGCGAGGCTGACGAGAGGAATCGGGCATCAGTGCCGGCCCATCGCCAGGCTGCCCAGTGACAAAGGTCAACCACGTCGGCCGGGGGCCCGAATCCCATCGACTTCGACACCATGCGCAGCGTCGACGGTGCGGCCTCACCCGTTCCCGGGCCGACCACCCACCCTTCAACCGATCGGCCGTGGAGCGGGATGCGGACGCGGCTTCCCAGTTCGAGTGGACCCCTGAATGCATCGGGCACTGCGTAGTCAAGGGGACGACCAAGTGCCCCCACCTCTGTGATGACCGAGACGATGCGCTGATCGTCGCCGCTCACGTCAGCTCACAGGCTGAGCGCCCGGCGCAGGTCGTCGACCTTCGGGGTCTGCTCCCAGAGGAACTCGGGCTCCTGGCGTCCGAAGTGTCCATAGGCGGCAGTCTTCTTGTAGATCGGCCGACGAAGGTCGAGGTCACGGCTGATGGCTGCCGGTCGGAGGTCGAAGATGTCATTGACGGCGGCAGCGATGGCCTGCGGATCAGCCGTGGCAGTTCCAAAGGTCTCTACGAGCAGCGAGACAGGACGAGCCACGCCGATGGCGTAGGCCACCTGCACCTCACAGCGCGACGCCGCACCCGAGGCGACCACGTTCTTCGCCACCCAGCGGGCGGCATAGGCAGCGGAGCGATCGACCTTCGAGGGGTCCTTGCCCGAGAAGGCACCACCACCGTGGCGAGCCATACCGCCATAGGTGTCGACGATGATCTTGCGCCCGGTGAGGCCAGTGTCGGCGTGCGGGCCCCCGAGCTCGAAGATCCCGGTCGGGTTGGTGAGGAAGCGGACCTTGCTGATATCGAGGTCGCTGGGCAGCAGCGGGGTGATGACCTGATCGACCAGATCGTTGTGCAGCGTCCCCTCGAGGTCGACGCCGGGGGCATGTTGGGTCGAGATGAGCACCGTGTCAATCGCCACAGGCTTGCCATCCTCGTAGACCACGCTCACCTGAGTCTTGCCGTCGGGGCGGAGGTAGCCCAGCTGTCCGTTGCGCCGAACCTGAGTCAACCGCTCCGCGAGCCGGTGGCTCAGCCAAATCGGCAGGGGCATCAGGTCGGGGGTCTCGTCGCAGGCGAACCCGAACATCATCCCTTGGTCGCCGGCACCCTGACCATTGAGCACATCTTCACCGCCGGACCCCTCGCGCAGCTCAAGAGCCTTGTCGACACCCTGGGCGATGTCGGGGCTCTGACGGTCGAGCGTCACCAAGACGGCGCAGGTGCTGCCGTTGAATCCCTTGGAATCATCGTCGTAGCCAATCTCGTTCACCGTGTCACGCACCAGCGTCGGCACGTCCACCGAGGCCTTGGTGGTGATCTCGCCGGCAACAAGCACCATCCCGGTGGTCAGCAATGTCTCACAGGCAACCCGGCTCTCCGGGTCCTGCTCGAGCATGGCGTCGAGTACGGCGTCGGACACCTGGTCGGCCATCTTGTCAGGGTGACCTTCGGTGACTGACTCCGAGGTGAACGTGCTCCGAATGCTCATCTGCTGTCCTTCTCTTCTGAGTGATTCAGGTGATCGTTCACCCTATCCAAGATCCTGTCCGCCACCGCTCGTTTCGACGAAAGCGCCACGGCGTGACTCGAGCCGTCCGCTGCAAGGATATGCACGGCATTGGTGTCGTGGTCGAAGCCAACCGAAGGAGCGCTCACGTCATTGACCACGAGCAGGTCACATCCCTTGCGGGCGAGCTTCGCCGCAGCGTGCTCGAGCACCTGGTCAGTCTCAGCGGCGAAGCCCACGATCACCTGGCCAACCTTCCGGCGGGCGACGAGGTCGCCGAGGATGTCCGCGGTGGGCTCCAAGACGATCTGTGGGGTCCCACGCTCGCGCTTGACCTTGGTGGCTGCAGGGCTAGCCGGACGGAAGTCCGCCACTGCGGCAGCCATGATGACCGCATCGGCCCGCTCGGCCTCCGGCAGCATCGCCTCGTGCATCTGCGCCGCCGTCTCCACACGCACCGCCCTCACCCCAGGAGGGGCCGGGAGGCTTGAGGAGGTGACCAACACGACCGTCGCTCCTCGCTCGGCGGCTGCAAAGGCCAGCGCGTGGCCTTGCTTGCCAGACGAACGATTGGTCAAGAAGCGCACAGGGTCGATGGGCTCTCGCGTCCCTCCTGCGCTAATCACCACGGTCCGACCCTCAAGGTCGGCCGTCTGGTGGCGGTCGAGGATGGCGAGCGCCGCCTCGGCGATCGTCGCCGGATCAGCGAGTCTCCCGGCACCCTCGTCACCTCCGGCCAGACGTCCGACCTCCGGTTCCACGACTTCCACCCCCCGACGCCGAAGAAGTGAGAGATTGTCAACCACGCTGGGCTGCTCCCACATCTCGGTGTGCATCGCTGGGGCCACGAGTACCGGGGCACGAGTGGCGAGCAGCGTGGCCGTGAGCAAATCGTCAGCGAAGCCGGCGGCATAGCGAGCAAGCAGGTGGGCAGTCGCTGGGGCGATGATCACCAAATCGGCAGATTGACCCAGCCTCGTGTGCGGGATCACCGAGTCGGCACCGTAGAGCTCGGTCTGGGCCGGCTCAGAGGCCAAGGCACTAAAGGTCAGAGTGCCGACGAATCTCGTGGCGTGCTCGGTCAAGACCGGTGCCACATGGCACCCCGCGTCAACAAGGAGGCGACACAACTCGACCGCCTTGTAGGCGGCGATGCCGCCCGACACGCCGAGAACGACGAAGGGGCGTCCGTCAGCGGTCGCCATGGTGTCCCGAGAGCCGAGCCGGAGCTCAGCTGGCGTCGCCGGGCTCCTCGACGCCCTCCGTCAGGGTCTCGATGACCTCTCCGGCTGCAATGAAGGACAAGGGGTCTCCCAAGAAGCCGATGGAGTCAGCATCGGCCATCGCTGCTTCCTCGGCGGCGAGCTCTTCAGCGTCAGGACGGTGGTAGGTGACCTTGGACTGGGCCACCTCCTCGAAAGCGATCGACAGGGGCTTGCCAGAGACCGACGTGACCTGCGGCGGCACGACGCGACCGAGGACATCGCCGAGACCCTGGTAGTAGGAGTTGATCTCGCGGGCCCGCTTGGCTCCGAGTGTCACCAGCGTGAACTTCGAGTCGACCTTGTCGAGCAACTCCTCGACGGGCGGGTCCATGAGGGTCATGCGCTTGGTGGCCATTGGGGGATCTCCTCGGATCAGGTGGTCTCGGCGGAGCGACCCCGCCGAAGAGCCTCCACTATACCGAGGATATCGGACACGGCTTGTTCGAGGTCATCATTGACCACCTCATGGTGGGCAATCTGCCTCCCCTGGGCCACTTCGACGCGACCCTCCTCGAGCCGACGCTGCACGTGGTGCTCAGGGTCGCCTCGGCGTCGAAGTCGCTCCTCCTGCACCTCCTCAGAAGGGGGAAGCAGGAGCACGACCCGGGCGTCGGGATGTCGGGCCAGGATCTGTCGAGCTCCTTCGACCTCGATCTCAAGCAGGACATCACGGCCGGGCGGCGGGACCGGGATTGGGGTTCCGTAGAGGTTCCCTAGGAATTCTGCCCACTCGATGAAGCCGTCGCGCTCGGCATGTGCCTCGAACGAGGGGCGATCCACGAAGACATACGCATCCTCGTCCTCGCCATCTCGACGCTCCCGAGTGGTCCAACTCCGACTCAGCCAGAGATTGCGATCACCGTCGAGCAGGCGTCCGGCAACCGTCCCCTTCCCGGTCCCCCCTGGGCCGATCAGGACCAAGATGCCCGGCTCAGCGAACGGTGAGGCGGAGGAGCTCGGCACGCTGATGGATCCCAAGTCCTTGGACCCGCCGTGATTCGGCGATCCCGATCTGCCCGAGCAGCCGCTCAGCCTTGACCTTCCCGACGGCCGGAAGCGACTCGAGCAACACCAGAACACGCATCTTGCCGATGATCTCATCGGTGGCCGCTCGATCGAGAGCTTCGACGAGGCTCAAGGAACCATCCTTAAGGTCCTTCTTGACCTGAGCGCGCTCTTTGCGGACCGTCGCAGCCTTGGCGAGGGCAGCGGCCCTCTGCTCGGGCGTCAGCGCTGGTGGCGTTGGCATAACTTGAGGTTACCAGCGGAGACCCGAGGTGACGGAGTCCGCGGTCAGGCCAGTTCTGCTCGCAGCTCAGCCGCCAGCGCTGTCGCAGCAGCAGCCACGGCCGACAAGGTCGGCCCAGCAGCCAAGATCGAGCGTGAAGCGTTCACCACCACCGACCCGGTCGGACACTCGGCGAACAGGGCACCGACGTCCGCTGGGGTCGCCCCCTGCGCTCCGACGCCAGGCACCAAGAATGTACCGGCGAACGATGAAAGTGGAAGGCTTCCGGCGGTGCGGGTGGCACCGACCACGGCACCGAGCGAACCAACAGAGCGTCCCGTCGAGGCAGTTTCCGCAGCATTGCGGCTCGCCATCTCCTCGAGGAGGTCCTCCTCGACTCGGCGCCCTGAGGCCGTGACCGCCTCTTGGAGGCTTCGTCCCTCCGGGTTCGAGCTCGCAACTACAGCGAACAGCCCTCGTCCCGAGCGTGCAGCTCGGTCGATCACCTCATCCATTGCTCCAAGGCCCAGATATGCACTGACCGTCAGGGCATCGACCGACAGCGGCGATCCGTCTGAGAGCCATGCCTCGCCATAGGCCGACATCGTGGCATCGATATCGCCACGCTTGGCGTCAGCAACCACGAGGAGTCCCGCCTCTCGGGCGCTCGCCAACACCGCCTCAAGCGCAACGTAGCCCTTGCTCCCATGTCGCTCGAAATACGCCACCTGGGGCTTGATTGCCGCGGCGATGCCAGCCACCGACTCGACGATCATCCTCCCCATAGCCTCGACGCCGGCGGCGCTGTCCTCAAGGCCCCATCGCTCAAGCAGGACGGCAGACGGATCAATACCGACGCACAGCGGAGAAGTAGCTACCACTGCGGCCTGCAGCCGATCACCGAACCCCTGTCGCTCATCCATGGGCCACTCCTCTCACCTCAGAAAGGTCCGCCACATCGTGGTCGGCCATCCACTTTGCGACCTCACGCTGGATCCGCCAGGGAGCTCGGGGCTCGGCCAGCGAGGCCGTCCCCACCTGCACCGCTGTCGCACCGGCCATGATCATCTCGATGGCATCAACGCCCGTCGAGATCCCTCCTACGCCGATGATCGGGGCCTCCGGCAGAGCTCTGGCACACTCGAAGACCGCTCGCACGCTCACCGCATGGATCGCTGGTCCGGAGAGCCCGCCACCGCCATTCCCAAGTGCTGGCCGGCGAGCCTCGGTGTCGATCACCATGCCGAGGACGGTGTTGGTGAGCACCAACGCATCAGCGCCTGCAGTCATGGCCGCTTCCGCGATCTCGGTGAGCTCTGACGTGTTCGGGCTCAGCTTCACCCAACGAGGATGCACCCCACCAACGGCCGCTACGGCAGCGGCCGTGGACTGCGCCGAGTGGGCGAACATCCGTGAGCGATCCTCGAGATTCGGACAGCTCACGTTCACCTCGATGGCATCGACCGCCACATCCGCAAGGAGTGCTCCGGCTCGGGCATAGTCCTCGATGCTGCGGCCCCACACGCTCGCCACCACCCGAGCACCCGACGAGGCCAGTGAAGGGAGATCGTCGGCGATCCAAGCAGCCAACCCGGGGCCCTGCAGTCCCACCGAGTTGATCATGCCGACGGCCAGCGGACGCAGGCGCGGCGGCGGGTTCCCAGGCCATGGATCAGGGCTGAGCGACTTGACCACCACGGCCCCGAGCACCGACAGATCGCCATAGGCTCGCAGCTCATCGGCGTGGCCAGCGGTCCCCGCCGCAGTCATCACGCAGCCGTTCATCTCAACGCCTCCGACCCGCACGGCCGTGGACGGCAGACGACGGCTCATGGCGTAAAGCTGCCTCGATGGAGCTCTTGGAGTGTGATCACCTCGAGCGGATGACTTGCCCAATCGCCGATCCCCTGCGCTGCGGCTCGAGCCGCAGACAACGTGGTGAGGCACGGCACGAGGTGCTCAATGCACGCGGCACGGATGTGGGCGCCGTCGGCCCGGGGTCCTCGTCCACGCGGCGTGTTGATCACCAACTGGACCATCCCGGTGGCGATGAGCTCGACGGCATCGGCTGCCGGGCCATCCTCCCCCACCTTGGCCACGAGCTGGGCCACCTCGATCCCCTGGTCACGCAGGAACCCCGCAGTCCCGACGGTGGCGGCGATGGTGAACCCGAGGGCCTGGAAGGATGCGGCCACCTCGGCTCCTAAGGCCTTGTCCCGGTCGGCGAGTGACAAGAAGATCGTTCCACTCGCCGGCAGAGGTGAGCCGGCGGCCATCTGGCTCTTGGCAAAGGCCAGGCCGAAGGTCCGATCCACACCCATCACCTCGCCAGTCGATCGCATCTCGGGGCCGAGCAACGTGTCGACTCCGGGGAATCGGCCGAAGGGCAGCACCGCCTCCTTAACGCTGACGTGGTCGGGCACGATGCGATGAGACGGCACCATGCCCTCCGCCCGCAGCTCGGCCAGCGTCGCTCCCGCCATGATTCGAGCTGCAGCGGCAGCTAGGGGCACACCAGTGGCCTTGGCCACAAAGGGCACCGTCCGGCTCGCACGAGGATTGGCCTCGATCACATAGACCTCACCGTCCTTGACGGCGAACTGCACGTTCAGCAGACCCACCACCTCAAGGGCGTCTGCCAATTCGATCGACCACTGCTCAAGCGTGGCTACCACCTCATCGCTCAGCGTCTGGGGAGGAAGAGCACAGGCCGAGTCACCAGAGTGGACGCCCGCCTCCTCGACATGCTCCATCACACCGCCGACAAGTGTGGCTCCCGTGGCGTCTCGAAGCGTGTCAACATCGACCTCGATGGCTTCTTCAAGGAAGCGATCGATGAGAATGGGGCGCTCCTCCGAGACCCCACCTTCGCGAGCCAGTGCACCATCGGCCCCATTCACCCCAAGCAGGGTGTCCATAGCTCGGCTGAGGCCAGCATCGTCATAGACGATCTCCATTGCTCGGCCACCAAGGACATAGCTCGGACGCACCAGCGCCGGATAGCCAACCTTCGCCGCCACGGCCCGGGCTCCTTCGAGCGTCGTAGCGGTTCCGCCTGGGGGCTGAGCCATCCCGTGATGCTCGAGCAGGTCATTGAAGCGCTTGCGGTCCTCAGCGAGGTCGATCGACGATGGCGATGTCCCCAGCACCAAGTGGGCGGGGATGTCGTGCGAGAGCTTGAGTGGCGTCTGCCCACCAAGCGAGACGATCACTCCGACCAGTTCGCCGCCGTCAATGCTCTGGCGTTGCTCGACCTCGATGATGGCGAGGACGTCCTCGCGGGTCAGCGGCTCGAAGTAGAGACGGTTCGAGGTGTCGTAGTCCGTACTGACGGTCTCAGGGTTGCAGTTCACCATGATGGTCTCGAATCCCGCCGCCCGAAGGGCCATCGAGGCATGCACGCAGCAGTAGTCGAACTCGATTCCCTGTCCGATCCGATTGGGGCCCGAACCCAAGATGATGATTCGCTTCTTGTCGGAGGTGACGACCTCGTCCTCCTCCTCATAGGTACCGAAGTGGTAGGGCGTGAAGGCCTCGAACTCAGCGGCGCAGGTGTCCACCGTCTTGAACGTGGTCACGATTCCCTCCGCGACCCGACGGTCGAAGACCTCAACCTCAGTGCAGCTGAGCAGGTCGGCCAGCTGTGGGTCGGAGAACCCGAGGCGCTTGAGCCGTCGCAAATCGGAGCGGGAGAGCCCGTCGAGTGCGGCACCCCTGATCTCCTCGGCCGCCTCAGTGATCAGCTCGATCTGAGAAAGGAACCAAGGATCAATCAGCGTGGCGGCATGGACTGCCGCCACACCGAGACCACGCCGCAGTGCAGCCGCCACCATGAAGATGCGGTCAGGGGTCGGGTGGTCTGCTGCCACGAGCAACTCGTCATCGCTCAGCCCCGCCCCTTCGTCCTCCGCAGCCACGAGGCCATCTCGGCCCTGCTCAAGCGAACGGATGGCCTTCTGGAGCGACTCAGGGAACGTACGCCCGATCGCCATGACCTCGCCCACCGACTGCATGCGGGTCCCAAGGGTCGGCTCCGCTCCGGGCAGCTTCTCGAACGCCCAGCGTGGGATCTTGGTGACGACGTAGTCAATCGAAGGCTCGAAGCTCGCTGGGGTGGCCTTGGTGATGTCATTGATGATCTCGTCGAGTCGGTAGCCGACGGCGAGACGAGCAGCGATCTTGGCGATCGGGAACCCCGTGGCCTTCGAGGCGAGTGCGCTCGAACGTGACACTCGAGGGTTCATCTCGATCACGATCCGCTCACCCGTGGCTGGATCGACGGCGAACTGCACGTTCGATCCTCCGGTCTCCACGCCGACTCGCCGCAGACAGGCGAAGGCCTCATCGCGCATGGCTTGGTACTCGACGTCGGACAGCGTCTGTGCGGGTGCCACCGTGATCGAGTCACCAGTATGAACGCCCATGGGGTCGAAGTTCTCGATCGAGCAGATCACCACGCAGTTGTCGGCCACGTCGCGCATGACCTCGAGCTCGTATTCTTTCCATCCGGCAATGGAACGCTCAACCAGGATCTCGCTCACAGGGCTGGCCACGAGACCTTCGGCCGCCAGCCGCTCGAAGGAGAGCCGATTCGGAGCGATGCCAGTGCCCTGGCCACCGAGGATGTAGGACGGTCGCACCATGATCGGGTACCCGATCTCCTCGGCGATCACGATGGCTTCCTCGAGTGAGTGGGCAAAGCCAGACTCTGGGACCCGGAGGCCGATCTCGGTCATTGCCTGCTTGAACTTGTCACGATCCTCGGCCGTCTCGATGGCCTCTGGACGTGCTCCGATGATCTCGATGCCCATCGCCTCGGGGACACCTCGACGCACGAGTTCCATCGTCAGGTTGAGCGCGGTCTGGCCACCGAGTGTGGGCAGGATGGCATCAGGGCGCTCACGCTCCAAGATGGCGATCAGCACGTCGACGTCGAGAGGCTCGACATAGGTGGCGTCGGCGGTGGCAGGGTCGGTCATGATCGTCGCCGGGTTCGAGTTGGCAAGGATGACCCGATAGCCCTCCTCCTTGAGGACTCGACAGGCCTGGGTTCCGGAGTAGTCGAATTCGCAGGCCTGCCCGATGATGATCGGTCCAGAACCGATGACCAGGATGGAGGTGAGATCGTCGCGGCGGGGCATCAGCGCTCCCCCTTCTCTGCCATGGCACGGGCGAACTCGTCGAAGAGGTACACCGCGTCGTGCGGCCCAGGGCCCGCTTCGGGATGGTGCTGGACGCTGACCGCCCGGGCGGAGGGGACACTGATCCCCTCGATCACCTCGTCGTTGAGGTTGATGTGGGTCACCTGGGCTCCTGGGATCGTTCCCGCCTCGACGGCGTAGTTGTGGTTCTGAGCGGTGATCTCGACGTGGCCGGTGGCCAGGTTCATCACCGGGTGGTTGGACCCGTGGTGACCGAAGGGAAGCTTGTAGGTCCGGCCACCGAGCGCTTCGGCGAGCACCTGGTGGCCGAGGCAGATCCCTAACAGCGGACGGGTTCCCACCAGGTCGGCCACCGTCGACACGACGGCGCCGAGGGCCCCAGGATCGCCGGGCCCATTGGACAAGAAGATCCCATCGGGATCGAGCGCGAGGATCTCGTCAGCCGTCGTCGCCGACGGGACCACCGTGACCGTGGCGAAGCTCGAGAGGTGACGCACGATGGTGGTCTTGATGCCGAGATCGAGCGCCACCACACGCAGCGAACCACTTCCCACCGTGTAGGGCGCTGTGGTCGACACCGTGCTGGCGAGATCCTTGCCGTCAGTCCCCTCGGCCGTGGCCGCCGCAGCCGAGACCGCGTCGAGACCACCAGTGCCGAAGGCGCAGGGCATCGCACCGGCATCGCGTAGATGTCGAGTGAGCCGGCGAGTGTCGATGCCGGTGATGGCTCCGACCCCTCGATCGATCAGGAAGTCCTCCAGCGACCCCTCGGCTCTCCAGCTCGAGTGCAGCGGTGGAAGGTCCCGCACGATGATTCCGTCGAGGTGCGTCGCGGCGGACTCTGCGTCGAGTGAAGTGACCCCGTAGTTACCGATGTGCGGGTAGGTGAACGCCACCACTTGCCCGGCATAGCTCGGGTCGGTGATGACCTCTTGATAGCCACTGAGGGCGGTATTGAACACGGCCTCGCCGGTGACGATGCCGCCGTCGAGCAGACTGCCGGCGGCCTCTCCCTCGAAACTCGTGCCATCACTCAGGACCAGGTGGGCCTCAGGTCGCCGGGTCATCGCTGGGCCTCGGACTCTCTCACGATGAGTTCTCCTCGCACGATCGTGTGGCGGATGCCGCCCGTGAGGGTGCGTCCGGCATAGGGAGTGTTGCGGGAACGGCTAGCCAAGGCAGCCGGGTCCACGATGGGCCGCCGCGACGGATCGAAGATACACAGGTTGGCATCTTCGCCAGCCATGAGTTCTCCGCCATGAGCGCTCTGGCCGCCGCGTCGCTCTGACGCCTCCGTCAGCCGGGCGATCCGAGCTGGTCGGCGGCTCAGCACCTCGAACAACATCCGTCCATCTCCCTCGGCGCCCA
This sequence comes from uncultured Actinomycetes bacterium, assembly GCA_903900235.1. Classification (GTDB taxonomy): domain Bacteria; phylum Actinomycetota; class Acidimicrobiia; order Acidimicrobiales; family RAAP-2; genus CAIUMH01. The sequence goes on from CAIUMH010000133.1 coordinate 34,690, forward strand.
ATGCCTCCCAGGTGAGAGCCGCTGCATGCTCGAGACCCAGCATCCCGGGAGCCGCCTGGTCGAACGGGCGATCCTTGGCCTGCGCAGGATGCGGTGCGTGATCGGTGGCTACAGCGTCGATCTGCCCTGCGATGAGTGCTGCGACGAGGGCATCGATGTCTGCCTTGGTTCGCAGCGGTGGGTGCACCTTGAACACCGGGTCGTACGAGGCGCAGAGTTCCTCAGGCAGGTGAAGATGATGGGGCGTCACCTCGAAGGTGACGTCGATGCCCTTGGCCTTGGCCGCCAGGCACAGCTCGAGCGAACGTGCCGTCGAGAGGTGCAGCAGATGGAGCGAGCAGCCCGTTGCCTCAGCCAGCGCCAGATCACGGGCGACCATGATCTCCTCGGAAAGCCCCGATCGACCTGGGAGCCCGAGGCGGCTCGCCAGCGACCCGGCGTTCATGCAACCCGACCCAGCGAGTGACTCGTCCTCGCAGTGCTCAGCCAGCGTCACCCCTAGTCCTCGGGCATACTGCATCGCCCGCAACATCAATCCGGCATCTTGGACGCCGTTGCCGTCGTCGGTGAAGATCGTGACGCCGAGCGAAGCCATCTCTGCCATCGGGGACAGGATCTGACCGGCTCGACCCACCGTGATAGCCCCGGCGACAGCGACATCGATGGCGGCGGCCTGACCGAGAGCGATCACCTGCGCCACGACGGCTGCCGAGTCGATCGCTGGGATGGTGTTCGGCATGGCCACCACCGCGCTGTAGCCACCGAGGGCACCCGCTCGACAACCAGTCTCGACCGTTTCCGCCTCCTCGCCACCCGGCTCACGCAGGTGGGTGTGAAGGTCGACGAGCCCTGGGCCCACCAAACACCCCGTAGCGTCGAGTTCGATGGCTCCTGTCGGTGCGGCAATTTGAGAGCCCACCTCAAGGATGCGTCCGTCGACGATGGCCACGTCGGCGGACACGACCTCGCTCGACCGAACCACGGTTCCTCCCCGGACGATGAGGTTTTCAACCACGGATTCCCTCCTCGGGGGTCGAGAGCGCCAAGAACAGCGCCGCCATGCGGACCGGGACCCCATTGGACACCTGCCGGCGGACCAAGCAGCGATCATCGTCTGCGACCATCGAGGAGATCTCGACACCGCGAACCATCGGGCCCGGGTGCGTGATCAACGCGTCACCGCGTAGCAGCGCTGCGCGGCGGTCGGTCATGCCATAGGTTGCCGTGAACTCGGCCAATGACGGGACGAACGAGCCACTCCCGCGCTCTTCTTGCATCCGGAGCACCGACACGATGTCTGCCTCAGCGAGGGCGGCATCGAGATCCTCGACGACAGTGACCGGCCAATCGGCAGGTCCCGTCGGGAGCAAAGTCCCCGGGGCGCAGATGGACACGTCGGCGCCAGCAAGCACATAGGCATCAATTTGGCTGCGAGCCACGCGGGAGTGCCGGATGTCTCCGATGATCAGCACTCGGCGGCCCTCAAGCAGCGACACCCCGGTCCCCTCGCTGGTTCGACCCTCTTGGGCGGCGATCGCCTGGCGGACGGTGAACAGATCAATCAGCGCCTGGGTCGGATGGGCGTGCCAGCCATCGCCGGCGTTCAAGACCCGGGCTCGGTCCATCCATCGGGCCACTTGGTGAGGAGCTCCCGCCGAGCTGTGCCGGATCACCACTGCGTCGATGCCCATGGCCTCGATCGTCTCGACGGTGTCTCGGAGCGACTCGCCCTTCTTGACCGAGCTCGAAGCCACGGCCAATGACAAGACGTCAGCTGACAGACGTTTGGCAGCCGTCTCAAAGCTCAGGCGTGTCCTCGTCGACTCCTCGAAGAACAGCGAGGCGACGACCTTTCCCTTGAGTGTTGGGACCTTGCGAACACTCCGCCGCTCCACCTCGCAGAAGGCTTCCGCCACCTCGAGATGCTCGATCAGGGCATCGATCGTCAGGTCGCTGATCGACAGCAGATGCTGTCCGACAACATCGGACTTCACCGGAAGATCGCTCATCGTCCCACCAGCCGCCCGAGCCGCACGCCATCGAGCGAGACGTCAACCGCCTCCTCGCGAGCAGTGGGCAGGTTCTTGCCGACGAAGTCGGGGCGCACCGGAAGTTCACGATGACCGCGATCGACCACCACCGCGAGTTGGACGGATCGGGCCCTCCCGAAGTCGCCAAGGGCGTTAAGTGCAGCACGGACCGTCCGCCCGGTGAACAGAACGTCATCGACGATCACCACGATCTTGCCAGTCAGGTCTCCGGGGATATTGGTGGCCGCCTCGGGAAGAACCGGTCGCAGGCCAATATCGTCGCGGTAGAAGGCCACGTCGAGAAGCCCAAACGGTGGAGCGTGACCCTCAATCTCGGTCAATCGGTCGCAGAGCGCCTCGGCGATCGGTGCGCCCCCGGTCTGCAATCCGATCAGAACGACGTCGTCGATGCCGTGGTTCCGCTCGACGATCTCGTGTGCCATGCGCGTCAGCGCCCGAGCGAGGTCGTCTTCGCTGAGGACCTCTGCATGTGGGACGAACACGGCACCGAGTGGGCGTGTGTGTCTACGCTCTCGATCTCCCACTGCACACCTCCGGCCGTGCGAGCCTCACAGGACCCGCTTCACGACGACGATCGCGACAGTAGCAGAGGTGATACGTCTCCGGCTGAGCCCTAAGGCCGGTGTCTTCGCCGGCTAGGCGAGGAACGTGGCGATGAGTGCCAGAACCGTGGCGCTTGCCGCCACCCAGACCGCCCAGAGCCGACCGAGATGGGCCTGGTACCAGTTCGAGTGCTCAAGCTTGCCGATCCGAGACCGGTTGAACAGCCCCACAGCGATCACCAACACCAACAGGAAGTGCGCCAGGTTTGATCCCATGAAGAACTCGAAGAGCGACGCGTAGGCCCCATCGATGGTCGTGAAGGGAAGCACCTGGAACTGATAGATCTGCAGACCAATCGCCGCCAAACAGAACACCACGGCCAGACCAAGCAGGGGTGTCGTGGCCTTGCGGTGAGCACCCGAGCGAGCCTGGATCTCGGCCTGCCAGATGAAGAGTGCCGACACGATGATCAGTGCCGCCACACCCATCGTGTAGAGGCCGCTGGCCTCCGAGATGGGAGCCGTGATGGGGTTTCCGAGGCCATCGGTGCAGGGGTTCAACTTCGAGCAGGCGTTTCCGAGCCACATCCCGTTGACATTGAGCGTGCGCAGATAGAACCAGAAGAAGATCTCGAGCGCGAAGAACACCGCATCGCCGCCGATGAACAGCCAGAGCGCCATGTGCTCTTTCTTGTGCCGCTCCCGTGGCGACTCGTGGTGGCCGCCGCCCTCGTGCTGACCAGCCTCGCTGATCTCCGTGGTCGACATCAGAGGACCCCCTCTTCGTTTCCGAGACTGACCGAGCCGGCACCGACCGGCTCAGGCGTGAGCTGCGAGGTATCTGTTGCCTCTTCGCCGTATCCATAGGGATCCCTGGTGACCACCGGATCGACGAGGAAGTTCTCGAGTGGAACTGGTGTCTCGGTCTGCCACTCGAGGGACTTTGCGTGCCACGGGTTCGGACCGGCCTTGACGCCATTTCTCCACGAGTGGACGATGGCGTAGAGCAAGATCAGCCAGCCGGTCATCAGCGTGTAGGCCCCAACCGACGACATGATGTTGGCCGGCTGGAACAGCGGGTTGTAGTTGACCACCCGTCGCGGCATGCCCTGGAAGCCTTCGAGGAATTGGCCGTAATAGGTGACCTGGATGCCAATGGCGATGAGCCAGAACGCCCACTTGCCAACTCGCTCGTTGAGCATGCGCCCCGAGACCTTCGGGAACCAGTAGCAGACAGCTCCCGCTGCGCCGACCATGGCGCCGCCGAGCAAGGTGAAGTGGAAGTGCGCCGTCACGAACATGTTGCCGTGGAAGTACTGGTCAGCCGGGACGTCGGACAGATAGATGCCGGTGACGCCACCGATGATGAAGTTCCAGAGGAACAGATACAAAAAGTACATCGGCAATCGCGCCCAGATGTTGCCACGCCAGATCGTGCCGACCAGGCACAAGAACAGCACGCCGGTCGGAATCGAGATCAACTCAGTTGTGAGCATGAACGGGTTGGCCAATGTCGGTGCCCATCCCGTGGTGAACATGTGGTGGGCCCAGACCATGATTCCGAGGCCAGCAATGGCCATCATGGCGCCGACCATCGCTTTGTAGCTGAAGACCGGCTTGCGTGCGAAGGTCGAGGCGATTTCTACGAGTGCCCCGGCTGCAGGCAGCAAGATGACATAGACCTCAGGATGCCCCATGATCCAGAAGCAGTTCTCATAGAGCCAGCCGGCGCCCCCTTGGGCCGGGGCATACATCGACGTCCCCACCACTCGGTCAGTGATCAGCGCTGATTGAGCCATGAGGAACGCTGGCATGGCATAGAGGCCGAGCCCACCAGCGATGATCGAGCCCCAGACGAAGATCGGAAGGCGACCCATGGTCATCCCCTTGGCCCGCATGGTGATCACCGTGACCAAGGTGTTGATGCCGGCGACCGTGACCGAGATCACGAAGGTGCAGATGGTCACCGCGAACATGTCCTGTCCGGGGAACGACTGCACCGAAAGCGGGGCATAGGTGGTCCAGCCCGAGTCGACGCCACCCACGAAGAAACTTCCGAGGATGGGCGGCACTGCCGCCACGACAACCCAAAAGCTCAAGGCATTCAGCCGCGGGAAGGCCATGTCCTTCGCACCGATCATGATCGGCATGATGAAGTTTGCGAATGGCCCCGACACCATGATGATCGTGGCGATGATCATCACCATGCCGTGAACGGAGACCAATGCGTTGTAGGACTGCGGCGAGAGCCAGTTCATATGCGGGCTCAGCAGCTGGGTGCGGATCATCATCGCCATGGCACCACCAGCGCCAAAGAGCGTCATGACCAGCACGAGGTACTGGATTCCTACGACCTTGTGGTCAGTGCAGAACTTGAAGTAGCGCTTCCACCCTTGACCTACACCGGCCCCGTAGAGCTGGTCCTCGTGATCCTCGTCCCTGCCCAAGATCCACCGACCGACGGCATTGAATGCTCCCATGCCGAGCAGGAAGCCGATCACCCATCCCACGCAGGTCACGGTGACCGTCATGTCCGAGCCCCAATTTGAGCCCTGGAGGAGCTCTTGGCCGATCAGCCAGCCAATGAACCCGAACACAATGCCGGAGATCAGGCCAGTGCCGAAGTTCTGGTGGCGATAGAGCCCACCAGCCTTCGGGCCGAGGACCGTGTTCTCGAGGTACACCTCAGTTGATGTCACGTCGTCCCCCTACTTCGCGTCCGTGGTGAAGAGCTTGATCGCCTTGGGTGATGCACCCTTCTGAGCAAGCCAATGTTCGAATTGCTTCTCCGTGACCACCCTTCCGGTGGTCTGCATGTAGGCGTGCTCAAGGCCGCAGAGTTGGCTGCAACGCACATCGAACTTGCCGAGCTTGTTCGGGCTGGCGGCGATGGTTGTCGAGAACCCAGGGTTGGCATCGACCTGGACGCCCAGCTGCACCGGCCAGAAGCCGTGTGTGACGTCCTTGCTTGAGACCTCGAATACCACTTGGCGGTCCACCGGGAGCACAAGTTGCGTCGAGGTGATCTTGGTGCTGCCGTACTGGAAGGTCCACACCCACTGCTGGCCCACCACCTGCATCCGGATGGCGTCACCCTGTGGTGTCTGTTCGGAGGAGAGCACCATCATCCCCCAGAAGAGCAGGATGACCACGAGGACCACGGAGATGCTGAGCCAGATGACGGTGGCGGGCCCATGGCCTCGGAGGGCGACACCGTCCTCGGGTGGAGTGTCGCTCTTGCCCGATCCGCGCTTGTTCCACTTGATCAACGAATAGGCGGCGATGCCGTACACCACGGCCGATACCGGCGCAGCGATCACCGTGAAGACGACGATGGTCAGCTTGACTGAATCCTGCTGCGAGGAGGAGGAGCCATTGAGGACGTGGACGGGGACGAACAGGCCGATCAGCACGCCGATCAGGGTCATGAAGGACCAGATGATGAAGACCCCGAAGAATGGTCGCTTCCAGATCGGTCCGCCCTTGAAGAACGGCTCAACCTGCTTGGCGACCTCCTCGCGCTTGCCTTCGTGGAACTCGTCGATCTCGATGTTCTCAGACGACATGGATGTACCCCGACATGAATCCGTATGCGCTCATCACTGCTCCGAATCCTCCGATGCCGTTCCCGCACGGGAACTCACAGTTCCACTCGTAGAGACCCTTGTTGCCCGAGACAAACGAGAACTCCATCACCTGGGGCGTTGATGTGTCGGTGGGGTTGCCCGGGTTCAGTGGAGCAGCCACGTTGAGGAAGAAGTGGGGGTCGACGCCCGGCTCCGCTCGCACCGTGAAGGTGTGGCCGACCTGGGAAGGATCGATGCCCGACGCTGGGATCTCCTTCCCATTGAGCGTGACCGGTCCGACCGTCCCGGTGGGCTTGGCAAACCACGAGTTGTTCAGTGACCCACCCGAGTCACGCTGCTCCCAGTGCACCTTCACCAGCGCATGAGCTGGGATTTGAAAGACATTCGACGGTCCATAGGCAGGCCATCCTGGATTGCCGTTCTTGTGAATCGCTACCGGCTTGGTCCCAGCGGGTGCGCCAGTCGAGGCATCGAAGGTGCCAGTGGAATCGGGGTAGCTGTAGAGGTTCAACGTGTAGACCTTGAGCGACTTGCCGTTGACCATTTGGGTGGTCCCGGTGTCTACGGCCTTGGTGGTCGGTGCGACTGACTGGTACTTCTGCGCATGGAATCCAATGCCGATGGCCACGAAGATGGCCGCACCGATGAGCACGGTTACCAGAGCGCCGATGGCTCTCTTCATCTCGTCCCCCCTCTGCTGACGCAACCAAGATGCTCAGCCTGTTGGCAACACCTTACGGCAAGTTGGCCATTGCTGCAGGAATGATCGACAGCACGTCAGCGGTACGGTCTATGCATGGCCGCTCCGCAGGAACGATTGAAGGGTGCTGCTGCGCTCCGAATTCACGTCGGCCTCGCGCTCTGCCTGATTATCTGCCTAGGCATCGGCTCGTTCGAGCTAGCCAGGGCCTTGGGCGGAAATCTGCTGAGTTGGGCCTATGTGATCGAATGGCCCGTGCTGGCCGGGTTCGGAACGTTCATGTGGTGGCGGCTCCTCCACGGTGACCCCGTCCGCAAACCTCCGACCTCGGCCAAGGCCATCGCCCGCCAGGCGATCGATGACAGCGACCTTGCCGCGTGGAACGCATACCTCGCCGACCTCCATCGCCATCAGTCCGACACTGACGGCCCGCCGGCTCGCTGAGGATCAGACCTCTCGACCAAGTGAACGTTCGAAGGCTGCGCTCAGCCCACCCTCGTTCACCATGAACCTTCGGACGATCAGGATCAGGGCGGGAATCGACCAGAAGTCGCCACAAATCCATAAGATCCCCGCCGCCACCTGCTGATCGTGGAACGCCGGGGCAGGACCGAGCATGGCGATGTTCATCTCGTACCATGCACCTCTGCTCATCACCGCCATCGACACGGCCAAGATGAGCATGGCGAAGGCCGTCGCCACGACGCTTATGGCCTGCATCCCGAGCTTCCCTCGTGGCGGGCTCGGATGGCTCGGCAGGATGATCCTCCAGAACAGATACCCCGACCCGACGAAGCTCAGCGTCATGAGCCAGGTGTGAGCCCACTCGGTGCGACCTGCCCAGTTCATGATCACCGGGAGATGCCAGAACACCATGGTGCCATTGAAGATGATCAGCCCGAACAGAGGTGTCACCACTAGTCCGCTAAGGCGCCGAGTCAACCAGCGAGATCGGCCCAACTGCCATCCGGCGAGCACGCGACGACGGAGGCCGACGGGCAGCATGAACAGTGCCGGTACCCATGGAGCCCCAACGATGAGGAGCACCGGGAGATAGAACATCTCAAGGACATGGAGCGCCATGTGGATCGACAGGTGCTCCATCGACAGCCCAGCCAGAGGACTCGACTCGATGATGCACATCACCACGAGTCCCGCCTCATAGGCCAGGGCGCGCCGGCGCCACCGAGCAGACTGAGCCGGTCGGCTCCGAGCTCGGAGTCGGACGAGGCCAATCTCTTCGATTGCCACCAACGCAATGGCTGCCAGCCACAGTGGGCTGAACGCCCACGACACCGGCATTGCCTGGGACATGTTGATCATCGGTGAGCCTCCTCACTCATGACGACGTCCCATAGGGAAGCGGGAGCACCCGACGAGTCTCGACCACCCATCGGTGCTCGCCGCGACGAAGGCCCGAAATCACGACCCTGCGGCCATCGACAGCGAATGCATGTACCGAGCCTGAGGCGCCATCGACCACTGCCTGGACCTTGGGGGAAAGGGCAGGGCCAATCCGACGAGCTGGAGCGCTGGCGCCAAGCCGCCACGCCTGCACTCGGTTCCCAGTGACAGATGCCACCACATAGCTCGAGCCCTGAGCCGCCAGTGACGTCACCGCTGTTGAGCGCAGATCAGCCCCAACTCGGGCCGGCTCCGACCACGTGATCCCCCTCGATCCAATGGTGGCCATCCGTAGAACCGGGTGTGACCCACCCGACTGCGCCAGTGCGACCGACCCCGACACTGTGGGATCGACCCGAACTGCATGCCACAATCGTGATCCTCCGATGCGGTTGGCCATCCATCCCCTCCCGGGATGCCGCTCGAGTAGCCCGGAATACCCCGGGCGGCTGCACCGACCACCAACCACCATCGTGCCGTCAGTCATCACCGCTGCCGAGGTCGCTGCCGACAAGCCACATTGACGACCGGCTGGGCTTGCCGCGAGTTGGCGGGCCGAGAGGAGGGGTCTCATCGGGCTGAGGCGGTGGCGCGCCATCAGAACCCCACCGCTGGCCGAGATCGCAGCCATCTGCCCGCTCACCGGGTTCACCGTCAAGGCAGTGGGCTGCGCCAGAATCGCCGAGACCACATTGCCAGCCCGACTCGGCTGGCCAGCCATGAGCCCCTGGATCACTGAGACATGACTCGCATCGAAGGCCAGCACGCTCACAGCTCCGGCCTCCGGGCTTGCGATGATGATCCCGCCATTCGTCGCCGTTCCTCGAGGCGTCGACAGCGACCATGTTCCGCCGGTCGAGGTGAACGTTTGGAAGAACCGGTTCGATGGATCACCGAGGTGACCTGTCGGGACGACGGCCATGCTCACAGCCCCCTGCCGGGACCCTCCGGCCAAGGTGGCTGCTCCCCCTGCCACCGGGACCGCCACCGCCGAGAGGGCAACCACCACCCCCACCGACCGCACCAGCGCCCTCACGAGGCCCGTCGGATCTGATCAACGAGCTGTGAGGTAGTCGATTGACCCTCCACCGAGCTCGGGCCGTCACCCGAGGCGAGTGTCCACGTGGCCCGGAGTTGGCCGCCGCGATCGATGATGAAGACTGACTCAGAGTGCAGTTCCATCCCTCCTGCCCCGATCGTCGACACCGACACCCCGTAGCGATTCCACACGTCGCGCAGGTCAGCCACCGAACCGGTGAGATACGTCCAATTCGTCCAGCGGGTCAGCCCTTCAGCGTCATTGAAAGCCTGGAGGTCGCTCACTGAGGTGAAGCGAGGATTGGCATTGATCGCCACGAAGGACACCTTCGCATCCGGTCCAAGCTGTTCGGCGGCAAGGTGCATCTCCTGGGCCTCAATCGGACATTCCGAGGTGCACACTGGGTCGATGAACGAGATCACCACGACGCGACCAGCGAAGTCCGAGAGAGAGACTCGCTGACCAAGGCTGTCAGTGAGGACGAACGGAGGCGCCGGACCCCTCAGAGCCGATACCTGGGCGCCGGCTGCGATTGAAGCGTCCGCAGTCGACCCCGGCAGGATCGCCATGGTCGCAAGGAGCACGGCCCCGAAGGCCGTCACAGCTGCCGCGCTGACGCTGGCAGCGATCCGACGCTGAGTGCCAGGACTCTCGAGCACCGCAGGGCCTGCTGGTGCTGGCTGGGCACTATCGATGATCAAGCGTCGGGTCACGAGGATCAGGAGTACCCACATCGGCATGGAGTTGACGTCGGTGGAGGACCCACCGAGCACACCGAAATCCTGAACGAAGACCCACACCAGCGCTGCGGTGAAGCTGAAGCCGATGGCCGCCGGCCCGATGAGATTTGGTCGGCATGACACCAGAGCCGCCCCGGTGACCACCAGGACGATGACCACGAACAGTCCCAGGAGTGGTCCGGCATGGACTGCGACCGAGGAGAACCATCGCTCGATCGAGGCGGTCGCCGCGGGCTGAGACATCGCTGCCATCTGGTCAGCCATGACCGCCAGCGACGACGAGCGACCCGACCGAACTACCCCACTCGACGGCAGCGCTTGATGCACGCCCAGCACGATCAAGATCACTCCGAGGACTCGAGCGACGATGCGAGCGACCGACGCTGAAGCCAGTCGCGACGACGGGATCGTCAGCGCCAATCCCGCCACGAGGTAGAGCAAGCTGGCTCCAGGTGCCCCGAACACCCATGACCACGGAGCCAGGAAGACGCCACCAAATCCGGACCCGATCACGAAGATCACCAGCGCCCACGCGGCCGAGGCGGCACCAGCGGCGGCCGACCACCAGCCGCGCCGCGCCAGCAGGATCCACGCACCAAGTCCCAACTGGATCCAGACCACCGACGTGGCGCCAAGGATTGGATGGCGGATCCACGCATCGGTGGCCTGCAGCGCAGCCCACGATCCCCAGGTTGGAGCAGTGGCCACTGCAGGGCGTACCACCGCGACGGGCAGACCCATGGGCATGGACGTCTGCAGCTGGAGCAGGCCGGCCACCACCCACAACGTGCCCACCCCAAGTCGTAACAGACGTCGAGCGGGAGGCTCCGGTTCAGCGAGGGACTGCTCCGCACCTCGTCGCACAAGCATGACCGTCACCGCCGCGATCGCACTCAGACCGATCACGCAGGCGAGGTCGAAGAACAGTGCACTAACGAAATGGGACGTGACGGTGGGATTTCGCAGGCTGACCCCATTGCCCATCCCGGTCATCGGGTCGTACCGAATCGCTTGGCACACCTCGTCATGACAGGCAACCTATCCCGGGCCTCGACCGGGATTGATTCACGACTCCGGGATCGCCGTCGCCAAGATGCCGTTCACGAAGGATCCAGACGAGTCCGTCGAGTACGACCGAGCAAGCTCAACAGCCTCGTTCAGGATCACCGCCCGCGGGGGCGGATCATCCGAACTCGCCTCGGCGAGGGCCAACTCCATCACCAGCCGGTCGATCATCCCGATCCTCTCGAGTGGCCAGTTCACGGCTGTGGCCTCGATGGTATTTCGAGAGACGACCTGATGCTCGCCGGCGAGACGTACCAGGAGGGAACAGTAGGGATCGGGCTCCATGGACAGCTCAGCCAAGACTTCTCGAGGGTCGAGATGCTTCATCTCGGCCTCGTAGAGGAGCCCAAGCGCACGCTCGCGAGACTCATGTCGGGTCACACCTGCCATCAGGGGGGTCACCCGCTAGGCGCGGGTGATGTACTCGCCGGTGCGGGTATCGACCTTGATCACGTCGCCCTCGTTGACAAACAGAGGGACCTGCACCACAAAGCCGGTCTCGAGGGTGGCCGACTTGCGGGCCCCCGAGACTCGGTCCCCTTGGACGCCCGGCTCGGTCTCCGTGACCGTCAACTCCACCGAGGCGGGGAGCTCAATGCCAATCACCTCATCGAGGTAGGTCTGCAGGTTGGCCGGATCGCCAACCTTGAGGAAGTTGATGGCATCGCCGAGCGAGGCAGGTGACACCGTCGTCTGGTCATAGGTCGACTGGTCCATGAAGACATAGTCGTCACCATCGCGGAACAAGAACTGGGTGTCGCTCTTGTCGACGATGGCCTGCTCAAGCTTCTCGTCGGCCCGAAAGGTCCGCTCGATCACCGCTCCGGTGCGGACGTTCTTCAGCTTGGTCCGAACGAAGGCACCGCCCTTGCCGGGCTTGACGTGCTGGAACTCGACAACGCTGTACAGCCCCTCCTTGGCGAGGTCGAGCGTCATTCCGTTCTTGAGATCGTTGGTTGAGACAGCCATCAGGCAGCGACTTCCTTCGTGAATCGTGTGAGGGGCTCTGCGCCCGAGCTGGTGACGACGAGCGTGTCCTCGATCCGGACACCACCGACCCCGGCGACGTAGACACCGGGCTCGACGGTCACCACCGTGCCTGCCTCCAAGATAGCGGTCCCCTGACTTGCCACCCACGGAAGCTCGTGGATATCGAGGCCAACCCCGTGCCCAGTGGAGTGCTCGAAGCGCTCGCCCATGCCCCCCTCGACGATGACTCCCCGACAGACGTCGTCGATCGACCCAGCGCTCACCCCCGGCTGGACAGCCGCCACTCCGGCCGCCTGCGAGGTTGCCACGAGGTCGAAGATCTCCTTCAGCGCGCCGGTGGGTTGCCCACCCACGCAGAACGTCCGCGTCATGTCCGAGCGATAGCCCTCAAAGGTGGCACCGAAGTCGACCACCACGGGGTCTCCCATTGCGATGAGCCGGTCGCTTGGGTGATGGTGGGGCTTGGCCGAGTTCTCACCGGCGGCCACGATGGTCTCGAAGGCCACCGACTCCGCCCCTCGGCGGCGCATCGCCGAGTCGAGGGCAAGTGCGAAGGTGGATTCCGAGATGGGGTCAATGCCCGCCCGCGACAGCAGTGGCAGTACCTCCCCAAGTGCTGCATCGGCGATCTGCGCAGCGTGGCGCATTCGGTCGATCTCGCCGGCATCCTTGATCGCCCGCAGTTCCTCAACAAGACCACTGGTGGCAACTGGAGGTCGACCGAGTCGCTCTTCCCATGCCGTTGCTTGAGCCCAGGTCACATGGTCGGCCTCAAGTCCCACTCGATCGGCCCCATCCAGGGCGGCCTGCAGCGCCTCGCGCTGGGCCTCTGCTCCGCCGATGACAATCGTCACGTGATCAGCAAGCCCTACAGCCGCTACCTGCTCGGCCGCCTGGGTGCGATAACGCCCATCGGTCACCAGGGTCGTTCCGGTGGACGTGAGTGCGACGATGCCGGCTGAACCGGTGAACCCAGTCAGGTACCGCACATTGGTCAGTGTGGTCACGAGGAGCCCGTCGACCCCAGCCGGGTCGAGCGCATCGAGAAGGCGATACTGGCGACTGGCCACGTCGAGGGCAGCGAATGTCTCGCTCATGGCATCGGGCCAAGCAACCGAGCGACAGCCTCGACCGCCAGGCCGTAGCCGAGGCCACCGAATCCGGCGACCACCCCATCAGCAACCGGAGCGATCACCGAGATGTGCCGAAACGGCTCCCGGGCAGCAGGGTTCGACAAGTGCAACTCGACCACTGGAGGATCGAATGCGGCGAGCGCATCGTGCAGAGCCCACGATGTGTGGGTGAAGGCTCCTGCATTGATGATGATGGCTGAAGCCCAACCGCGAGCCTCATGGATGGCCTCGATCAGCTCGCCCTCGTGGTTCGACTGGACGTGGCGCACACCGATTCCGTGGTGTTCGCCCTCCCGAACGGCGGCGGCGACGTGATCAGCCAGGGTCTCAGACCCGTAGATGGCCGGTTCGCGGTCGCCGAGAAGGTCGAGGTTCGGCCCTGAGACGAGAAGGATTTCCCGTGGTGCGCCAGTCATCGTCGAGCTCCCATCTCCTCGAGCGTAGCGAGCACCACCTCTGCCGGAACACCGCGGACCGGGACGACCCCTTCGGGGCCGTCGAGGACGAACGTCAGGTCGTGGTGCGCCTTCTTGTCGCGTTCCATGGCATCGACCAGTTCGGTGGCCACCAACCCTGGCGGAAGCTCAGTAGCCAGGTCGAAGCCGCCGACCACTCGGCGATGCAGCTCGACGCGATCGTCGTCGATCCGATTGAGGTTCCTCGCCAAAAGTGCTGCGAAGATCAGTCCGATTGCCACGGCCTCACCATGAAGCAGATCGGCCGACCGGCTCGCCCGACCGGCTTCGCGGTCTTCGAGTCCGATTGCCTCGAGGGCGTGAGCCAGCGTGTGCCCGTAGTTGAGGATCATCCTGCGCCCGCCCTCGCGCTCGTCGTCGGCCACCACATCTGATTTGATTCCGGCACAGCGAGCGACCTGGTCGTCAAGATCCTCTTCAAGGAGGGCCGCCGACGGGATCGCTTCGCCCAAGAATGCGTACTTGGCCATCTCACCTCGTCCGCAAGCCCACTCCCGAGGCGGCAGGCTTGAGAGCACTTCGGTGTCACAGATGACCGCGCTGGGCTGCCAGAACGCTCCGACGAGGTTCTTACCTTCAGGGAGGTTGACGCCGGTCTTGCCGCCGATGGCGGCATCGATCTGCGCCAGCAGGGTCGTTGCCACAGTGACGTACCCGATGCCGCGGTGATAGGAGGCCGCAGCGAATCCGGCCACGTCACTGGTGAGACCGCCACCGACAGCGATAACGAGGTCGTGGCGCGACAGGCCGGCCTCGACGAACCTTCGGCACAATCCTTCGATGGTCTCGAGGTTCTTGGCGTCCTCGCCCTGCTCGATCACGACGATCTCGAACCGAATCCCAGGATCGAGCTGCGCGATCCAGTGCGCATCGATGAGGGGCTGCTGGGTCACGATCATGGCCAGCTCCGCCATCGGTGCCACTCGAGCCACCACATCGGCCAGCTCACGACGAGCTCCGCTGCCGATCAGCACCTCATAGGGCTGCGGGCCGACGTCGACCGTCACTCGGTTCATGCTGCCACCGCCAACAGGGTCAGGATCTCGTCGGCCACCTCGTCGGCCGTTCGGTCATCGACCTCGATGACCGCCGAGGTCACCTCATCGAAGAATGGACGTCGTCGCTTGCCAAGCCGAACCAGCGCTCCGAGAGGATCCTCGCTGAGGAGCGGCCGACCACTCGGATCACCGATTCGCCCGAGCGCCACTGAAGGGCTCACGCGCAGCTGGACCACTCCGGGTTCGGCGGCGAGTAGCCGTCGTGCTGCCTGGGTCTCAACGATGCCTCCACCCGTGGAGATCACCACCGGGCTCGTCCAGCTGAGGGCAGCCTCGAGCGCGCTCAACTCGAGCGAGCGAAACATCTCTTCACCGTCAGCGGCGAAGACCTCCGCCACCGAACGATCTTCGCGCTCGGCCACGATCTGATCCGTGTCGAGCCCGATCCAGCCAAGCCGGTCCGACAAGATCTCCATCACCGTCGACTTGCCCGACCCCATGGGTCCGACCAGCACGATCCGAGAGAGCCCGGTCACGACCGTTGAGCCGCCGACGGGGTCTCGCCGAGATGCTCGATGAACGAGTCTCGATTCCTGATGAGCTCCGCCATTGAGTCTCCACCGAACTTTCGGAGCGACTCGGTGGCGAGGACCACAGCCACCATCGCCTCGGCCACCACCCCCATCGCCGGCACGGCTGTCACATCGGTGCGCTCCTTGAACGAGACCGTCGAAGCCTTCGTCGCCACATCCACCGTCTCGAGGACCGGCCGATTGAGCGTGGCCAGCGGCTTCATCGCTGCCCGGATCGATAGCAGGCCTCCGGTGGTCATCCCTCCCTCAATGCCGCCGGCTCGCGCCGTGCTGCGGACGAAACCTCCAGACTCAGCGCCCTGCGACGGGTCATAGGTGATCGCATCATGGGCCGTCGAACCGGGCTGACCGGCCTGCTCGAATCCCTGGCCGATCTCGACGCCCTTGATCGCTTGGATGCTCATGATCGCCTGGGCCAACATGCCATCGATCTTGCGATCCCAGTGGACGTGGCTGCCAAGGCCCAAGGGAACCCCAAAGGCAAGTACTTCGGCGATGCCCCCAAGGGAGTCACCGGCCTTCGCTGCCGCCTTGATGGCGGCCACCATCGACGTCGAGGTGGTCGCGTCGAAGCAACGGACCTCGTCGGCATCGATGGCGTCACGATCACCGATCCCCGGTCGATCATCAACAGACGCTCGAACATCGCCGAGCTGGACGGTATGGCTCAAGATGGAAGTGCCAAGCTCGGCCAGCAGTGCCTTCGCCAGCGATCCCGCCACCACCCGAGCCGCTGTCTCACGAGCCGAGGCTCGCTCGAGCACATCGCGAGCATCATCAAAGCCGTACTTCTGCATCCCCACGAGGTCTGCGTGTCCGGGCCGAGGAGTGGAGAGCACCGAGCTTGGGGCACCCGGGGCGGGAGACATCTCCTCGCTCCAGCGCTCCCACTCGGTGTTCTTAATCTCGATGGCCACCGGTGAACCGAGGGTGCGGCCATGGCGGATGCCTGCTGTCAGCGTGATCTCGTCCACCTCGAATCGCATTCGAGGACCACGGCCGAAGCCGAGTCGCCGACGGGCTAGTTCGGCCTGGATCTGTGACTCGACGATGGGGAGCCCAGCAGGCAACCCTTCGACGATGACAACAAGGGCCTGGCCGTGGGATTCACCTGCGGTGAGGAAGCGGAGCACGGGTCAAGACTACGCGTCGGCCGAGCGCTGCCCGGGACTGACGGTTGGCTCAGTTCTCGAAGAACGGGTTGGCACCCTGCGCGTGGTCGGTGACATCGACCACACCAGTCAGCTCCGGGATGGCGTCACGCAATGAGACCTCGATGCCCTGACTCAGCGTCTGACGGGACATGGCGCAGCCCTGGCAGCCTCCGGAGAGGGCCAAGTAGGCCACCCCGGTTGTCTCGTCCATCGCCACGAGGTCGGCCCGACCACCGTGTCCTGCGATGGAGGGATTGACCTCGGCCTCAAGTGTGGCGATCGCTCGCACAGCCAGCGGGCCAGCGATCCCCTGCGCCAGCACCTCCTCAGGGACGCCGGGGGCGATCTCCTGTGCTGAAGGGACGTTGGGGTTGACCATCACAAGCCCACCTCCGCCATCGGCCGAGAACTCGAGTCGGGCGCCGGCCAGTCGACTGACGCTGCCCGATGGCACCACCACGGTGACGCCATCGACGACATAGGTGACATCGTCGTCACCGGCATCACCGGCCGCCTGGAAGAACAGGTCATAGGTGAAGCGTCCAGCCTCGACGCCACGTACCTCGAGCCAGAGGGCGAGGTCGTCGGCACCGGGCTCGGCGGCCAGTGCATCAGCCACGACGGTGCGGGCCTCATCGGTGATCTCGACGACGACGTCATCGGTTGTGGTGTCAGTGATCTGCGTCATGCCTCCATTCTACGGGTCGTCCGCACTATTGGGACGGAGGCTAGGTTGCGCAAGTGGCAAAGGCACCGAAGGACGCGCATGAATGGGTCAGTTTCGACTCAACCGAGGAGGAGCGGACGTGGCGCTTCGACCTGACGTACCTCGAGAGCAACTGGACCTGCATCTTCGGAGCTGGCTGCCAGGGGGTACTCACCGAGGATGCCAGCGACCTCGTCCAAGGATGCTGCAGCTACGGCGCCCACCTGCTCGACGACGACGACGTCACCAACACCCTGGCCAAGGCGGCGCTACTCACCAGCGAAGAGTGGCAGTTCAAGGACGAGGCACCAGCCGATCTGATCGCCACCAACGATGCAGGGGAGACGACGACCGTTCTGGTCGATGACGCCTGCGTCTTCCTCAATCGTCCCGGCTTCGCAGCCGGGCCCGGCTGCGCCTTTCACATCGCGGCGGCCAACCACGGCGAGAGCTTCGTCGCTTGGAAACCCGAGGTCTGCTGGCAGCTTCCACTTCGCCGCGAGGACGAGGTTGCCGACGACGGCTACATCATCACGTCGGTCGGCCAATGGGAGCGGCGTCACTGGGGGGCCGGTGGCGCCGAGTTCCACTGGTGGTGCTCAGAGGCAGCAGAGGCCTATGTGGGAAACCAACGGGTGGTCGATTCGATGCGAGACGAACTCGTCGCCACGGTTGGCAAGAAGACCTATGCCCGGCTCCTCGCCTTCATGAACGAGCGAGCGGAGCGTCTTGCCACCTCCACGCCGCTGCCCCACCCAACGACTCGACGGGCCGTCAAGCCGTAAAGCCGTAAAGCGCTAGGAAGGCTCGTCGTCGAGCGGATCATGCTCGACGACCGAGGAGCGACCGTCCTCTCCGAGGATGCGATCGTAGGAGTCCTCTTCTGCGAGGCACCATGTCGCGTGGATATCTTCGGGCTCGGCGCCACACTCGGCACAGGAGACCGCTTCTCCCCCGAATGAGCGCTTGAGGCTGCGGGCCTCTTCGAACCGACGGTGTCGACCCTTTTTCACGATCACTCCTTGCTGCCCGGATGTGCTGCCTGCGACAGCGCGAGGCTGCCGACTCCTTTTCGGGGAGGAACGTGCTCCGCCGTCCTCCCGACTGAACTCACATGCTACTGCCACCACCGCGCCACCCGCCGCAGCCCCACCGATAACATCGGCCCATGAGCGAAGCCTTCGATCCCGCCGAGATGATCATCCGCTTCGGCGAGCGGGCTGCCGCCGTCAAAGAGCGAGGGATGCCTCCGATCGAAGGGCCCGAGCGGGCAGCCTGGATCGCACGAACCAAGCTCGACTTCATGGACTACGCCATGCTCGCCGATGCCGAGGCTTCCTTGGTCGATGGGATCTTGACGCTTCGGGTCGATCTGCGTCCGCCGGCAGCGACGTGAGTACCTCCTAGCCGCCGTAGCTCATCTTCGTGTCCTCCATACGAAGGACATCGAAGGCTCGCGCGGAGGCTGGGCCATCCACGAATGCCTCAGATGCCGATGCCCCGAGCACCTCGCCGAGGTAGAGCGTGTGACTCGCAAGACGCGTGCATCCCACCACGGCGAGATCGAGCCACGCCGCAGCCACCGACAACACCGGTGCCCCACTCGCCACGACCTGCACTCGATGGCCGGACAATTCCTGGGGAGTGCCATGGTCATCGATCACGACGTCGACCACCGGCTTGACGAACCGTCGCACCACCGCTCGATCTGCTCGGGCCAGCAGCGAAAGTGCCGCCACCTGTCCTTGGTCGAGGAGTGCCTCAGTGACCGAACCGGACTCAACGCTGAAGCCGACCACACGCGGCTCGGTGGCCACCTGGGTCACGAGGTTGATCGTCATGAGGTTCCACGGCCCCTGGCCGGGCTGCCCCACCGTGCCGAGCACATAGAGCCCTGTCGGCAGCGACCAGAGCACCCGCCGGGTCACCTCGTCGCCCTCGATCATGCCGCCGAGCTGGGATCAGAGGGGTTGGTCGTCGAGGTCGACAGCGGATGGCCCATGAGCGATTCTGCCCGAGCCGCTGCCTGACTGAGCGCCGCAAGACCCTGGTGGCGCTTGCCCTCAAAGGCTGCGATCTGCGTCGGTGCGAAGCCAGAACTTCCGCAGCTCGTGGCGGCGGCACCAAGGTCGCTGTAGGCCGCGGCCAGCAGCGACGAGAGCACCGTGTCCCCTGAAGCGGGGAGGTCGCCGTTGGCTTGTTGGACCCCCAACAAGAGCACGCTGCAGACGGTCTGGCGATCATTGGGATTCGATGTCGGATCAGCAACCAAGCGCTCGATTGTCGCCATCGTGTGCTGGATCGAAGCGATGGATCCCCCGAGGCCCGTCGCGGTGATCCAACGCTGTGTGGCGTGCTGCTGCGATGCTGCAGTCGTCGGGCCGGCACAGGCCGCCAAGACCATCGATCCCAGGATCAACCCGGTGATCCGCCGCAGGCTCACGTCACCGTCACGAGGTGGTAGTTCCGCTTCCCTTTTCGCAGCACCACATAGCGACCGTGCAGCAGGTCTCGTGCTGACACCTCGGCATCAAGGCCGGTTCGCACCACATCGTTGACGAACGCACCGTTCTGCTCGACCGTTCGTCGGGCCTCACCCTTTGACGCAGCGAGGCCGGTGGTCACGAGCAGATCCACGAGCAGAAGCCCTGGGGCGATGTCGGTCGCCGAGATGCTCGACGTCGGGACGTCATTGATGACGTCAAGGAGCGTCGCCTCGTCGAGCGTCGAGACCCTCCCGCCAAAGAGCGCTGCTGACGCATCGATGGCCGCGTCTCGTTGGTCGGCACCGTGCACCAGCGCCACCACCTCCGAGGCCAGCGCCCGCTGAGCAGCTCGCTCGTGCGGGCGCACCTCGGTGGCGAGATCTAGCGTGGCGATCTCTTCAAGGTCGAGGAAGGTGAAGTAGCGCAGGTAGGTGCCCACCATCGCGTCCTCGACGCCGAGGAGGAACTGATAGAGCCGATAGGGACTGGTGCGGGCAGCGTCGAGCCAGACCGACTCGTTCCCCGACTCAGACTTACCGAACTTGGTCCCGTCAGCCTTGGTCACCAGCGGTGCCGTCAGTCCATAGGCCTCGCCACCGGATCGCCTATGGATCAACTCGATACCCATCGTGATGTTGCCCCACTGATCCGAGCCGCCAATCTGCAAGGTGCACCCGTGATCCTCGTTCAGGCGAGCAAAGTCATAGGCCTGCAGGAGCATGTAGGAGAACTCGGTGTAGGTGATCCCTTGGTCAGGGCGCTCCAGGCGCGACCGGACCGATTCCTTGGCCACCATCTGATTCACGGTGAAGTTCTTGCCGATGTCGCGGAGGAACTCGAGTACGGTCAGCGGGCTCAACCATGCGGCGTTGTCGAGCAGCAAGGCCTGGGACGATCCCGCCGAGTCGTCAAAGTCGAGGAATCGGGCGAGCTGCCCCCGAATCGCCTCGACATTGGTCGCGATGTCCTCGACGCTGAGCAGGGGACGCTCTGCCGACTTTCCGCCGGGATCGCCGATCATCCCCGTGCCTCCACCGGCGAGGGCAATCGGCCGGTGTCCCGCGAGCTGGAGGCGACGAAGGGTGCACAGCTGGAGCAGGTGGCCAATATGGAGACTGTCAGCCGTCGGGTCGAAGCCGGCGTAGACGCAGAGGCCTCCGGCATCAAGGCGATCGAACAATGCCTCGTCCGTGACCTGATGGATCAGGCCTCGCGCTCTGAGGTCCTCAGTGATGGTCAGCACGGCTCAAGTCTGCCAGAGGGCGGCGCCCGGCTCGACCAGCGCACGGTAGCGTTCGGGGGTGACCGCTGCAGAGAACCTGATCCAGCTCCCGCCGCTGGTGCCGTCGAGTACAGCGTCGCTGAGCGGCGGACGGGCACCGGTTCGAACCGAAGCCGACGAGGACGGGCCGTTCACCATCGCCGGTGTCGTGCCGCCCGTGCTCGACGGTCTGCTGCTGCTACTTGGTCCCAATCCGATGTGGGTCGATGACGTCGACTCCCACCACAGCGATGACGGGGACGGCATGGTCCACGCCATCTCCCTCTCCGAAGGTCGGCCCACTTCGACCCGATCTCGCTTCGTCCGCACACGCACCCTCGCTCGTCGATGGGGCGCACAGTCCCCACCAGGGCCGCTGAACCTGGCGGGACCCCTGGCGAATCGCTCATTGGTTGTCGTTGCTGACCGGATGCTTGCCCTTGACGGTCGAGGCTTCGGATATCGGTTGACCAGCGGCCTCGACACCGCGCTCGTCGAGGACTTCGAAACCATGCTCTCGACCACCATGGGCTCGTGCGTGGTCGTGGACCCACCCACGGGTCGGTCGACCTTTCTCGGCTCCGGGTTTCGAGGTCCCGACGGCCTCGTCCTCACCGAGCTCGGCGCAGATGGGATCATCGGACGCACCACCCCACTCCCCCTGCCATATCAGCCCGATGACCCGCCGATCGAGGTACTCGACGACCTCGTGGCCATCGGCCTCGGCAGCCATGCGCTGACATGGCGCAGCGAGGAGCACACGGGTGATCCGAACCTTGTCTTCGACCTCGAGCGCCCCTCAGCCATCGGCCTGCTTCCTCGAGGCGGTACATCGGGAGACGTCCGCTGGTGCTCGACGGTGCCAGGAGTCTTCACTGCGTTCGTCTCGTTGATCGCCAGTGGAACCGGGGCTGATGGCGTGGTGCTGCGGCGAGACCCCAGCCCGGGTGACGATGGTGCATGGCGGCCTGAGCGCACCGGGGGCTGGCTCACATCGTTCCAGGCCGATACACGCATGCAGTCGCTCCGCCTAGAAGCCCTCGATGACCTCGAGCTCCTAGGGGTGGCCATCGACCCTGTCGCCGCTCCCGATATTCGTCGGTATGCCTATGGCGTTACCGCCGACCACTCGGTGATCATCAAGTACAACTTCCGCAATGGTTCCACCACCCGGACCGAACTCCCCGAGCACCTCCTCGCCGGACACCCGCTGTTCTGGCGAGATCCCGAGGGTCGCAGCGACGAGGAGGGATGGCTGCTGGTCCCGTGCTTCGATCGCTCGACGCACTGCACTGCGCTGATGATCTTCGATGCCACCCACACCGCCGCCGAGCCTGAGGCGATCATCGGCATGCCGACACGGATTCCGCTCGACGCCAAGGGCCTCTTCCTGCCCCGAGCCCAGGGTCGCTAACTCAGTCCCGCCGAGGAAGCGGCCCCGAGCGCTTTCGATACCAGCTCAGCGTGCATGTTCACGTTGGTGTCGTGGTCGGGAAGTCCGCAGACGATCACCGTCATTCCTGCTCGGCCAATCGAGTCGATGATGGACGAGACCAGCGTCGCCTGATCGTTCACCTCATGGACTCGAAGGCCGAAGCCCCGTGCGACATCGGCCGGCCGTGGGCTGCGCGGTGTCGTGAAGAGCTCGCGGAATGTCGACTCGGGCACCAGTGATCGCTGGGGTAGGAACGAGAAGATTCCTCCGCCGGCATTGTCGAGCACCACCACGGTCAGCGACCCCACGCCGTCGCCGAGCCCCTCGACCAGAGCCGAGACATCATGAAGGAAGGTGAGGTCTCCCACCACTGCGACCACCGGCAACTCGTCGCCCAAGGCCACCCCTATCGCCGTCGAGACCACCCCATCGATGCCGTTGGCGCCTCGGTTGGCGTGCACCACCGACGGCCGAGCGGTCCGGCCACCGAACCACTCGAGATCACGCACCGGCATCGAAGATGAGACGACGACGGTGACCGGCTCGTCAAGCTGAGCAATCGATCGAAGGACCGCCGGCTCACTCCATGCCGATTCGCCGAGTTGCTCGGAGAAGGATCCGTCGATCGTCCGCTGGAGGCTGGCCCACGTCTCGAGCCAGCCCTCGTCGATCGGTCCTTGGTTCCAAAGGATGGGCCACACCCCGTCCGGCCGGCCCATGACGAGGTCGGCGGCAAGCTGCGCCGGATGACGGTGGACCGCCCCGTCACCCACCAGCACCAGCGAGGCTCCGCCACGGGCCGCTTCATCGATCCACTCGGCCACAACCTTCGAGGCCCCCGGTGCTCCAGCGAGCACGATGACGTCAGGCCGCAGTGAGGCAGCGAGATGTTCGTCGCGCAGGATCGTGTCGGCCACGGTGATCACCACGGGGTCCTCGCTTCGGCAACCCGAACGTGGGTCAGCGATGACCGGCCACCCCAGCCGATGTCCAGCAGCCAGCACGTCTTCGGCCGGACCAGCATCTGCACCGACCACGATCAGGCCCCGTCCGCTCGGGAGCGTCATGCGCTCTGTGGACGAAGAGGGTTGCCCAGCGATCGAGAACCATGGCCGACCCCCCGATCGACCCGATGGCTGAGCACCGGGCTCCGCCACCAGCGGCTCGACGAAGGGAAGGTTGATCACCACTGGTCCCGGATGGACGCCAGCCGTGGCGTCGAGGACCAGTCGACTGACCAGCGGTCGCCAGGCGCTCAGAGGAAGCGCATGCACTGGTCCCGGATCGATCGCCGAGAGGACGTGGGCGCCGAAGATGCCATGCTGATCGATCGTCTGGGGTGCGCCGACCCCGTGAAGCTCAGGTGGACGATCAGCGGTGGCCACAATCAATGGAACACGATCCAGATGGGCCTCAACGACGCCGGCATGAAGTTCCGCAGCCGCCGTGCCTGACGTCACGAGCACCAGAACCGCACGACCAGTCGAGCGGGCGAGGCCCAGTGCGACGAAACACGCCGAGCGCTCGTCGAGGCGAATGTGCCGACGAAGCGGGCTGGCGGCGATGGCGAGTGCCAATGGCGTCGACCGTGATCCGGGTGAGACCACGGCATCGGTGACCCCAGCTCGCACGAGCTCATCAACGAAGGTTTCGCAAAACGCTGCCTGGATCGGTCCTGTGGCTACGCTCACCTGACATGCCTCCTCTCGTCACCCGCACCTGGGGGGACGGTCCCCCGCTGGTCCTGCTCCATGGTTTCACGCAGACGGCCGCCGCATGGGGGCCCTTCGGCCAGCTCCTGGGTTGCCATCGGACCATCGTGGCCGTTGATCTCCCCGGACATGGCGGGTCGGCGAGCATCGCAGCCGATCTCGAGGAGACGGCCGATCGGGTCCTCGAACTGTTCGATGACGAACCGTTCGATCTCCTTGGCTATTCGCTGGGTGGTCGTGTGGCGCTCACGCTCGCCCTCACGCGGCCAGGACGGCTTTCCTCGCTCATCCTCGTCGGCAGCACTGCCGGCATCCAGGATCCCGTCGAAGCAGCCGATCGACGACGGCGTGACGAGGCGCTGGCCACCCTGATCGAGGCCGAAGATGACGTACCTGCCTTTGTGGAGCGATGGCTCGCTCAGGAGCTCTTCGCCGACCTTGGTACCAAGGAGGCCGAGCTCGACGCCCGTCTCGCCAACACTGCAGCTGGACTCGCCGACAGCCTGCGGCGGTCGGGTGCCGGCACGCAGGTGCCGCGTTGGGACCAACTGGCAGGCCTGACCATCCCAACCCTGGTGATCGCCGGTGAAGACGACCAGAAATACTCCGCCCTCGGTCGTCGGATGGTCGACCTGCTCCCCGATGGGCGCCTGGTCCTCATCGCAGGGGCCGGCCACGCCTGCCACCTGACGCGGCCGTCCGATACGGCAGCCGTGGTGGAGGGTTGGCTGGGCTGAGCCCAGCCTCACGCGTTTGCCAGGCCAACGGCCAGCAGCGCTCCCACGAGGAGCTGCGCACGGGCTGCGGCGGGAAGCATGGCCAGCAACTCAGGACCCTGGGCGTCAGAGAGGGCCAGTCGGCACAGCGGTACCAGTGGCCCGAGACCAAGGAACGCCACGGCAGCCCACGGTCGCCATAGCGTTGCCAGCGCGATTCCCGCCGCCACACCCACGCACAGAACCACGACGAAGTATCCCGCCTGGACGCGGCCGAGCCGGACGGCGATGGTCCGCTTTCCTGAAACGGTGTCGCCGGTGATATCGCGCAGATTGTTGGCCTCGAGCAGGATGGTGGCCAGCAGGCCCACCGTCACGGCTGCGGGCCAGACCACCGTGGGGATGCTCAGCAGCTCGATATAGGACGATCCCGCTGTGGCGAGCAGGCCGAAGAAGACGAAGACGAAGATCTCACCGAGGCCGAGATAGCCATACGGGCGAGGGCCGCCGGTGTAGAGCCAGCCGGCCAGGACGGCGGCGGCTCCGAACGGGAGCAACCAATAGGTGGTCATCGAGCAGATGATCAGACCAGCCACCATCGCCACGAGGAACGATGCCATCGCTGCCCACCGCACGGCGTTCGGGCTCGCCAGACCTTGGCCGACCAAGCGGACCGGCCCCACTCGGCGCTGATCGGTCCCACGGATGCCGTCGGAGTAGTCGTTGGCGTAATTGGTGCCGATCTGTAACGCCAACGCCACAATCAGAGCCAACAGTGCCCTGCTCTCGTGCACCTCATAGGGTCGGACAGCGATGGTTCCGACGACGACCGGGACGATGGCAGCCGGGAGGGTCCGGGGACGGGCCCCGGCCACCCACTGCTTCAGCGTCGCCCTGGACTCGATCGTCACGGGCGGCGCGGAAAACGGCTGAAGTCAGGACGACGGTGCTCCACGAAGGCATTGCGACCCTCCTGGCCTTCCTCTGACATGTAGAACAACATGGTGGCGTCACCGGCGAGCTGCTGGACACCGGCGAGACCATCATCGGCAGCGTTGAAGCCAGCCTTGAGCATTCGAAGCGCCATTGGTGAGAGGCTCAGGATCTGGCGACACCAAGCGACCGTCTCGGCCTCAAGGTCCGCCAGGGGAACGACGACGTTGACCAGGCCCCAGTCAAGGGCCGTCTCCGCGTCGTATTGCCGACAGAGGAACCACACCTCCTTGGCACGCTTGAGGCCGATGGTGCGAGCGAGGAGGCTCGATCCGTACCCCCCGTCAAAGCTTCCGACCATGGGTCCGGTTTGGCCGAATCGGGCATTGTCAGCGGCGAGCGAGAGGTCGCAGACCAGATGCAAGATGTGTCCGCCACCGATGGCGTAGCCCGCCACCATGGCGATCACCGGCTTGGGAATCCGGCGGATCAGGATCTGCAGGTCCAGCACGTTGAGTCGGCCCACGCCCTGCTTCGCCACTTCATCGTCGCCGATGTAGCCATCCTCGCCACGAATCTTCTGGTCACCGCCGGAGCAGAATGCATCGGGGCCCTTTCCGGTGAGCACGATGACCCCCACCGAGATGTCGTCGCGAGCTCGACCGAAGGCATCGGTCAGTTCGAAGAGCGTCTGGGGACGAAAGGCGTTGCGACGCTCGGGTCGACAGATGGTGATCTTGGCGATCCCCTCGGCCACCTCGTAGGTGATGTCACCAAAGTCACCCGATCGTTCCCACGCAGGGAGGGGGAGGTGGCGGAAGTCGTCGACCGGGTCATGGGGAGGTCCGGTGATCACGGTTGCAGGAGTCTCGTCAGTCACGATGCCCACGCTACCGGGGCGCGCTCTGCGTCCTGTCGAACTTGAGGAACCTAGGCTGGATCGACGTGACCAACCTCGTGGCCATCGACCTGCCCCTCGGGCCTGCGCTCATCGACGAGGTGGCTGCCACGCTGCATGCCGGCGACGCCCTCACGATCCTCGATCCTCGATGGGGAGCCGAGACTCGAGCGCAGGCATTGCTCGCCCTGCGACCCACGGTCATCGTCGATGCCAGCGGTCGGAGCCGCCTGCCCGAAGGTGTCGCTGCCGAAGAGGGCGATGCCCTCGTGGTGCTGAGCTCAGGATCAGTGGCCGACCCCAAGGCGGCGGTCCTCACCATCGATGCCGTTGCGGCATCGGCACAGATGACCTCGACGGCCCTGGGCGTCGACCCCACCCGTCACCGCTGGTTGGCCTGCCTCCCGCCCTCGCACATCGGCGGCCTCTCGGTCATCGTCCGGTCCATCCTCACCGCTACCCCCCTTCAGTCCATCGACCAGCCGACGACTGAGCTGCTTGAGACCGCAGCTCGCGACGGAGCCACCCACGTGTCCTTGGTGACCCGACTGCTCGGGCGCATCGATCCCTCACTCTTCGAAGTGATCGTTCTCGGCGGCGCCGCCCCGCCTGCCGAACGGCCCGCTAACACGGTGACTACCTATGGGATGACCGAGACGGGCTCTGGGGTGGTCTACGACGGCAGGCCTCTTGCTGGTGTCGAGATCGATGTCATCGATCCGGACTCCGACGGGGTCGGGGAAATCCTGATCGCCTCACCGACGCTGCTGCGCGCCTACCGGGATCGTCCGGCCCCCCTCGTCGTCGGGCCAGACGCCATGCCACGCTGGCTGGCCACTGGTGATCTCGGCCGGCTCGGCAGTACCGGCCTCCTCGAGGTGCGCGGTCGAGCCGGCGACGTCATCGTGACCGGAGGCGAGAAGGTCTATCCCGAGGATGTCGAAGCGGTGATCATGCGCCTCGATGCCGTGGCAGAGGTCGCCGTCACCCGCCGAACTGATCCGGAATGGGGCGAACGAGTGGTGGCCTTCATTGTCCCGTCGGGCGAGGCACCGACCCTCGACGAGGTCCGCGGGATCGTCAGTGAAGCCCTCGGTCGATTCGCCGCTCCTCGCGAGATCGAGCTTGTTGACCACCTGCCCCGCACGGCCATCGGAAAACTGCGTCGCTCAGCGCTCAGCTGACGCCACCAGTGGGCTGATTCGTCGTCCCACCATCGACCACCATGGTCTGACCCGTAATCCATGATGCGGCGTCGCTGAGCAAGAACAGTGCAGCGGTGGCGATGTCATCAGGCTCGCCAAGGCGGCGCAGCGGGAGGTGGGCAGCGATCTTCGCTTCGTTGGGCTCCCAGAGTGCTCGTGCCAGATCGGTCTTCACGAGACCCGGGGCGATCCCGTTCACCCGGACGCCCGGAGCGAGTTCGAAGGCCAACTGGCTGGTGGTGTGGATCACCGCTGCCTTGGTCACGTTGTACCAGCCGATGCCCGGCTCTGGTCCGAGACCGCCGATGGACGAGATGTTCAAGATTGACCCTCCGTGCTCCTCCATCCAGGCCCGCCATGCGGCTTGGCACCAATAGAGGATGGAGATCTGGTTGATCTCAACGGTCTTCTGCGCGCGGGTCGCGTCGATGTCCAGCATTGGTCCGAAGTAGGGATTCGTCCCGGCATTATTGACGAGAATGTCGAGACGACCGAAGCGCTCGATCGTGGCAGCGACGGCTCGGGCCGCATCCTCCTCCCGACCGACGTGGGCCGCCACCCATGCCACATCGCCATCGAGTCCCTCAAGCGTGACGGCTGCCGCCTCTAGGCCATCGGGCTTGCGAGACACCAACATCACATCGGCTCCGGCCTCTGCGAGTCGAGAGGCAATCGCCAGGCCGATCCCACGGCTTCCACCAGTGACCAGCGCCACCTTCCCATCCATCCTGATATCCATGCTCGCAGCGTACCGATCCCCCTCGAGCGCGTCCTAATCTCCACCCATGGGCATGCTTCGCGACGTCGCCGATGCGCTGGAGATGGTCGCGGCAGTGCAGAGCGACCTCGTGGCTGACCTCCGAGCCAGCGAGCTCGATCCCGACGCCCCGTGCTCGCTGCCCGGCTGGACCCGAGGGCACGTGCTCGGCCACCTTTCCCGCAACGCCGACAGCGTGGTGCGACGCCTCGAAGCCTCCGCTGCTGGCACCGTGATCTCGCAGTACGAGGGGGGCGCCGAGGGCCGAGTCGCCGAGATAGAGGCCAGCCGTTCGCGTCCCTACGCCGAGTTAGTGACCGACGTTGAGGAGAGCGGCGCCCGGGTCCTGGCAGCGGCCACGCTGCTCGCCGATGATGCATGGTCCTTTGAGACCCTCTCTGTCGGCGGCGAGGGTCAGAGTGCGCTGATGGTGCTCAAGCGCCGCAGCCGAGAGGTCGTGATCCACCACACCGACCTTGGGATCGGCTTCACTCCGGAGCAATGGCCTGCCACCATCGTCGATGAGTTGCTTGCCGAATGCCTCCCTCGCCTCGAGGAACGAACGGCTCGCGCCTCGCTCGCAAGCTGGCTGGTCGACCGATCGGGTGCCCCTCCCCTCGCTGCGTGGGGCTAGCTAGGCGCCATAGAGGCGAAAGAGTCGAGCAAAGCGTTCGTCGGGGATATCAGCCGGTGGCCGCTCGATGAGCCACTGGGCGATATCCATGCCCACTGCCCGGACCAGCACTGCTCCGTCGAGCTCGGCCACCCAACGGCGATCGATGGCTTCGGCACCGAGATGGGACCCGAGGAGGTTGCCGCAGATCGACCCGGTCGAGTCGGTATCGCCCGAGTGGTTCACCGAAGCCAGCAGGCCGGTGGACATGTCCGGGGCGGCCACGCTGCAGGCCAGGGCGATGGCCAGAGCCTCTTCCCCCACCCACCCTGCACCGAGCTCGCTGGCGATGGCCTCCGGGCTCGGAGGACCCGAAGCCCCAAGGGCCACCGCAGCATCGGTGAGTTCGACGAGGTCATCGGGTGCGAGCCCTCTCGCCTGCTCGTAGGCCTCTGCCGGGGAAGCACCCGCGACGATGAGGTGCACCAGCGCCGCCAAGAGCCCAGCAGGATGGAAGCCGAATCGGTGTCCGTGAGTGATGGCGGCCACCTCGCAGCCGAGGTGGTAGGCCTCCGCTGGGGCGGCGCCCAGCTCGGCCCCGGGCACCAAGAGGCCGGCTGGAGCGGCCCGCATCACGCCACCGCACCCCTTTGAGTCGTTGATGGGCGTCGATATCGTTCCCGCGACCCCGCTACCAAGAGCACCCAGACACGTGATCCCCGGTGCCTCGACGCGATGGAGCACTGCCTCACTGATCAGGCCCCCACTCATCGCAGCTTCCGAGTCGGCATCGGGCCACAGGTCGCCGATCTCCCGACCCTGGGTCAGGAGCCAGCGCAGATACGACCGGTGCAGCAGGTGCACCGGATTGCAGGCTCCGGTGGCTTCGAGCTCCATCCCGGCTCGCAGCAGTGCCTCGGCGGTGAAGAGGGTCATCTGGGTGTCATCGGTGAAGTGGCCCGGAGGCAGGAGTGTGGTCAGTCCATCTGGCCCATAGCGCTGACGAATGTCGTCAATCGATACGAACTCAACTGGCGCACCAAGGGCATCACCCACGGCCCCGGCGAGCAGGCACCCCACCACGCGTCCCAAGGTCCCCGGCGCCATTGCTTCACCCTACCGAGAACGCTGCCGGTCGCGGATCGTCAGACGACGGCGTTAGGTTGGAGATGACCTCGAGAGGCGGTGTGGTCGACATGGCGAGCGTCTTGCGCATGAGTGCGGTCACCAAGCGGTTCGGGAGCACTCTCGCCCTCGATGCCTTCGACCTCGATGTGACGGAAGGGGAGATCCACGGCTTCCTCGGCCCCAATGGTGCGGGCAAGTCCACTGCCCTTCGAATGGCGCTCGGACTGCTGCGGGCCGACGGTGGCCATATCGAACTCCTCGGCGGCGACCCGTGGCGTGACGCCCCTGAACTCCACCTTCGACTGGCTTATGTGCCCGGCGAGGTCAGTCTCTGGCCACAGCTGACGGGAGGCGAGATCATCGACCTGCTCGGTCGGCTCCGCGGGGGCATCGACGCGACTCGTCGAGATGCCCTGATCGAGGAGTTCGAACTCGATCCCACGCGCAGATCCCGGGGGTATTCCAAGGGTAACCGCCAGAAGGTGGCACTGATTGCTGCCCTCGCTTCTGACGTCGAGCTTCTCCTCCTCGACGAGCCCACCAGTGGTCTCGACCCGCTCATGGAATCGATATTCCAGCGAGCGATGCGCACCGAGCGCGAGCGTGGACGCACCGTGCTGCTGTCGAGCCACATGCTCTCCGAGGTCGAAGCCCTCTGTGATTCGGTGACCATCATCCGTGCCGGCCAACGCGTGGAGCATGGCAACCTCGCCACCCTTCGCCACCTGGCCTCCACCCGGATCACCGCCACGGTCTCTCGGATCCCCGACGATCTCGGGTCGTGGTCGGGCCTCACCGACGTGATGACTGAGGGCTCGACGCTCACCTTCGCAGTTGGTGCTGACCACCTTGCGAAGACAATGGAGCGCTTGGCTTCGGCCGGGGTCACCGCCCTCGTCTCGCACCCTCCCTCCCTCGAGGACCTGTTCCTGCGGCAGTACGGGCAGTGACCCACGCTCCGCAGAGCCGATTCTGGACCATCGTCCGCCTCGACATTCGACTTGAGCGATGGCGGGTGACGGCATGGATCATGGTGCTGGCCGCCATGCCGCCCATCATCTTTCGCTCCTACGCCAGCCTGTTTGCGAACAGCGCCCAGCGAGCCAGCATCTCAAAGGCCTTCGGCTCCAATGCCAGCCTGACCGTGATCGCTGGACCAGCCCACGACATCTCGACCATCGGCGGCCTGACCGCATGGAAGTGCCTCATGTTCAATGCGGTGCTGGCAGCGATCATGTCGATCACCACTGTGGTTCGGCGCACCCGAGGCGATGAGGAGGCGGGACGCAGCGAATTGCTCGGATCCACACCGCTCTCCCCCTCGACGGGCCTCGCTGCTGGTGTCGTCCTTGGTCTCGGGGCCTCGGGCCTTGTCGCCGGCCTCAGTATCCTCGGACTTGTCGTCGCCGGGTCACCGCTCCTTGGAGCCTTAGGCCTCGGCGGCGCCATCGGCGGCGTGGGAATCACCTTCGTCGCGGTATCCGCAGTGGCGGCACAGGTCACCACCACTGCCAGATCAGCGAACTCCGTCGCGTTCATCGTCCTTGGTGTCGCATTCGCTCTCCGAGCAGTCGGCGATACCACCACGTTGCACTGGCTCGACTGGCTCTCCCCTCTCGGATGGACGGAAGAAATCTCTGCCTATTCCAACACCAGGCTCGAGATCCTGGCGATGTTTGGAGCTGCGAGCATTGGCCTCCTTGCCCTCGCCAAGCTGCTCCTGATGCACCGTGACCTCGGCGCAGGTCTGCTCATCGAGCGAGCCGGTCCAGCAGCCGCCGGTCGGTTGTTGTCGAGTGCAACGGGCCTTGCCTGGCGACTTGATGCACGATGGCTGATCGTCTGGGCGATCGGCCTCAGCACCTTCGGTGCAGTCATAGGGTCGGTGACGAGGACGATCGCCTCCCTTGGGACCAACAACACGATCCTTGCTCGAATCCTCGGCCACACCAACGCAACGTTGACCGATCAGTTCATCGCACAGATGCTCGGGATGTTGAGCATGCTCGCTGCAGCAGCCGGCGTCCAAGCCGTCCTGCGAGCCCATGGCGAGGAGGATTCAGGTCGCGCCGAGGAGTTACTGGCAACTGGTCTCAGCAGGACACGGTTCCTTGGCAGCCATCTCGCCACCGGGCTCATCGGGAGCACCATCGTGCTCTGCACCAGTGGCTTCTCGCTCGGTCTCGCCGCGTTGGCCTCCGGAGCTCGGGTCACCACACTCGCGCTGGCGGAGGCCATCGGCGTCGAGCTGGTGCCGTGCCTGGTCCTCGTGGCGGCAGCCGCTGCACTGGTCGGGTGCCTCCCTCGATGCAGCGTGCTCGCTCTGCCCTTGGTGATCGGTACCTACATGCTGACCTCGTTCGGCGAGCTCCTACGCCTCCCAACCTGGTGCATGGACGCCTCGGTCTATGCCCACGTCCCTCGCCTCCCCGGCGGGTCAGCCGACACCGCAGCGTTGGTCTTGCTCGGGGCCGTCGGGGCCGGACTCGCCGCTGCCAGCCTCATCGGCATGTAGCGGCGCGACCTGACCTGAGAATCTGACCGGCGTGATCTAGCTGGAGGACTTGCGCGCCCGGTCCACCAGCATCCAGGTGCCAGGGAGGATCAGGGCGGCGATGATCACCTTGATGGCATCGCCGAGGAGGAAGGGGGTGAGGCCGAGCGTGATGGCCTTGGCGAGGCTCACGTGGATGACGTGAGCGAGCCACGTCACACCGAAGGCATAGATGATGACATTTCCGACGACCATCGAACCCATGGCAGCGAGGACCTTGCGGTCATTGCCCTTGGCAGCCAGCAATCCGCAGACGGCAGCGGCGACGATGAAGCCGAACAGGTAGCCACCAGTCGCACCGGTCGCAACCGACCAGCCGTGGGTGTGGTTCGAGTACCACGGGACGCCGACCATGCCGAGTGCCAAGTACAGCGCCATGGCCAGTCCGCCACGCTTCCAACCCAGTGCCGAACCGGCGACGAGGACACCGAGGGTCTGGCCCGTGATCGGGACGGGTGTGAACGAGAGGTGGATGTTGATCTGAGCCAGTACACCGACGAACAGGGCAGCTCCAGCGACGAGGGCGATGTCCGTGAGGACCGACCGCGGAATCAGGTCGGCGAGGACACGACGCTGCGTGGCGACAGGAAGGGCTACTGGGCTAGTCATCGGGGCAGGCTCCTTAGTGGTTCTTGGTCTTGCACACTAGGCCAATGCTGAGGCGATGAGCGAGATCATCGATCACGTCGATCCTTTCGCTGTCAGACCTTCACGCCGTTGCGGGGGAGATCAGCCGGGAGGAATCAATC
Organism: uncultured Actinomycetes bacterium; assembly: GCA_903900235.1. Taxonomy (GTDB): domain Bacteria; phylum Actinomycetota; class Acidimicrobiia; order Acidimicrobiales; family RAAP-2; genus CAIUMH01. Next base: position 68,315 of record CAIUMH010000133.1, read on the forward strand.
CCTTGGCCGTTACGCTGCGCACGTGGATCTCACCAACCGTCTTGCCGGATCAACCAGTCCCTATCTCTTGCAGCATGCGGACAATCCCGTTGCCTGGCAGCCTTGGGACGACGAGGCCCTGGCCCACGCAACCGAGCTCGATCGGCCGCTGCTGATCTCGATCGGGTATTCCTCGTGCCACTGGTGCCATGTGATGGCGCACGAGAGTTTCGAGGATCCGGCCATCGCGGCAATCGCCAACCGAGCCTTCGTTCCCATCAAGATCGACCGTGAGGAGCGACCAGACCTCGACAGCCTCTATATGGCGGCCACTCAGGCGGCCACCGGTCACGGAGGCTGGCCGATGACCGTCTTCGCCACCCCTGACGGTCGGCCCTTCTATGCCGGGACCTACTTCCCGCCCATCGATCGTGGCGGCCAACCCGGGTTTACCCGCGTCCTCGAGGCCCTCGAGGATGCGTGGGCCACTCAGCGAGACTCTGTCGAGACGCAAGCGGACGAACTGGCTCGTGCTGTGGCGTCAGAAGCACAGCTGGCCGATCGACTTGCCCTCGACCTCCCGGCCGATGACCTCGATCTGGGGATCTGCCTCGATCGCCTCATCGGAGAGCTTGATCAGCGCTACGACGATGTCGATGGAGGCTTCTCTCCTGCTCCGAAGTTCCCACGGCCCAGCTACACGATGGCCTGCCTGGCCCACGCACGGGCCACTGGAGACCGACCCACCCTTGAGATGGCCATGGACAGCCTGCGGGCCATGGCCTGTGGTGGGATCTACGACCACCTTGCTGGCGGATTCGCTCGCTACTCGGTCGATGCCCACTGGTTGGTTCCGCACTTCGAAAAGATGCTGACCGACCAGGCCCTGCTCGCGCCCGCCTATCTCGCCGCCTTCCAGCTCACGGGCGATGAATCATGCCGTCAGGTGGTCTGCGAGACCCTCGACTGGGTCCTCGACGATCTTGGTTTGCCGAGCGGCGGGCTGGCTGCCTCAGTTGACGCCGACGCGGCGGGCCACGAGGGCTCGCATGCCGTCTTCCGACCTGCCGATGTCGCGGCCGCTCTCGCAGGTCGCCCCGACACCCTCGGAACCGCCGAGGCATGTGCGGTGTTCGGGATCACCGCCGAAGGGACATTCGAAGACGGGGCCAGCGTGATCGCCCGACGGCGGGGGCCCCTTCGCCGAAGCCCGGCCGAGGAGGCCACCCGGGTTGCCCTTCTTGAGGTCCGGCGCTCTCGACCCCAGCCAAGCATCGACGACAAGGTCCTGACCGAGTGGAATGCCATGATGGCGTGCACGCTCGCCGAGGCCTCCGGCGTCCTCGGCAACGAGCGGTGGGGAGCCGCGGCCCGACAAATCGTCGAACTCCTCGACACGACCCAGCGCGATGCCTCGGGCCGCCTCCTTCGCTCATCGCGCTCCGGCGTGGCGTCGGGTCTCGCCCAGCTTGCCGATCACGCATGGCTCATCCTCGCCATGACCAGGCTCTTCGAGCTCGAGGGAGATACCGCCTGGCTCGAACGGGCCCGCGTCGTGGCCCGAGACATGATCACGTTGTTTCACGACGGCTCAGCAGCGACGGCGAGCACGCCGGAACAAGGGTCGGGGTTCTTCACCACCGGAGCCGACGCACCAATCCTCCTGGCGCGCGCCAAGGACGTGCTCGATGGCGCACTGCCGTCGGCCACCGCCGTCACGATCGTCGCCCTTGCCCGACTCGGTCGCTTGACCGGTGACGCAGATCTCCTCGCCGTCGCCGATCGGACGCTCACCCTCGTGTCGGCCCTCGTGTCCGATCATCCTCTCGCCGCCCCTGACCTCGTCCTCGCCCTCGGTGAGCTGAGGAGTGGGATCGAGATTGTCACCCCCGGAGCACCGACGGAGCTCACCGCTGCAGCATGGTCCACCTACGCCCCATTTGCCCTGCGCATCCACGGCACCACAGGGCACCTAGACCTGATGGCGGACCGGGTCGAGGGCATGGCATATGTCTGCGCTGGAGGAACTTGCCGATTGCCTGTCAGCGATGCCGGTAGCGTGGTGGCAGAGATCGATGCCGCAGTGCGGCGCTGATTGAGCCCCCGACGATGCCCAAGAGCACCCGCACCCCTCGACTCCTCGGACGCAATCCGTCTGTGGCGGCCACCAAGGTCCTGCTGCGCGACCTTCCCACACATGCTCGCCTTGACATCTATGGCGGCGAGACCCTAATCCTGCTCGTCCTCGGTTCAACCATTGAGGACACGATCTGCGTCGACCTCTCGTCGAGTGCCGTCCTGCGGATCCGTGTCCCCTGGCCGGCTGGCTACGCTCCCGACCTCGCCCCCTTCGACGTCATCGAGGCCACACTGGCTGACGACCCAGAGCACAACGATCTCTCCCAGCCCGAGGCGGTCACGGCGGCCACGCTTCCGCGTCACGTGGGCACACTGCGGGGCCGCACGGTGCGCAAACTGCTGGCCAAGATCCAAGCACCGACAGATGGTCCCCTGCTCGGGTTCCGTGGCCCCTCTGCCCCCTACTGGGAGTTCACCGGCGACCGACCCTCCGTGGCTCTCATCGTGGCCAGCCGAGGTCCTCAACTCCTGCGTCGGCGGGAGGATAATTCAACCTGGGTGCGATTTGGTTGGGAGCGAGATGATGTCTGGCTCGTCTGTGAAGATGCCGCTGCCACTCGAGCACTCGATGCCGCACGCCGAGAACTACTGGCTGGCAAAGAACTGGCGACTGCGCTGGGCTTCAAGCCCCATTTCCTGCTGACTGCCTTGGGGCTTCCTGACGACAGCCACTCGAAGAAGGTCTGCGTCGCCATCCTCCCGCGGGGTTAACCCACGGGGACTTGGCTCAACGGGTCAGGCGACCTGCGGCGAGGTCTTCAGGCATGGCCCAGCCGAAGACCACGAGCCGGTGTCCGTTGTCGGCCTGCACGTCGGCGAAGAATGCTGAGACACCCTGAGGAAGCTTGGCCTTGGGAGCCACGACGTCAAGGCCGCCCACAGGATCGCTGGCCTTGGGGGCGATGATGAACGTACGGTCGTCGAGGTCCTTCTCGTTGCCGAAGCGCTTTGCCAGTCGACGAGCCCAGGCACGCTCCTCGCCGGTGGGCTTGTGCTCGTGTCGCGGGACCACGTCTTCGAGACCCTGGAAAGCCCGATAGCCATGATCCGTCAACAGTCGAGTTCCGAGAAGCACCTCTTCGTCGGGGAAGGCCAGGAGGGCTCGCCGGAACTGGTCAGCAAGGAGGGCCTTGAGCGCCTGCTCGGACTTTGCGTTCCGGTCGATCAGTGCCAGACCAACGAGCAAACACGGCGTTCCGCCGATGCGCTCAAGGGTCGAGAAGGAATAGCCACGAAGCTTGTTGCCCTCACGAGCGGTGGAGATGAGCACCCACTCCTCTCGCACCTTCGAGAGGTAACCGATGTCGAACCGTGGCTCGCGATCAATGCAGAGATCAGCCATCTCCGCCAACTCAGCGTCGGAGATGGCATTGGTGTCTTTAGTCACAACCTCCATAGCCATCTTTCCATTCTAGGGGACTGAACCACCCATGCCGAAATCGGCGCCTACGAGGCGAGCAACGCGTCGGATCCGAAGATCCTCAGGATCTCCGCAGCAGCTCGTTCGGGGTCGACATTGAACTCCGGCGTGAGCCGCAGCACCATCTCACCGATATGGATCAGGACGGGGCTCGGACCGGGGTGCTCGGTCAGCGCCGCTTTGAGCGTAGCGATCACCTCGTCGCCCGCATCGACCGGGATCTCGACCCTCACCTCTCGAATCCCCGAGGTGTTGATCTCGGGACGAGTGATCTCCACCGCCGTGAAACGGGCGGCGTCATCTCGACGATCAAGACGGCCTCGGATGATCACGATTGCGTCTGCCTCGAGCAGCGGTCCGTACTTCTCGAGGGTCTTTTGGAACATCATCACCTCGATCGAAGACTGCAGGTCTTCGAGGACCATCGTGCCGAGCAGCTTGCCGTTCCTGGTGTACCTCGTCCGGTAGTCGGTCACCACTCCAGCCACTGCGACATAGGCAGAGTCGGCAGTCATCGATGTCCCCTCGCCCAAGGTCCTCAGGTCCGAGATGCTCATATCGGTGAAGCGCTTGAGCATCCCCTCCACCCCCATCAATGGGTGGTCGGAGACGTAGAGGCCAAGCATCTCCTTTTCGAACGCAAGGCGGGCCATCTTCTCGAACTCAACATCGGGGATATCGATCTCGGTGCCATGCCAGTCTGCGTCGTCGCTCCCCTGCTCTTCGGCGGCCGCGGCGAAGAGCGTCGAGATGCCAGCATCAATCTGCTTGCGACGATCGAGGGTCTGATCGATGATCGTCTCCGCCACCAGGGTCAGACCCTGACGGGTGTGGCCCATCGAGTCGAACCCACCCGCCTTGATCAATGACTCGATGGTCCGCTTGTTGAGCACCATGGTGTCGACGCGTCGGCAGAAGTCGAAGAAGTCAGTGAAGCGACCATTGGCGTCACGCTCCGCCACGATCCGCTCCACGAGGTTTGTCCCGACATTGCGCACCGCCGAGAGTCCGAAAAGGATGCCCGAGATCTCCCCATCATCCACTCGCGGAGCGAAGTCTGAGAATGAGCGGTTCACATCGGGAACCGCCACGTCGATTCCCTGGGTGCGACACTCCGAGAGGTAGACCGCGGTCTTGTCCTTGTCATCCTTGACACTGGTCAGCAGCGCGGCGAGGTACTCCACTGGATGGTGGGCCTTAAGCCACGCCGTCTGATATGCCACGAGGCCATAGCCATAGGAGTGGCTCTTGTTGAAGGCATAGTCAGCGAA
>CAIUMH010000134.1 GCA_903900235.1 uncultured Actinomycetes bacterium
CTTGGACGATGTCCGCCGCGACTTCATCGCCAACGTCAGCCACGAGCTCAAGACTCCAATGGGTGCCCTTGGCCTCTTGGCCGAGACCCTGATGGACGAGCGCGACCGCGACGTGGCCAGCCGGCTCGCTGCGCGCATCCACCACGAGGCCTTCCGGGTCAGTCGGATCATCGACGACCTCCTCGACCTCTCCCGCCTCGAATCCGAGCTCGGCGACCCGAGCGATCCAGTCCCGGTCAACCTCGCCATCTTTGAGTCCATCGACCGGGTCCGATCGAGCGCCGAGCACCGAGGCATCCGCCTCGATGTCGAGGAGCTCGACCCCCCGATCACCATCATCGGCGACCGACGCCAGATCGTCAGTGCCCTGCACGCCTTGCTTGAGAACGCCATCACCTATGCCGCCGAGGGCTCCGTGGTCTCCCTCACCGGAGCCGTGGGCGAGGCCGACACGCCAGCGAGCCCCGACGGCCGGCCCTCGGCCACCAGCGACTCCGCCCTGCTCCAGAGCGGGCCCGTTGTGCGGCTTTCGGTGACCGATCGTGGGGTGGGAATCCCCGCCGCCGACCTCGAGCGGATCTTCGAGCGCTTCTATCGGGTCGATCGAGGGCGAAGCCGGGAGACCGGGGGGACTGGTCTCGGGCTTTCCATCGTCCGGCACGTGGCAGCCAACCACCATGGCACCGTCGAGGTTGAGTCTCGTGAGGGCGAGGGGTCCACCTTCACCCTGGTTCTGCCGATCCCGAGGATGCCCTGATGTCCAAGACCAAGAAGCCCAAGGACCGCGTTCAGGACCGGCCCATCCGCGTGCTGCTCGTCGAGGACGAGTCCTCCTTCATCGAGGCCCTCCAGATCGGCCTCGGCAATGAGGGCTTCGAGGTGACCGTGGCCACTGACGGCGCCCAGGCCCTCGACCTGTTCGAGGAGACGAACCCTGACCTCGTCCTGCTCGACCTGATGATCCCCAAGATCTCCGGCCTCGACGTCTGCCGACAGATCCGAGCCACGTCGACGACACCCATCATCATGGTGACGGCCAAGTCCGAGGAGATCGACACCGTCGTCGGCCTCGAGGTCGGTGCCGACGACTACGTGACCAAGCCCTACCGGCTGCGCGAGCTGGTGGCCCGGATGCGCGCCGTTCTGCGCCGCACCTCAGCCGAGCAGGACGTGGCCGACGTCAATGTGGCCGCCGAGACCGGTGGGCTGCGCCTCGAGCCCGAGACCCGGCGGGCCTTCGTCCGCGGCGACGAGGTCCAGCTGCGGCGCAAGGAGTTCGAGCTGCTCAGACTGCTGATGGAGAACTCTGGACGAGTGCTGACCCGCGACGTGCTGATCGATCGAATCTGGGGCAGCGACTATGTCGGTGACACCAAGACCTTGGACGTCCACATCAAGCGGCTCCGCGCTCAGGTCGAGGAAGACCCGAAGGCTCCAACCCTGATCACCACCATCCGAGGGGTCGGCTACCGCTTCGACGGCAGCTGACCGGGCTCAGGCGACCGGTACCTCGATCACCAGCTGGCCCTTGAGGTACGGGGCCAACACCTCGGGCAGGTGCACGCTGCCGTCGGCTTGACGGCCGGTCTCGACCAGGGCTGCCCAGATCCGAGCCCAGGCCAGCGCCGAGCCATTGACCGTGTGGCAGAGCACCGGGCTGCCGCCGGCCGCAGGCCGATAGCGGACATTGGCCCGGCGAGCCTGGTAATCGCGGAACCAGCTGACGCTCGAGACCTCGAGCCAGCGATCGACGCCGGGTGAGTAGACCTCGAGGTCAAAGGTCCTCGCCGCCGAGCCGCCGATGTCCCCGCAGCACAGGTCGAGGATCCGATACTCCAACCCCAGGCTCCGCAACAGTCCCTCGGCCCGTTCGAGGATATCGAGGTGGGCCGCGTGGGCCTGCTCGGCCGTGACGTAGGCGAAGAGCTCGACCTTGTCGAACTCGTGGACCCGGAGCAGGCCGCGAGTGTCGCGGCCGGCGGCCCCAGCCTCGCGGCGGAAGCAGGCAGTCTGGGCCGTGAAGCGGATGGGCAGATCGGCCTCTGCGAGGATCTCACCACGGTGCATCGAGGTCAGCGGCACCTCGGCGGTCGGGATGGCCCAGAGGTCATCGCGCTCCATGAGGTAGGCCTCGTCAGAGAACTTCGGAAGGTGGCCCGTCGCGGTCAGCGTCTCGGTCAGGGCGAAGGTCGGAGGTCGGATCTCCTCGTAGGCATCGAGATGGGCGTCGAGGGCCAGCTGGCCGAGGCTCCGCAGCAGCCGGGCCCCGAAGCCCCGGTAGAGGGGGAACATCGACCCGGCGATCTTGGCCCCACGCTCCATGTCGAGCAGGCGCAGCTGCTCGCCCACCTCCCAGTGCGGCACCCGTTGGTGCTCGGCGTAGGTCGGCTCAGGATCGCCGACGTCGGAACCGGGCCACCAGCGCTCGGTGACCACATTGTCGTCTTCGCTGAGCCCGTCGGGTGCCTCGTCGGCCGGCAGGTTGGGGATGACCAGCAGCAGGGAGCGCACCTGCTCTCCGACCTCTTCCGCCTCATGGGCCGCCGCACGCTCGGCGTCGCCGAGCTCCCGGCTCCGATCGGCCAGGGCCGAAGCCGCCGCCTCGTCGCCGACCTTCTTGGCCGCCCCCACCTCTCTCGAGAGCGACTTGACCTCGGCCCGCAGTGCCTCCTGGCGCTGCATCAGGGCCCGGTGGGTGGCATCGAGCGCGATGACGGCCTCGATCTCCGAGGCCGGTACACCCCGTCGGGCGAGGGCCGCGGTGACCTGGTCAGGCTCGGAGCGGATGAGATGGAGGTCGATCACCTCACAAGGGTAACAACGGCGGGCTGCCGGGCCGTATCGTGGAGCCATGGCGGCGAGCATCGTGATCGAAGACCTCGTCGTCCGCCACGGTGAGTTGACCGCCGTCGACCACCTCTCCCTCGAGGTCGCCGAGGGAGGCGTCATGGCTCTGCTCGGGCCCAATGGCGCCGGCAAGACCTCGACGGTCGAGACCCTCGAAGGCCTTCGGGCTCCGAGCGCCGGACGGGTCCGGGTCCTCGGCCTCGACCCGATCTCCGAGCGATCCCGGCTCGTGGCCGACATCGGGGTGATGCTCCAACAGGGTGGCGTCTATCCCGTCATGACCCCGGATCAGGCCCTCCGTCTCTTCGCCGCCTACTACGCCGATCCGCTCGATCCGGCCGACCTCCTCGAGCGACTTGGACTCGCTGAGGTGGCCGCAACGCCATGGCGACGACTCTCCGGCGGCGAGCAGCAGCGGCTGTCACTCGCCCTCGCCCTCGTGGGGCGGCCCCGGGTCCTGTTCCTCGACGAGCCGACCGCCGGGGTCGACGTCCACGGTCGAGCCACCATCCGTGAGGTCATCGCCGAGCAGGCGAGCCAGGGGGTCACGATCTTGCTGACCACCCATGAGATGGCGGAGGCCGAGGCAGTGGCCGATCGGGTGGCCATCATCCACCGCGGCCGCCTGGCGGTCAGCGGAACCATGGACGAGCTCACCTCTGGTGGGGTCCGCTTCGGAGCCCCGGCCGGCCTCGACGTGGCGGATCTGTCGGCGGCGCTCGGTGCCACGGTGATCGAGACGGTCCCGGGGTCCTATGCCATCGACGCCGACACCTCCGGATCACTCGTGGGCGACCTCGCCGGGTGGCTGGCCAGCCGGGGCCTCTCGCTCTCCGACCTGCGCAGCGGGGCGAGCCTGGAAGATGCCTACCGGGCGGTGGTCGGCGAGCTCGCCCTGGCCGAGGCGTCGGTCGATCGGGGCCTCTCGGGCCGGCCTGCGACCAGCGGACGTCGGAGGCGACGATGAAGGCCCTGCTGGCCCAGACTCGAGCCGAGGTCACCATGACGCTCCGGCGCGGAGAGACCCTGCTGCTCACCCTCGGCATCCCCCTCCTGCTCCTCGTCTTCTTCTCCGAGGTCCGCATCCTGCCCACGCCGGGCATCGCCTCGGTTGACCTCGTGACCCCGGGGATCCTGGCGCTGGCCATCATGTCGACCTCGATGGTCTCGCTGGGCATCGCCACCGGGTTCGAGCGGGGCTATGGCGTCCTCGAGCGCCTTGGGGTCACACCCCTGGGCCGCGGCCGACTGCTGGCGGCGAAGATGCTGGCGATCGTGGCCATCGAGGTGCTCCAGGCGCTGTGCATCGTCGGCGTCGGGCTGCTGCTCGGCTGGCACCCCACCGGCGGCCTCACCGGAGGTCTCGTGGCGGCGGCGGCCTGCCTGCTCGGCTCGGTGGCCTTCGGAGGGCTTGGCCTGGCGATGGCGGGACGACTGCGGGCCGAGGTGAACCTCGCCGCTGCCAACGGCCTCTACCTGGTCCTGTTGCTGCTCGGCGGCATGGTGGTGCCACTCTCGTCGCTGCCCGTTGGCATCCGCTCCGTGGCCGAGGTGCTCCCCGCCGCCGCGCTGTCGAGCACGCTCCATGAGGCCATCGGGCCGGTGTCGGGCTACACCGGGTGCTGGATCGTGCTCGTGGTCTGGGGTCTCGGTGCTCCGCTGCTCGCCGTGGCGACCTTCCGTTTCCGGGGTGACTGACTCAGCGAGCTGAGACGCCGGCCCGGAGGAGGGCTGGGGTGGTGGGTCCTCGGTGGACACCGGTGACGATCCCTCGGCCATTGACGAAGACCGTCTCGGGTAGGCCAAAGAAGCCGAACTTGCCCGCCGTCACCGCGTAGTCGGGGTCCCGGCCCACGGGGAAGTCGATGCCAGTAGAGGCCACGAAGGCCCGAGCGGCCGCGGTGGTGTCCTGGCCGTCAATGCCGATGACTGCCGCCCCACCGGCATCGCCGGCCGCGATCGCCTTGGCCAGACCGGGCATCTCGCGCTGACAGGGTCCGCACCAGCTGGCGAAGAACACCAGCACCAAGGGTGTGCCATGTCCTCCGCCCGATGCCGGGACGGCCACGATGCCGTGGCCGTCGAGGTTGGCCAGGCCGAAGGCCGGGACCCGGTCGCCCACCTTGATCATCGCCGCCGATGTCGATGAGTCGGTGCTCTGGGTGTGGCGGCCCATCAGGAGCGAGGCGGCACCGATGAGGACCAGCACGATGCCGATCAGGCCCCAGATGATAAGGCCGCGCACGGCCGGTGGTGACTCGGCCGGAACGACGGCTGCCTCAGTCCCCGCCGGTGGGGCGGGGTCAGTGGGAGCCGACAAGGTTCGCCACCAGCACGTCGGCGGCCATGGCCACGAAGAGCAGAGTCAGATACGTGATGGAGAAGTGGAAGATCTTCATCGCCGCCTTCTCTCCCGCCTCGCCCCGCTTGGCCTGCTGATAGAGCCGCATGGTCATCACGATGAAGCCGAGGTTGAGCACCAGCGCCACCACTGCATAGAGCAGACCGAGATCGGCCACCGGGCCGAGCAGCATGGTGCAGGCCGCCAGGGCGATCGTGTAGATCAGCATCTCGAGGCTGGTGCGCTCCATCGAGGCCACCACCGGCAGCATCGGCACATCGGCCGCCGCGTAGTCGTCGCGATAGCGCACGGCCAGAGCCCAGAAGTGAGGTGGCGTCCAGATGAAGATGGCCAGGAACATCAGCACCGGTGCCCACGCCAGCGAGTCGGTCACCGCCGACCAGCCGACCAGGACCGGCACCGCTCCTGCCGCTCCGCCGATCACGATGTTCTGTGAGCTACGACGCTTGAGCCAGATCGTGTACACGAAGACATAGAAGAGGGTGGCCGAGACCGCCAAGACGGCCGAGAGCAGGTTGACCAGGCCCCAGAGCTCAACGAAGGCCAGGATCTCTAGGCCGATGGCGAAGATGAGTGCCGCCCGAGGCGTCATCACGCCGGTGACGAGGGGTCGCTTCTTGGTCCGCTCCATGAGCCGGTCGATGTCGCGGTCGATCACCATGTTCATGGCATTGGCACCACCGGCGGCCAGGGTACCTCCCACCAGGGTCTCGAGCACCAGCCAGATCGACGGCCAGCCCTTCTGGGCCACCACCATGGTCGGTACCGTCGTCACCAGCAGCAGCTCGATGATCCGGGGCTTTGTGAGCGCCACGTAGCCCGCGACGGTGGTCCGCCATGAACTCGTGGGTGCCTCGAAGACCTCTGCGACCATGGTGTCTGAGCATAGGGCCATCCCGATGTACCCGCCTCGCTGGAAGAACTTGTCGTCAAGCCCGGTGTGTAGGGTCGATGGGGTGAGCCGCTCCTCGACCACCACGCGCCTGATCGCAAGCCCCCAGACGGTGACCCGACTCTCGCTGGCCTCGTTCATCGGTCTGGCGCTGATCGTGGTCTCTGGCGCTGCCGTCCGGCTCACTGGCTCGGGCCTCGGCTGTCCGGACTGGCCCACCTGCTACCGCAACCGGCTCACCGTGTCGACGTCGCTGCACCCTCTGATCGAGTTCTCCAACCGCATGGTGACCGTGTTCCTGGTGGTGGTCATCGCCGCCCTGGTCATCGCCGCCCACCGCCGAACGGTGAGGCGCCGTGATCTGATCTGGCTCAGCTGGGGTCTGGTCGGAGGCGTCGTCGGCGATGCCGTCCTCGGTGGCATCGTCGTCTACACGAAGCTGAACCCCTACCTCGTCATGGTCCACATGTGGTTCTCGCTGGCCCTGCTGAGCCTCGGTGTCGTGCTCTACCACCGCTCACGCTACGACTATGCCCCCCAAGCGCGCGCCGAGATCGTAAGCCCAGCGACCCGCAAGGTGGCGTGGCTGCTCGACGGGATCTTCGTGCTGATCGTGATCGCCGGGACCGCCACCACCGGTGCCGGCCCTCACGCCGGCGGCAGCGAGGGCCAGGTCTTGGCCAAGCGCATCCCGGTCGCGCTGCGCGACATCGTGATGGTCCACTCCTCGCTCGGCGTCATCTTCCTCGGCGTGGTGGCCGGGATGTTCCTCGTCCTCGAGGGCACCGGGGCACCGTCGAGGCTGCGCGGAGCAGCCAAGCGGCTCCTCATCGTGGGCTTCGCCCAAGGGATCATCGGGTTCGTGCAGTACGCCACGCACCTTCCCCCCCTGCTCGTCGAGCTCCACGTCCTCGGGGCCACATCGCTGACCATCGGGGTGACCACGTTCCAGTTGACCCAGGTGGCCCGGGACAAGGATCCTGACTACGCCGCCCAACGAGCGCTAGCTGGGAGTCCCGCCGTCTGATCGCAATGGGCCCGGGATGACCCGCCGCCGTTCAGGCGACGGTGAAGGCCAGGGGAAGCGAAGACGGACCCCAAATCCCGAAGGACGGAGGCTTCCAGGTCACCGGTCCGGCCAGCTCGACGGTGGCGAAGCGCTCGAGCAGCACCTCGAGCGAGGTCTGCAGCTCGGCGCGAGCCAGCGCCGCTCCGAGGCAGCGGTGGATGCCCGAACCGAAGGTCATCTGCTCGACCGGCCGGCTCGAGTGGAAGTCGAGCTCGTTCGGGTCCTCGAAGACCGCAGGGTCCCGGTTGGCCGCCGCCAGATGGGCCGAGATGAAGGTGCCCTCGGGGAACGTCACCCCGCGGTACTCGACGTCCTCGGCCGCCACCCGGACCGTGAGGCGGACCGCTCCGAGATAGCGCAGTGACTCCTCGATGGCCCGCGGGATGAGGCTTCGGTCGGCCCGCAGCTCAGCCCAGCGATCCGGCCGGGTGGCCAGCACCGCCATCAGGCATCCCAGCTGGTTGCGAGTCGTGTCGGTCCCGGCCATCAGCACGGCCTCGGCCAGCATGCACAGCTCAGAGGTGTCGAGGCGGTCGCCCTCGGATTCCATGGTGATCAGGTCACTCAGCAGGTCATCGCCCGGCGTCCCTCGGCGCTGCTCGACCAGGGCGGCGATGTAGTCAGCCAAGGACCGCGATGCTGCCTCGATGGCTGGGTAGTCCTCGCTGAGGTTCCCGTTGAAGATCTTGAAGATCCCCGTCGCCCACTCACTGAAGAGCCGCCAGTCCTCAGCCGGCGCCCCAAGCACCTCACAGATGATCGGGATCGGATATGGCTCGCAGACCTCAGCCACCAGCTCGATCCGACCGGCGGCGAGGTGCGGCTCGAGGAGGTCGCTGATCACCCGGCGCATGGCCGGGCGGTGCCGGTCGGCGGCAGCAGGGGTGAAGGCCGGCGACACGAGGCGTCGAAGCCGGGTGTGCTCGTCGCCCTCCATGCTCAAGATAGAGGGTCGACGGCTGGCGAAGAATTCACTCTCTGGGCCCTCGACGCCGTTCATCTCCCGGATCCTCGACAGCGCCGAGTGGAAGCGTCGGTCACGCAAGATGGCGGCCACGTCAGCCTGGTGGAGCACGGCGACACCGAGGTCGGTCCGGGCGATCCAGGACTCGGCGGCGACGCTGTTGGCCTCCTCGAGTGCCTCCAAGCGATCGAGCTCATCGGTCTTGAGCACGGGCAGGTCGAGGTCGAAGACGGAGGTCATCTCCTCAGGCTACGCCCGCCGGTCCGAGCCGGTCGATCGACGCGGGATGGGACGGTCATCTCGAAGCGATACGCTCGCTGCGTCCCTGCTCCCATCGTCTAGTGGCCTAGGACGCGGCCCTTTCAAGGCTGAAACACGGGTTCGAACCCCGTTGGGAGCGCCATGCCTCGCGCCCTGGCGCGCCCGAATCACTGATCCAGCCCACCTCAATGGTCCAAGCGGCATGTCGCTAGGGGGCGGCCAACCCTGCTGGCTCGTCGCTGGCATCCGCCGAGGTCGACCGCTGCCATGGCTTCTTGGTCACGATCAGGAACGTGCACATGGCCAGGGCCACGAACAAAAGCGTCCACCCGAGCGCCACCGTCGGGAGGCCCACGTACTTGAGCCCAGAGGCCAGCACGGCAAACCCGATGATCGGTCGGATGATCCCATCGGGGGCTCGCGACGAGAACAATGAACCGACGATGACCGCTGGGATTGCGCCGATGAGCATCGATGTCGTGACCGAGACCTCGACGTGGCCGAAGAGCAATGCGCCGCAGGCGGCGGCCACGGTGAGCGGCACGGCCTGGGTGATGTCGGTGCCGACGAGCTTCTTGGCACTGATCGCCGGGTAGAGGAAGAGCATCAGGACGATCATCATCGAGCCCGACCCCACCGAGGTCATGCCCACCACGAAGCCACCGATGAGGCCGATGGCCAGGGTCGGCAGCGGCCTGACGACGACATCGGCCACCGAACCGGTCCGGGCGTTGTGGCCCCGGCGGTCCATGATCGCTCGGACGACCATCGAGGCCACCCCGACGAGCAGGGCGATGCCGAGGACCAGCTGCACGGTGTCCTCCGCTCCGGAGCTGTTACCCAGCAGATGCAGGAGGTAGGCGCCGACGAAGGCGGCCGGGACTGACCCCAGCGCCAGCCACTTGACCAAGTGGAGGTTCACCGTGCCTCGGCGAAGGTGCACGGAGGCGCCGAAGGGCTTCATCAGCACGGCGGCGACCAGGTCGCTCGAGATCGCCGTCGAGGGCTTGACGCCGAAGACCATGATCAACATCGGCGTCATGAGGGCCCCTCCGCCGACGCCCGTCATGCCAACGAGGAGGCCGATCACGGCACTGCCGAGGGCGATGTACGGGTCGAGGTGCATGACGATCTCCTGTCGGTGGGGTTGCGAGGAACGATGATAAATTATTATTTCTAGTGGTTCACTAGAAATAATAGCAGACAACACCAAGGTGAACACTCCTCCTACGATGAGAGCGCACGCCGTCACGAGGAGCCTCCATGACCGACACCACCGTCCCGCGGAAGTTGGACCTCGCCACCCCCCTGATCACTGATGACCTCGCGGCGATTCGCACCGAGCGAAAGTCAAAGCTCGCCGGGGCCCTGCGAATCTTCGGCCGACTCGGATTCGGCGAGGGCGTGGCCGGCCACATCACCGCCCGCGATCCCGAGCGCACCGACTGCTTCTGGGTGAACCCCTTCGGCATGAGCTTCCGGCACGTCTCGGTCTCCGACCTGATCCTGGTGAACCACCTCGGCGAGGTGGTCGAGGGCGACCGGCCGGTCAACCGGGCCGCCTTCGTCATCCACGCCGCCGTGCACGAAGCCCGACCCGACGTCATGGCCGCCGCCCACGCCCACTCGCTCTATGGCAAGGCTCTGTCATCGCTCGGCCGGGGCATCGACCCGATCACCCAGGATGCCTGCGCCTTCTTCGAGGACCACGCGCTGGTGTCGGCCTATGGCGGCAAGATCGTGCTCGACGAGGAGGCTGGCCAAGCCCTGGCCGCCGGCCTGGGGAACCACAAGGCCGCCATCCACCAGAACCACGGGCTCTTCACCGTCGGCCAGACGGTCGACGAGGCCGCCTGGTGGTTCATCACCATGGAGCGCTCAGCCCAGGCTCAACTGATCGCCGAGGCGGCGGGAACGCCGATCCACGTCAACGCCGAGGACGCTCGCTACACCCGCGACGCCATCGGCTTCCCCGGTGCCGGGTGGTTCAGCTTCCAGCCGCTGTGGGATGAGATCTGCACGACGGATCCCGACCTCTTCGACTGACCTCGCCGTCAGCCACCTAAGGGATCGACCGCCGGCAGCGTCGCCTTGATGGCCCCCAAGAGCGTCTCGCGATGCTCCTCGTCGAAGAGCGAGACGTGGTTGCCGGAGATGGGCATGACCCGGCAGTGCTCTCCCACGATCGTGCTCCACCAGAGATCGGGCTTCGCGTAGTACGCAACGCTCGCCGCGGTGGCGTACACGGTCACCGGAATGGTCGACTCCACGAGGACGATCAAGGCCGCCACGCGCATGTTGGCCACGATCGAGGGGTTGAGGTAGCGAGCGATCTCGCCATTGGGTCGTTCCTTGAGCAGCTGCGCTCGACGACGACGCGGCACCACGACGCTCAGGGCCCACTTGCTCCGCCAGAGGATCCTGCTGAGTGGACCACGTCGGATGAGCTTCCATCGGACCCCAGCCGTGCGCTCGGCGCGCAGCATCCGGGCGAGCCAGGGCAGGGAGGAGGGCCGGAGGCTGGGCCACTCGCTCGCGGCGTCGATCACTCCGAAGAACGCCACCGTCCGACCGAGCTGCTCGAGACGGGTGGCGACGACGTATCCCAAGCGACCGCCGAGCGACCAGCCCAGCAGGTGCACAGGCCCGTCGGGCTGAGCTGCCATGATCGACGACGCGGCCGTCTCGATCCAGTGCTCGTAGCGGGCCCGTGGGGACACCGAGTCATCGAAGGGAGCGGCAGCAACCGCAATGATGTCCCACTCGGGGAGAGCGACGGCTAGGAGGGAGTCGTGGTCGGCATCGACCTCCCAGACGTGGATGGAGAACATCAATGGTGGCTGGTTCATCGCAGGGCCTCACGGATAGCCCGACAGGGATGCCTCGGGGAGTCCAACCGTAGTGCCCACGTCGGGGGCCTACTCCTGACTGCTCAGGTCTCGGCCACCGGGCCGGTGAGACGCTTCTCCATCGACCCGAGGTGCCACACGGCGATGGCCAGGATCCAGGTGAGCGCGAACACGCCGACGACCACGAAGCCGAGCACGTTGAGGTCGATCGACGTCACTGCTCCGAGAACCGGGCCACCGGCGTGGAGCTGGGTGCCGACCAGGCTCAGGATCTCGATGGTGCCGATCACCACGGCCACCGCCACCGAGACCACCGTGATGATGAGGTTGTAGTAGATCTTCCTCGCCGGCGTCGACAGGGCCCAGCCGTAGGCGAAGTTCATGAAGCAGCCGTCGATGGTGTCGAACAAGCTCATGCCGCCGGCGAAGAGCAGCGGAAGGCTGATGATGGCCCAGAAGGGTAGACCGCCGGCCACGGCGGTGCCCGAGACCACCAGGAGGCCGACCTCGGTAGCGGTATCGAAGCCGAGACCGAACAGCACGCCAAGCGGGTACATCTTCCACGGCTCATCGACCCTGCGGGCCAATGGGGCGAGGATCTTGTTCATGAACCCCCGTTCGGCCAGACGCCGCTCGACCTCGTCCTCGTCGTAGCGACCGCTGCGCAGCTCGCCCATGGCTCGGATGATGGCCACAAGGATCACCACGTTGAGGGCGGCGATGCCGTAGAGGAAGGTCCCCGAGATCACGGTCCCCACCACCGAGGTCACCTGGTGCAGACCCGAGGCCGAGTCGGTCAGGGCGGATCCCAGGCCCCGGACGCCGGCGGCGAGCAGCACCGTGAGCACGAGGACCACTGTGGAGTGGCCAAGCGAGAAGTAGAAGCCCACGCTCAGCGGCCGGCGACCCTCGGCCATGAGCTTGCGGGTGGTGTTGTCGATGGCGGCGATGTGGTCGGCGTCGAAGGCGTGGCGGATGCCGAGGGTCAGGGCGAGGACTCCGGTTCCCACCCCGAAGACCTCGGTCTTCGAGATCCGGTAGTGATGTCCCGAGGCCGCAAGGAGCAGCAGGCCACCGACACCGAGCAGGCCGAGGATCACGACGGCCATGGCCACGAGCCGGAACCGCTCCGAGGCTGTCAGCGCCCCTCGGCCCGTCACGCTCGAGGCGACCGAGTCCGTCGGGCGGTCAGCGATCTGGGTCACTCTTGCAACCTATTCGCAAGAGCGGGGGACTCGCAACACCTTGGCGATCCCATCGATGGCCATCGCGAAGGAGAGGGTCGCGGTCCCGGTGTAGAGTACTAGTCCGCTCATCGCTTACCCGGCGCTGAGCGGAACGAGGTCACGGACCTGTGGTGCAGTCTGGAGTGCACGCCGCCCTGTCAAGGCGGAGGTCGCGGGTTCAAATCCCGTCAGGTCCGCTCGGATTCCAGGGGTTCGCCCCGGGATGATGATGAGGTCGGGTAGCTCAGTTGGCAGAGCGCGCGCCTGAAAAGCGCGAGGTCACCGGATCGACGCCGGTCCCGACCACCAGGTGTGGGTTCCCCGAGGAGCCCGTCAAGATTCCTCACGTGCCGGCTCGTGCTGCTTGGACCTGTCGATCTGGCAGGTCGAGAAGCGCTCCCTGCCGTTGTGGGTGACCGCCTCATGCTGAGGCCAGCAGAGCCTGACTCACGGGCCGAGCAGCGCAGCGGGGATGACGGCGATCCCATCGGTGCGTCGATACGCGAACTCGCCCGTGGTGATGACCGCCGCATCGACCAAGTCGTCACCGATCTCCCGTTGCAACCACGTGAGGTGGCGCACGTCGTCGTCGTTGACGTCACCGGACAGCTTGACCTCGAGCGCCACGATCTGACCCCCAGGGCCCTCGACGATCAGATCGATCTCGTGGTTCCCTCGGTGCACTCGAAGGTGGCTCGTCCTCGCGTCGATCGCGTCAGCGAAGACGCGGACGTTGAGCGTGACGAGCGACTCGAACAGTGCCCCGAGGAACGTGCCATCGCGGAAGTTGCCGCCGCCTACAAGGTTGGGTCCGAGGAGCGACCTCTTGTCCAGCCCGAGCAGCGTGGCGGCCAGTGCCGGATCCGCCAGCTGGTGCTTTGGCGCCATGCCAAGCTGCCCAAGGTGGTTCCTCGACGGAATCCATGCAGGCACCGGCTCGACGATCCACATCCGTTCGAGGGCATCGCGGTAGGCGGAGGCCGTCTGCTTCGCCGGTGACGTGCCGTCCTTCGGGGTCGCGGCGTTTCGGATTCGATCGGCAGCTGCGGTGGTGGAGATCGCAGCGGCATAGGCCGCCATCCACCTTCGGAGGGCGACGGGTTTCCTGAGGGTCATGCCCAGCTCCGCGAAGTCCTGGTCCACGATGCGGTCGACGTAGCCCCGGAGCTGCGCACTTCGGAGGCGATCCGAGAGCGACCGGATCGCCGGGAACCCCGATCGGAAGATCTCGTCTACGTACTCCTCGAGGTTGGTCGTAGTCTGTCCTCGGACCTCCGGTCGCGATCCCGCCACCATCTCCGTCAGGCTTACCGTGGCGGCCCCAACTCCACGCTCGAACAACGTCATCGGTCGCATCCGGAGCCGCACGATCCGCATGGCCCCCGTGTGCGTCGGAGCCGATGACGGCGAGGCCGAGCCCGTCAGGATGAACTGGCCGGGCGACGTGTCGGCGTCGACGGCGCGACGGATCAGGTCCTGTGATGGTGGGTAGCGCTGCCATTCGTCGAAGAGGATCGGCGTTGGGGATCTCAGCAACTGGCCGAAGTCAGCCTCGGCGAGTTCCCGGACGTGGGGTCGGTCGAGCTCGAAGACGGTTGCTGCCTTCCGTGATGCCGTCGCCGTCTTGCCCACCGCCTTCGGCCCTTCGATGGCAACGGCGGAGAGTCCTTGGAGGTATGCATCGAGGACGGCGTCGACGACCCGCTCTCGATAGGCGTCACTCCGGTCCATGGCGTGCTCCATCACAAAACTTTACCATTTCGTCGACTCAAACTTTACCTTTTCGTCACTTCAAACTTGGCCATACCGAGCCCTCGAGTGCGGTGGAGTGGTGCACCTCCACGTGCCGGATCAAGGTCCAGATCGAACCAGCCTCCGCCGAGGTCAGAAGGCCGCCGAGCTGGTGGTCCAGCCCTGCCACCGCCTCGCCGAGCTGCCGGTAGATGGCCTGCCGCGTCGGGCGTCCAGGAGCGGCTTTGTCGAGTTTCACCAAAGATGACCACAACACGACAACTTCTGTCTGCCGCCGCCTCGAGGTGCTCCGCGAGCCACGAGCGCCGACGGCTAGGTTCGCCTCATGGATCCGACCTACTCCCCTGACGCCGAGGCCTACCGGGCCAAGATCGCCGCCTTCCTCGACGAGCACCTGCCGGCCGGCTTCACCGGCCTCGGGTCGATGGAGGCCGACGAGGCCCGGGCCTTCGCCGCCGAGTGGCGCACGACCCTGCACGCCAACCGGCTCCTCGCCGCCTCCTGGCCCGCCGAGTACGGGGGCGGGGGCCTGAGCGAGCTCGAGCAGGTGATCCTGGCCGAAGAGTTCTACCGGGCCGGAGCCCCCATGGGCACCGAGAACGACACCTTCGGCATCCAGATGGTGGGCAACACCATCCTGCAGTGGGGCACCGACGAGCAGAAGGCGCACTTCCTGCCCCGCATCCTCTCGGGCGAGGACCTCTGGTGTCAGGGCTACTCCGAGCCCAACGCCGGGTCCGACCTCGGCAACGTGGGCACCCGAGCCACGCTCGACGGCGACGAGTGGGTGATCGAGGGCCAGAAGATCTGGACCTCGGCCGGCCACTTGGCCAACTGGATCTTCGTCCTTGCCCGCACCGACGCCGATGTGGTCAAGCACAAGGGCATCACCTTCCTGCTCGTGCCCATGGATCAAGAGGGTGTCGAAGTCCGGCCCATCAGGATGATGACCGGGGACTCAGAGTTCAACGAGGTCTTCTTCACCGGAGCTCGCACCAGCGTCGACAATGTCGTCGGAGGCGTGAACAACGGCTGGTCGGTGGCCATGACCCTGCTCGGTTACGAGCGGGGCGAGGCGGCCGCCACCTTCCCGATCATGTTCCGCACCGAGATCGATCGGCTCATCGCCCTGGCTGGCGAGTCCGGTCGCGGGGACGATCCCGTCATCCGCCAGCGGATCGCCGCCGCCTACAGCCGGGTCGAGGTCATGCGCTTCCTCGGCATGCGCACCCTGACGAAGTTCCTCGCCGGTGGCCACCCCGGCCCCGACGCCTCGATCTTCAAGCTCTTCTGGAGCGAGCACCACAAGGTCACCACCGAGCTGGCCATCGACATCCTCGGCCCTGAGGCCATGGTCCCCTCGGGCCGGTGGCCGATGAGCTCGTTCCACACCGACCAGCCCGGAGCCGCCAACTCGAGCGCCTCGTGGGCCGGGAGCTTCATGGTGGCCCGGGCGGGGACGATCTATGCCGGGACCTCACAGGTGCAGCGCAACATCATCGGCGAAATGGTCCTCGGCCTGCCCAAGGAGCCCGCAGGCCCTCGCGGTACCTGGCGCGAGCTCCAGGGCCAGACGGCCTGAGCTGCGAGCAGGTCCGCCTAGAGCGCTTCGGCCCTGCGGACCTCGATCGCCAGGTCGGCCCGAGCCCGAGCGACACGTGACCGGATGGTGCCGATCGGCACCTCACAGGCGGCCGCAGCCTCGGTGTAGCTGAAGCCCAGCATCTGGGTCATGACGAAGGCGGTGCGGCGATCGTGGTCGAGGCCGTCAAGCAGGACGGTCACGCCCGAAGGCGTGTGGTCGGCGGTCTGTATCCCAGTGAGGTGCTCGCCGACCAGCCGGTCGACGAGCCGTCGCGAGCGGTAGCTCTTGCGAAAGTCATCAGAGCAGGTCCGTCGGGCAATCCCGGCCAGCCAGACCTTGACCGGGCTGTCTCCTCGGAACTGCCCGAGTGCCTGGAGCGCACGCAGGTAGGTCTCCTGCGTGAGGTCATCCGCCTCGCCACGTCGGCCCACCAGCGAGCACAGCCGCCAGACGTCCTGCTGGGTGGCCCGAACGAAGGCGGCGATCGCACGGGGGTCGCCCGAACGCGCCTCGATCGCCAGATGGGTCACAGGATCCACGGGGGTCAGGCTATCGTCAGGCCGCCAGACCAATCACCGCAATATTCCGGGAACTTCTCAGCCCCGAGGGACGACTTGTGTGACGTGGATTGCACTCAAGCGATCGAGATCCTCTCGGCCGACCTCGACGGAGAGGCGGAGCTGACCGAGGTGGCGGCCGCCACCGCCCACGCGGCGCGATGCATGCCCTGCCGGTTCCTGCGCCGCGAGATGCTGCAGATGGATGCAACTCTGCGAGGCGATCCGGCGCCGCCCTCCCCTGACTTCGCCTCACTCATCGTCGATGCCACCAGGCGATCAGCCAAGATTCGCCGCCTCGTGGCTCGCGTGGCGCTGTTCGTGGTTGGCCTCGCGTTGCTCGCCGACGTGATCCCCCAGATCCTCGCCACCTCGAGTGATGCCCACATGGAGCACCACCTCGCCGTGTGGGGCCTCACCTTCTCCGTCGCACTGCTCACCATCGCCCTGCGGCCGTCGCTGTCTCGGGTGATCCGGCCGATCGCCACGCTGTTCGCCCTGTCGATGTTGGTGATCGCCGTCATCGACATCGGACGCGGCGAGACGCCGATGCTGGCCGAGACCCATCACCTTCTCGAGGTGGTAGGGGTCGCCCTGATCTGGGTGCTCTCCCTTCCGATCCGCACCCCGATCGACGCCGCGCCCGCAGCCGGCCTGCGCCTCGTCACCGAGCCCGATGATGCCAGGACCGAGGCCAGCTGATGCCGGCCCCAAGGAGGACCCCCATGCCCGCCACCCAATCCGTCTCGTGCTGGATTCGCCGATCTATCCCCCTGCTGGTCGGCGGCATGCTGCTCGCCGCATGCTCGAGCACGCCACCCAAGCCTGCGGCGTCGATCGGCACCGCTGGGACGCGCAACGTTCCTGCCGACATCGCGTCCATCCCGCTGACCACGCAGACCGGTGCCACCACCACCATCGGCAGCCTGGTCGGTAAGACGGTCTTCGCCGTTCCGTTCTTGACGCTCTGCCCAGACGTGTGCCCGTTCACCACCGGTAACCTGCTGAGCGTGCAGGCCTCCGTCGACGCAGCAAAGCAACGGAGCAACGTGGTGCTTCTCGAGTGGTCCGTCGATCCCGAGCGCGACACCCAGGAACGACTTGCCGCCTACGCCAAGATGGTTGGTGCGACCTGGACCATGGTTCGCACCTCGCCGGCCAACACCACCAAGCTTGAGGCGTTCTTCGGTGCCACGGCCACTCGCCAATCAGTCGACGACCCGGCGCCCATCGACTGGATGACCCACCAGCCCATCACCTATGACGTCTCGCACTCCGACGGGTTCAACGTCATCAACACCAAGGGTGTCGAGAAGTTCATCTCCGGTGCCCCACCCGCCTTCCACGGCACCTTGAACCCGACGCTCAACTCCTACCTCTCGGCTGATGGCAAGGACACGCTCAAGAACCCGCCCAAGAACGGGTGGACACCATCGGACGCCCTCGAGGCCATTTCGTACGTGAGCGGCACGCAGATCTCCCTGAGCGCACCGAAGTGACATGAGCGCACGGACCCGAGCTTTCACCCTCGGCGGCATCGCGCTGCTGCTGACGGCCAACCTCGCCATCGGCGTGGTCTTCCTCGTCAGCCGCCCGAACGCTGCCACGACGATGGTGATGCCCGCACACCCGATGGCCATGACTGGCCACACGATGAGCGCCTCGTCGTGCACCCTGGTCTCCACCACCCAGCTGGCGGCAACCGTCGGTCGGATCGTCGAGACGCCAGCGCCGCGATCGAACCCGCGCGAGACGGTCTGCGTCTATCCCATCTCAAGCTCGGCCCAACGAGTCCGGATCACGTACTCGATGTTCGTCTCCCCACGCGGGTTCGCCCGATGGGCCAGTGACGTCACGGCCACCGGGCACCTCGCCCGACACCTCTGCGGCATCGGCGACTCGGCCTACCTCGCCACGGTGCCCAGCCGGCACGGGAGCGTCACCGCCCTGACCATGCTCGTCGGCTCGACCCAGGTGCTCATCGAGGCTCCGGCACCGGCCAGCCGGGTCACCAGCCTGGCCCATGCCCTGGTCCCGGCCGTCTGAGGCTCACCAGACCTGGCGGGCCTCCTCGGCGAAGCCCTGGACCACGATGCGCTCAAGGCGGACCCTTGTCGTTCACTCCAACGCCGCCGCAGGCCTCCCTTGCCGTACCCCCAAGCGCGCTGAGCTTCTTAGGGATGCTGATCACCCTGCAGCGACTCCATCAAACCCGGCGCTGGCCTGGCGTGGACCCGTCCCTCAGGCAACCGCTTCGTTGAGTGGCAATACGGGCGCTATTGCGACCGGTCTTCGGTCGCGGCGCTGGGGGATGACCACCAGGCAAGCCGGCCCTTCAACCGCAACGCCGGCTTCTCGACGACGAAGTAGCTGATGGTGGCCACCAGGGTCGCCAGGGCAAGGGTCGGAGCAAAGACATGGAAGAAGGTCATCCAGTAGTGGTGGCCACGAATGAAGTTGCGAACCATGAACATGATGTTGAGATGCCACAGGTAGATGCCGTAGGACACCACGCCGAGAGAGGCTACGGGCCAGCAGCGCAGCAGCCATCGCACGACGGAGCGGTCTTGCGGTCCGAAGACGGCGGGGACGATCAGGAAGAAGGCCGTGAAGACGGAGAGCGGCTCAGCGAGCATGCGAACGCGGAGGGAGGTGAAGTTGATGATGTGGTGATCGGTGATCAGCAGGCCGCTCACTACGAAGGCGCAGATCGCCAGCAGCCAGCTCATTGAGGGCATCCAGCGGTTCGAGAGGAATCGAGGCTCGTTGCGGTGCCCTGCGTACCAGGCGCTAAGGAGTGCGATGAGCATCCCGGCACCGAAGAGGTCGATACGGGCGGGCAGCCAGGTTGACACAAGCGAGGAAAGGGGGGTACTCGTCGAGCAGTGTGGCTTGCAGATGGCGACCACGTGGCCATTGACAGCCTTGAAGATCGGCTGGCTCAACAGCCAGAACCGGACGCCGAAACTGATGACAAACATGCCTGCAATCCCGATGAGCTCACGCCTGAGCTGGCTGCGCTCCGTCTTCCTGCGATATCCGATGGCTGCCGCATAGAAAGGCAGAAACAGATAGAAGGACATCTCGGTGCACAGCGACCAAGCCGGAGTGATGCCCAAGAAGATCTCTTGGGGAAAGTAGATCTGGAGAAAGAAGTAATGGGACACCAGGCCCTGCCAGCCTCCGCCAAGTGAGATCTGCCCCATGACCGAGAGCACCGTCAGCGCCAGCCAGTAGGCGGGGATGATCCGCAGGAGGCGACGCTCGAAGTAGCGAAGAGGGTTCGGTCGATCCAGGCCGGCCAAGTTGGAGACGGCGAAGGGCCGATAGAGGAGGAAGCCCGAGATCAGGAAGAAGATCGTGACCCCGACGTCGCCACGAGCAGTGAGGAATCCAAGAGGAGCGCGCATCGAGTAGCGCGACTGTGCTGCTGTGTGGAGCACCACCACGCAGACCACGGCGATGGCGCGGAGACCATTGAATCCAGCGAACTGCCGAGGCTTCACGAGCGAAATCGCCGGCGGGGCTGAGACCTCAGACATCAATGTGATCCTACTTGGGCACACCGAACGTGGGCCGAGTCGATCACGTCGATGCCCGAAGAGATGGAGGACACCTCGAGGTTGCCGGCCACGATGACCCAGCACTCCCAGCGCTCGTTCTTCCCCAGATCCACTCCGTCGAGGTTGGCTTGGTGAAGGGGGCGTCGTGACCAGGCCTTGGCCACCAGGTTGAGCACGCCACCGCCGGGGGCACAGAGGTCGATGGGCTGGTGAGTTCAGGCTCGTGGGTCACGGCACCGTTCACCACCTCCCATCGACCAGAAGTCGACCGCCCGCCCAGTCTGGCTAGCCCGCGGTCTCGAGCGAGTAGCTATCGCCAAAGTCGTCCTGGAGGACGTGGGCCACCTTGCCGGTGGTCTGGACCACTAGTGGCGAGGTGAGCTTGCGGGTGGCGTAGCTCCAACCGGTGGGCAGGGAGAGCTTGTCTGCGAGGCCGGGCAGCGCGGCGGCGGTCAGGGTCGGGTCGATCTGCTGGCTCCAGGACTGCATGACGTAGACGGAGCCGTCCGCGCTGGTGAGTTCACTGACCGTGCGTCCGGCCTTGAAGGTGAACGACGCCTTGCGATCAACCTCGTGGGTCACGTAGCGGGTCTGCGCCTTGGCGAGGTCGCCGAGGGCCACCGTGGCCTCCTCGTCCATCACAATGCCGCCGAAGGTGGTGGTGACCTTCTTGCCCGTCCGAAGCTTGGAGATCGAATCCATGGCCCAGTAGCGCGGACCATTGAGCAGGGCGATCGGTACCTTGTTCTCCTTGGCCAGGGCCGTGGTTTCTAGGGTCTTCCACTTCGCCTCCGGGCAATCGCTCATCGGGAATGAGCTGTACACCCGGGCGGTCGGACCGCCTGGCGCCGCCGGGTCGACGAGAAGGACCTCGCAGTAGCGCTTGGCATAGACGTCATCGACATGCGGGAGGGTGGTCGTCGTTGGCGCCGAGGTGCTCGATGTGGAGCACCCGGCCAAGACGAGCGCAATGGAGACGAAGGCCGCCAATCGGCGCACCGTTGTCTTGTCAGTTCGAGTGTCAGAAGCCATGCGCTGAACGTAGCACCGCGAGGAACGCGATGCTCCGCTACCTTGCCCCCCATGGGCCTCTACCGCGATCACGTCGTCCCGAGGCTCGTCGAGCTCACGTGCGGTGCCAAGGGCATCGAGCGATTCCGCCAAGCAGCGATGGAGGGACTCTCCGGTCGGGTCCTTGAGATCGGCTTCGGCTCGGGCCTCAACATCCCCCACTACCCCGATGAGGTCACCGAGGTCTTCGCCGTCGAGCCGGCCGCCACGGCTCGGCGGATTGCCGAGGAGCGCATCGCTGCCGCCGCCATCCCGGTGCTCCATGTCGGACTCGACGGTCAAGCCGTCGAGCTGCCCGACGCCTCGTGTGATGCCGCCCTCTGCACCTTCTCGCTGTGCACCATCCCCGACCCCGGCCGCGCCCTGAGCGAGGTCGCCCGGATCCTGCGGCCCGGGGGGCGCCTGCACCTGCTCGAGCACGGTCGCTCCCCCGAGCCAGGCGTGGCGCGCTGGCAGCAGCGCATCGACCCGCTCGAGCGTCGACTGGCCGATGGCTGCCACCTGTCGCGCGATCCCGTAGCGCTGCTCGAGGATGCCGGCTTCACCCTCGAGCGCTGCGACCAGCGCTATGTCAAAGGCCCGAAGCCCTGGAGTTATTTCACCGTGGCCGTGGGCGTCGTCGGGGCGATCTAGGGACAGCCCAGGCCCTCGCCGGCAGCGCAGGCGGGGCAGAGCCAGACCACTCCGTCCCCGGAGCTATAGGCCAGAGCTGGCACGCCGCCGCAGGCCGCGCAGGTGGCGTGGGATTCGGTGTCCTGGCGAGGCTCGTCCGTCACGTCGTCACGCTAGCGAGGGCGACCGCTGACCTCGAGCGGCACCACGAAGAGACGACGGGCACCGGTGCTGCATCCCGATGGGGTCGACTGGCCGGGATACCCCACGCAGGTGGGATTCCAGGCCGCCACCGCCATGTCGAGCGTCCCGTCCACCGTCAGTACCGAGCCACCTCCCGGGCCAACCGCCGTCGGTGTGCTCGTCAGGAACGGTCGGTTGGGCTGTCGGCATGGGCCAGACGGTCCGGTGCAGGTCGCCATGGCCTCGCTATAGCCGGCGGTGTTCCACGGCCCGGCAGAGAACAGCAGCCGATACCGACCCTGGATCTGCACCATCTCAGGGTTCTCGATGGTTGCCTCCCAGGGCAAGGACGCTGAGTCCTGGGTGAGGAGCAAGTGGGCCTTGCCGGTCAGGTGAAGGCCATCAGGGGTGAGCTGCTGAGCAAGCAGGACAGCGGCGAGCGGGCTCGAGCCATCGTTCGCCTTGTACGCCAGCCAGGGAGTGCCGTCGACCGGGTCGACGAACACCGATGGGTCGACGAGCCCCATGGTCCGTCCGAAGCGACTCGGTGGTTCGCAGCGCAGCGGACCGGTCGAGGTGGGCGGCGCGATGAACAGGGGAGGCGACGTCGGGTCCGTGGGCAACCTGATCGCCGTCGCCCGTCCGGCGTAGCGCTCATCGAGCACAGCCACGCCGAGACAGTACCGCCCAGTACTGGCGCTGCGCCCGGCGAAGTAGAGCACCCATCGCCCATCGAGGAAGGCGGCGGCGGGAGCGAGTTGGGTCCCCGGGAGGGTCCAGGAAGGGAGTCCTTGTCGGCCGTCGATCCCAAAGGCTGAGGATCCATAACGCAGACGGCAGGCCACCGAGCCGCCGGGGGTCGGGCACTGACCCATGGGCCATGCGTGGTATCCGGAGGTCGCGTGGTCCGAGACGAGCACCTGAAGCGAGTTGCCGAGGGGCGTGCCCGTGCTGATGGCCAGGAAGGCCGCTCCGGCCTTGATGATCGTGGGGTCTGGGGCGTCGCCAGTGCAGCTAGCAAGCCGCGAGCAGCGGTTCCAGGTCGGGCAGGACGGATCATCACGGGCCGGATGGCCGCAGGGGTTGCCGTCGAAGGCGGGTGTGGCGAGCGGACCGGCGGTGACGGTCGCCCGAGGAGCGGGTGCGCTCGAAGCCGTCACCATCGGCGCCATGAGGACGGCGAGACAGAGGACGGCGAGCGCGAGACCGAGACGAGCACCCATGACGCAAGAGTCTCTCAGATCTTCGTTCGGGCGAACGGTCAGATCACCGGGCGAGCAGCTCGGCATTGACGGCGTTGAGTTCGACGACCCATGCCATCTCGGCGAACGGCGTGCAGTGTTCCGCCGAGAGCTCCTCGACCGCCCACTCCGGGATAGGTCGGCCATTGGTCAGCGCTCGCTGCGCCGCGAATCGCGCCTCGAGCACGTTCACCCTCACCCCTGCGGCATCGATGCGGAGCGCCTCAGGGGTTCGCTCCACCAGGTGAGCAGCCTCTTCGAGGCCGCGACGGATCTGCCAGGTCATGGTGGCCAGGCGGCGGCCCAGGCGGCTCTCGGCGGCCGTCGGCCACAGCGCCGGCGCCAACTCGTCGACGGCCAGCCGCTTCTCGGCAGCGGTGCAGAGCCAGAGCAGTGCGCAGGTGGCATGGCGGGTGGCGAGACGGACCGGACGGTCGCAGACCATCAGCGTCCCCTTACCGCGAGTCGAGACCTCGAGGAGCACCTCGGGCGCTGGAAGGGAATGGTCGGACATGGCCGGAAATGCTCGCACGCTGCTGTGACGGCGGTCGGGCTAGTCCGACTCCTCCTCGATGAGCTCAGGACCAGGTGACCTGCCCGTCTTGTCGTCGGTGTAGTCGTCGAGCGGGATCGGCGGAGTCATCCAGCTCTCGGAACCCTTGCCCTGGATGCCCTCTCCTTCGCGCACCAGGACCGGGCCGATGGAATTGCCCACGAACCGCAGGACCCAGGCATTGCGGCCGTTGGACCAGCGCAGGAAGGGCCGCAATAACGTAACGGTGGAGTGCTTCACGACAACGCGTTGACGAGGTGTCCTGTTACGTTTTGCCATGCTCACCCCCACCACATTCGCGTGTCACAACACTTCACCTTTCGAAAGAGTAGTGCCAGCCGGTAGAGAGCGGTCAGAACGCCGTCTTGCATCGGACAGGCGTTTGATGCTGACCTAACGTTCGGGGACTGTTCGAGGAGAGACATGGACGATCTGGGCTACAAGCCGTTCGATGCTGACAACCACTACTACGAGGCGCTCGACGCCTTCACCCGACATCTCGACCCCGCGCTGGGCTCGCGCTGCGTGCAGTGGTGCGAGATCGATGGTCGCCGCTACCACGTCGTGGGTGGCAAGGTCAGCCGGGCCGTCACCAACCCGACCTTCAACCCCACCGCCCCTCCCGGCGCCATGCACGACTACTTCCGAGGCAACCCTGATGGTCGCAACCCGCTCGAGTTCCTGACCGTGCGCGAGGAGATCCGACCGGCCTATCGCGATCGGGCGGCGAGGGTGGCCACCATCGCCGAGCACGGCCTGAGTGCGGTGTGGTTGTTCCCCACCTTGGCCATGCTCTACGAAGAGCTCCTGCGTGAGGATCCCTATGCCGTCTGCGCCACCTTCTCGGCCTTCAACCGCTGGCTCGACGAAGACTGGGGCTTTGACCGAGGAGACGACCGGATCTTTGCCGCTCCGTATCTCTCCCTGGCCGACGTGGACTGGGCGGTGGCTGAGCTTGAGTGGGCACTCGACCGAGGCGCCCGGATGATCGTGATGCGCGCCGCCGCCCCCACCACGGTGACCGGCCGGCGATCGCCCTTCGATGAGTCATTCGACCCATTCTGGGCGCGGGTCAACGAGGCAGGAATCACGGTGGTGATCCACGCCGGCGACAGCGGCTGGGCCACCAACGGCTATGCCGACGAGGGATTCGGAGCCACATTCTCGGGGGGCTGGAAGCCGTCCATCAAGTCCTTCGGGATCGAGCGGGCGGCTGGAGACTTCGTCATCACCAGCATCTTCGAGAAGCTCTTCGACCGGCATCCGAACGTCCGCATGGCCTCGATCGAGAACGGGTCCACCTTCCTTCCCGATGTCTTCGCCAAGCTTCGCTCGACCCACAACAAGATGCCGGGCTACTTCACCGAGGATCCCACGCTCACCCTGCAGCGGAATTGGTGGATCAACCCGTTCTGGGAGGACGATGTCAATGAGGTGGTCGACCTGATGGGGCCTGAGCGCGTCCTGTTCGGCTCCGACTGGCCACACATCGAAGGTATGCCCGAGCCCCTCGACTATGTCCCTGAGTTGGCCAAGCTGAGCGACGCCGATCGCCGCCGGGTCCTGCTCGACAACGTCACCGAGCTCACCGCCCCACGACCCGCATGACCAGCGACGCCTCCGCTCCCGCCGGCGTGACCGGCGGGTACCTGAACGGCGAGTGGCCCGACGCCGACTGGTCGACCGCAGCATCACCGGTGGACCTGTCCGTGCTGCTCGACGCGGCAGTCGACGACGATGGCCCGCTCGCCACCACCCACTCGGTGGTGGTCGTCCACCGGGGCCGAATCGTGGCCGAGCGGTACCACGGCACCCTCGGGTCCTTCGTCTCCGAGCCGACTCCCGTGACCTCCGAGGTGCCCTTGCTCAGCTGGTCGATGGCCAAGACGATGCTCTGCGTCGTGGTCGGCATGCTGGTCGACGAAGGTCGCCTCGACCTCGATGCCCCCGCCGCCGTTCCCGAGTGGTCCGGCCCGGGCGATCCTCGCAGGGCCATCACCCTGCGGCACCTGCTCGCCATGCGTGACGGGCTCGCCTTCGCCGAGGACTATGAGGACTCCGGGGCCAGCGACGTCATCGACATGCTCTTCGGATCCGGCAAGGACGACATGGCCCACTTTGCCGCCGACCGGCCTCTGGCCGCCGAACCCGGCACCCGCTACAACTACTCCTCGGGGACGACGAACATCATCTCTCGGCTCGTCGGCGACCATCTCGGCGGCCCGGACGCCATGGCCCGCTTCCTCGCCGAGCGGCTCTTCGGCCCGCTCGCCATGACGACGGCGACGCCCACCTTCGACGCGGCGGGGACCTTCGTGGCCTCGTCCTATGTCAACGCCACTGCCCGGGACTTCGCCCGATTCGGCCTGATGCTCTGTCGGGGCGGTCTTGCTGGGTCACAGCGCCTGGTCAGCGAATCCTGGATCGATGGGCTCCGAGTGCCGATCTCGCTCGATCCCGACGACGGCCGCTGGTACTCGCTCCAGACCTGGGTGGCCGGCGACCACCTCGGCACCTTCTGGTGCAATGGCTTCGAAGGTCAGCGCATCGTGGCGGTCCCGCCACTTGACCTTGTGATCGTGCGCACCGGGGCCACCTCGTCCGACCACGCCGCCGAGCTCGACGACTGGTGCCGAGAGATCATCGAGGCCTTCGAAGCGGTCGAGCTCAGCGCAACCGCCACTCGAGGCGAGTCCCCGAACTGAATCGCTCCTGGCCGGCAGCCAGGCTCTGCTTGTCGGTGCCGAGTGCCGTCATCAGGTAGGCCTGGTCGAGCGCCTGGCGTCGGGAGAGCTCTCTGGCCATCCAGAGGCTTCGCAGCGTGCCCTGGGTGACCAGGGCGGGTGACGCAGCGATGGTCCGAGCGATCCACATCGCCGCCTCGAGCAGATCTTCTGGTGCAGTCACCTCGGACACCAGTCCCGACGCCATGGCTCGGGCCGCACTCAGCCGCTCCGAGGCGCCCATCAACGACATGCGCACGAGGTCGCCGAAGTCCATCTTCCCCACCAGTTGCATGGGCTCAAAGGCGGCGGTCATGCCGTAGGTGACGTGCGGGTCGAAGAAGGTGGCGGTGTCGGCGGCCACGATGACATCGGCCTCGCCGAGCAGGTAGAACGCTCCCCCGCAGGCGATCCCATTGACCGCGCAGACCACCGGCTTCCAGAGCTCGTTGGCCTTCGGGCACATCGCCTTGCCGGGGTCGTCGAACATGAAGGGCGTGATGTAGCCGTCAAGGCCGTCGGATTCGGTGTCGATGTCCCCCATGGCCTCGGTCCGGTCGATCCCGGTGCAAAAGGCCCGGTCGCCGGCGCCAGTGACCAGGATGCAGCGCACCTCGTCGTCCTCGCGCAAGGTAGCCCAGAGGCTGGTGAGCTCAGAACGCATGGTGGCGTTGAACGAGTTCATCACCTCGGGTCGGTTGAGGGTGACGACGGCGACACCGTCAGCGATGTCGACGAGCAGGGTCTCGTAGGTGGGCATGGCCGACAGCCTAGGACTCGCCGATACGACGAGCCGGGTTGGCTCAGGCCTCAGCGCCACCCTCGTAGTCGAATCCCAGGTCCGGCGCGCTGAGCACCGCCCGGAAGGCCCAGCCCTCGGCGGCCGCTAGGCGCTCGGCCGAACCGCCTCGGTCGACGATGGCGGTGAGGAGAACCACTTTGGCGCCGAACTCCTCGACCGCTCGGGCTGCCTCGAGCAGCGAGGTCCCTCGCGACACGGTGTCCTCAGTGATCACCACCCGGTCACCCGGCTCGAGCGCTCCAGCGATGCGGCCTCCGGCCCCATGGTCCTTGACCTCCTTGCGGACGCTGAAGATCTTGAGATTGCGGCCCTTGGTGGCGGCGATGCCACCGGTCACGAAGGCCACCGGATCTGCCCCCATGGTCAGGCCACCAATGGCGGTGGCGTCGTCGGGGATCAGCTCGAGAAGCGCCTCGGCGACGAGCACCATGGCCTCGGGCCGACAGACCGTCTGCTTCGAGTCGATGAACCAGCTCGAACGCTTGCCGGACTTGAGGACGAAGTCTCCGGTCTTCACGGAGTGCTCACGCAGGTGGGCGGCCAATGCCGCCCTGGTCGGATCAAGGTCGCTCACAAGATCACCTTTCCACTTCCCGGAACGGTCGTCCCGATGATGGCTGCCGTCACGCCCGAGGAGGCGAGGCCGGAGAGGACGTCGTGGGCTCGATCGGCCGCCACGGCCAGGATCATGCCGATGCCCATGTTGAACACCCGGTCCATCTCCTCGGGAGCCACCGCTCCGAGGCGAGCGATCTCGCTGAAGATCTCCGGCACCGCGAGGGTCGAGCGATCCACCGTCGCGTCGAGATGCTCGGGAAGCACCCGGTTGAGGTTGCCGGGGATGCCACCTCCGGTGATGTGGGCGATGGCGTGGACGGCACCCGGGCAAGCCTCGAGCACATCGAGGATGGCGGGCGAGTAGATCACCGAGGGACGGAGCAGCTCGTCGGCCACCGTGACCTCGGCTCCCTCCCAGGCGGGGTCGTCGAGGGAGCGACCGGCCCGCTCAAGCAGCACGTGACGCGCCAACGAGTAGCCATTGGACCGCAGGCCCGGCGAAGCGAGGCCGATGAGGATGTCGCCAAGCTCCACGCGCCCCGAGCCCAGCTCTGTGCCTCGCTCGAGGACACCCACGGCAAATCCGGCGATGTCGAGATGATCAGCACCCATGACGCCGCCGTGCTCCGCAGTCTCTCCACCGAGCAGGGCGCAGCGGGCCTGGCGGCAGCCCTCCGCCACGCCACCGACGACCTCGGCGATCCGGTCAGGGTCGACAGCCCCCACGGCCACGTAGTCGAGCAGGAACAGGGGCTCGGCGCCGATGCAGACCAGGTCGTCGACGCACATGGCCACGAGGTCGATCCCCACCGTGTCGAAGCGGTCGGCGAGACGGGCGACCTCGAGCTTGGTGCCCACACCGTCGGTGGACGAGACGAGCACGGGGTTAGGGGTGCGGCTGGTGTCGAGGGCGAACATGCCACCGAAGCCGCCGATGCCACCGAGGACCTCAGGACGAGAAGTGGAGGCGACAACATCCTTGATGGCCTCGACAGCGGCGTCGCCTGCGGCGATGTCTACGCCGGCGGCGGCATAGGTAGCACTCGACTGTTCGGACATGGTCAGACTCCCGGAAGGGCCGGCTGGAGGTCGATCGGCGCCCCGGCGCGAGCGTCGGCCGATGACTCTGACGCACTGGTGCGCAGGGTGACCGGCAATGGGGTCGGGTACTCACCAGAGAGGCAGGCATCACAGAAGCCATCGGCCACGCCGATGGCGGAACGCAGGTTCTCGAGGCTGATGTAGGCGAGGGAATCGCAGCCGATGTACTCCACGATCTCATCGAGCTCGTGGGTAGCGGCGAGCAGCTCGCCGCGGGTCGGGGTGTCGATGCCGTAGAAGCAGGGCCACTTGAATGGCGGCGACGAGATCCGCAGGTGGACTTCGGCGGCGCCGGCCTCGCGCAACATCCGCACCAGTGCCCGGGTGGTAGTCCCGCGCACGATCGAGTCGTCGACCACCACGAGGCGCTTGCCGGCGATGTTCTCGCGTAGTGGGTTGAGCTTGCGGCGCACACCCTTGTCGCGGTTTGACTGGTTGGGGTCGATGAAGGTTCGACCGATGTAGCGGTTCTTCACCAAGCCCTGGCCATAGGGGGTCCCTGACGCCAGGGCGAACCCCTCGGCCGCCGGGATACCCGAGTCGGGCACGCCCATGACCATGTCGGCCTCGACCGGGGCCTGCTCGGCGAGGAGCTGGCCCATCCGGCGGCGGGCCCCGTGGACCTCGCGACCGCGCAGGAAGCTGTCAGGCCGGGCGAAGTAGACGAACTCGAAGATGCACAGGTGCTCGGCGGTCGAGCCCTGGTCCACGTAGAACTCTGACGTCACCCCTTCGGGGCCGATCGTCACGAGTTCGCCGGGCTCGATCTCCCGCACGAAGTGGGCACCGATGACATCGAGTGCCGGAGACTCCGACGCCAGCACCCAACCCTCCGGTGCGTCCTCGAACCCGAAGCGACCCAGGCAGAGTGGTCGGAAGCCATGCGGGTCGCGCACCCCATAGATGTGAGTGGCATCGAGGATGGTCAGCGAAAATGCGCCCTCCACCCGCGGCAGCGCCTCGCGCAGCGCTGACTGCAGCGCGTCGACGCCTCCGGCCTCGTGGGGGAACGACCTCGAGATCAACTCCGCCAAGGTGTCGGAATCGGTCAGCTCGAGGCCGGGCAATACTCCGAGTTGCTCGGAGAGCTCGGTGGTGTTGGTCAGGTTCCCGTTGTGAGCAAGGGCGAAGCCGCTCGGTCCCACCGGCCGATAGACGGGCTGGGCGCTGGTCCAGTCCATGGATCCTGCGGTCGAATACCGCGTGTGACCGATGGCGTGGCTGCCCGTCAGACCAAAGAGTGTCCGGTCATCGAAGACCGAGGCCACGAGGCCGGTGTCCTTCACGACGGTGATGGTGTCCCCATCAGCCACCGCCATGCCGGCCGACTCCTGGCCTCGGTGCTGCAGGGCGAAGATGCCGTCGTAGGTGGCGTGGGCCACGTCGCGGTCTGGGGCGTAGACGCCAAAGACGCCGCAGGCCTCCTTCACCCGATCGCCTCCGGGTGCACCGGTGGCGCCAGCCGGACGGCAGCGAAGGTGGGGCGCATCAGGACCCCATCGTACTCATCGCGAGACCGGGTGACTCAACCGGCCTCGGCGTCCGACGCGCTCGAGCGTCGCAGGCTGAGGGACTTGAGCCGCAGCGCGTTGCGCTCCACCACCCACCAAGAGGCCAGGGCGAAGGGGACGGTCAGGAGCAGGGTCAGCACGAGGACCACGGGGCGCGGCCAGTGCTGGTCGAGGAGGGCGATGACGAACAACTGCACGGGGAAGCCATAGAGGTAGACCCCATAGGAGTAGTCGTGGACGGTGCCGACCCGACGGAAGGGCAGGTGAGCTCCCAGCCACAGCACCGGGTAGACCAGCGCCGGGATGAAGACTTGGGTGATCGTGATGCACAGGGCGAGGCGGTCGGTCGAGGGCGTCAGCCACAGCGAGCCATAGGCCACGGCCGAGCAGCCGATCGCCAGCCAGCCCGAGTCGGGCACCGAATCGCGGTAGAGGTAGAGCAGCGTTCCGACGAGGAACACCGCCAGGAACTTCAGGATGTTCATCGGCACCCAGTTGTAGAACACGTTGAAGTGGCTGTTCCACCCCGGGACGAGGGCAATGGCCCCGATCGCCACGAAGATTCCTCCCGTCAGCACCACCACCGAGAGTCGGCGTCTGAGCAGTCCGACCAGAGCCAAGCCGGCCAGCACCAGGTAGCAGATGAACTCGTAGTAGAGGGTCCACAGCGAACCGTTGTGCATGGTGCCCGAGATCCAGATTTGGCGCATCTCGAGCCACCAGTTGCTGAGCACGTAATTCACCGGCGACGTCGTGGGGAGAAAGATGTGCCTCGTCGGGGAGAAGTAGTGGCCGAGGCCGGCGTGGGGGGTCCCGCGGTGGATGACAAGCCACACGATGGGCCCGAAAAAGAAAGCGGTCATCAGTAGCGCCACCCAGAAGCCGGGGAAGATCCGGAGCGCTCGCATCCAGAGGAACCGCAGGGTCCCGTGGGTCTCGGCGCTGCGAGCGATCAAGTAGCCGGAGATCCCGAAGAAGCCGAATACCGCCACCGACCCGAGTTCCCCATTGTGGAAGATGGCAATCTGTGCGCGGCTCAGGTCGTATACGTGGCTCACAATGACGGAGATGGCCAGCACTAGGCGCATGAAGTTCAGGCTGTTGTCCTTGAGGGACAATGCCTCTCCGAGGCTGCGATACGGGGAGCCTCGTCGAACGATGGCCCGACGATAGCCAATGCCTGACCTCTCCACAAGGTGGACGCTCACCCCGTGGGATTTCAAAATTCTACCTCCTCGCCTTGTCTCGACCAAGACTCGGCGGTATGTTCGAGAATCGAACGGATCGTCATCCGGTCCGAGGGGGGCCCACTATGACAGAAGGTACGGCAGCGAGGTCACAGGAAAACGTCGGCGTCGTGGTGGTGGCCTATAACGCCGCATCGACGCTCACCCAGGTCCTCGACCGCCTCCCCGAGTCCTTCCGGTCGCGCGTGGCGGACATCATCGTCTGCGACGACGCCAGCTCCGACACGACCTACGAGATCGGTCTCCAGTACAAGGAAACCAGCGACCTTCCTCTCACGGTCATCCGTCGGCCCCAGAACCTTGGCTATGGCGGCAATCAGAAGGCGGCCTATGCCTGGGCTATCGAGCGCGGCCTCGACATCGTGGTGCTCCTCCACGGCGATGGCCAGTATGCGCCCGAGGTCATCGAGGACATCGTGCGCCCCTTCGCCGAGACCGACGCCGACGCCGTCTTTGGTTCGCGCATGTTGCGCAAAGGTGGCGCCCGTTCCGGCGGCATGCCGATGTACAAGTTCGTCGGCAACAAGATCCTCAGTACCTTCTCCAATGCGGTCACCGGTCTCGATCTCTCCGAGTGGCACAGCGGCTACCGGGCGTATCGCACCAGCGCTCTGGCCGAGATCCCACTGTCGGTGAACTCCGACGGCTTCGACTTCGACACCGAGATCATCCTCCAGTTGCTCGAAGCCGGAAAGAAGATCGTCGAGGTGCCAATCCCCACCTACTACGGCGACGAGATCTGCTACGTCGACGGCATGGGCTACGCCAAGGACGTCGTCATCGACGTCCTGCGCTACCGCTCCCACAAGATGGGCTTCGGCTCCGGCGAGCTGGCCTTCGCCGAGGAGGGCTACGACCTCAAGCTGTCCTCGTCCGCCGACTCGTCCCACCAGCAGCTGCTGACCTGGCTCGACGAGGGCGGCCCCAAGCGAATCCTCGACCTCGGGTGCTCGCACGGACAGTTCGGCGAACTGCTCCGGCTCCAAGGCCACACCGTGATCGGCGTCGACATGGAGAAGCTCGATGGCGTCTCCGAGCGCCTCGACGGGTTCGTGGAGGCCAACCTCAACGACGGGCTGCCGGCCGAGGTGGGCAGTGACTTCGACGTGGTCATCGGCGCCGACGTCTTCGAGCACCTCGCCGAGCCACTCAACCTGCTCGTCGACGTCCAGCGCGTCCTGAGCCCTCGAGGTGTCATCCTCGTGTCGATCCCCAACGTCGCTCACTGGTACGCACGAGGCAAGGTGCTCGCCGGATCCTTCGACTACGAGCGACGCGGCATCTTCGACTCAGGTCACCTTCGCTTCTTCACCCGCAAGAGCTTCGAGCGCCTGGCCAACAAGGCCGGGCTGCGCGTGCGGCGTCAGGTCGGAGTCGGCCTGCCCATCGCCGTGATCGACCGCGGTGGCCCATCGCCGAGCCGATCCATGCGGACCCTCGGGACCCTCGACCGGACCGGACTCAAGTTGGCTCCCGGCCTCTTCTCGTATCAGCTGCTCTTCGAACTCGAGCCCGTCGAGTAGTCCACGAGACCCGCACGAGCCAGGAATAGTATCGACAGAGTGCTCCGGCCAAGGAGCACACGGAGGAGATGGGTGCGATGACAGACAGCGCAACAGCTGGGAACCTCCACGAGGTGATCGATCTCCCGGCCCTGAACGCACAGCTCCCTGCACTCAAAGCGGCCTATGCCGCCGGCGCGCCCTTCCCCCACATCGCCTTCGAGGACTTCTTGAACCCTGACATCCTCGCCGATGCCATCGCCGAGTTCCCCGCCTCCGACAGCGAGGAGTGGAAGGCCTACGCCCACGTCAACGAGCGCAAGTTCTCCAACACCCACCCCGAGACCTGGGGCCCGACGCTGCAGTCCATCCTCGGCGCGCTCAACTCCGACGAGTTCATCGCCTTTGTGGGCGAGCTCACCGGCATCGAGGGCATGTTCGCCGACCCGACCCTTGAGGGTGGTGGCCTCCATCAGTCGATGCGCGGTGGCTACCTCAACGTCCACGCCGACTTCACTGTCCACCCCCTCCATCAGAACTGGCGGCGTCGGGTCAACATCCTCGTGTACTTCAACGAGGACTGGGATCCATCCTGGGGCGGCGATCTCGAGCTGTGGAGTCGGGACATGAAGACCTGCGGCAAGAAGGTCGCCCCAATCGCCAACCGCTCGGTCATCTTCACCACCGAGGCCGACACCTTCCACGGCCACCCTGAGCCGATGACCCTGCCGGAAGGTCGAGCTCGCCGCTCGCTGGCGCTCTACTACTTCAGCGTCGATGACCACGCGGTGGTCCAGTCCACCGAGTACCGCGCTCGCCCGAGCGACGGCAATGCCCACGGTTTCGCCATCTGGGCTGACAAGCACCTCCTGCGAGCCTTCGACTGGTCCAAGCGCCACCTCGGCGTGTCCGATGACCAGGCCCGCAAGGTGCTCGATCTCATCGACCGGCTGAAGGGCTCCCGCTCAAAGGGCTGAGCCCTCCGCTCCGCCCCACCACGCAGGAGGTGGCGGCGGCGATCCCTGAAGTCGTCGCCCGGCCGGCGCAGGCCATCATCTCCGCCGCCGAGATCGTCGCCGGAGTCGACGTCGTAGTGAGGTGCCATACCCAGGCTCGATGCTCCAAGCGGGGGGTGACGCCGGTGGCGGCCGTGATCAGTACGGCGAACTCTGCCGGATGATCGCCGCGGTCATAGGCGGGCAGCTCGGGCTCATCGGGCTCGACCACCGTGGTCGTCCCCCATTGGCGCAGGGCGATCGACACCTTGGCCACCGATCGTGCCGTGAGCCAGGTGGCCGGGTCCCACCCGGTGTCGGTGTGACTGAGCACGACATAGCCCGGCCGTTCACGGCCAGCCCGGCTCGGGTCGCTGCGAGGACCATCGCCGCCCACGAGCGAGTAGCCCATCGTGTCGACCGCCTGCCAGGCCAGCGGGGCCTGCAGTCCCCCGAAGACCACGGGATAGGTCAGGATCACCCGGCCTGCCGGCTGGTGGCGGCCAGCCGTGTCGAACCATGCCGGGAGCACCACTGGGGTGGCCGTCAGCGGCGAGGCGGCGATGACTCGAGCACCCTGGGGAAGCATCGCTGCCACCACCAGCACCCCGGCAGCCAAGCCACCGAGGACTGGGGCCACGAGGCCCACCGGCCAGCGACGGCGTCCCTGTGCCTCGACGAGGGCCTGCAGCGCTCGAGCGGCGAGCGCCACCACGGCGATCAGGCCGAAGAGCACCACTGCGGTGAACCGGATCGGCAGGACGTTCTGGACTACCGGCACCCGAGCCAGGATCCGCCACGGGACCCAGAAGTCGTTGAGCCTCCGATCAGGTGTGAGGCAGCACCAGACACCGACTGCGCCGACCGCGGCGGCAACCCACGCCCGCCAGGATCGCCGGCACAGCACCAGCCCCGCGAGCACCGCCACCAGGGCACTCCATCCCAGGTACTGCATCTGGCCGATGGCCGGGCCCTGATAGCCGCCGAAGCGGTGCACGGTGGTGGTCACGGCGTCCGGCGGGAACCACCGGACGAAGCCCTCGAGCGTGACGCCGAAATAGCCCGGAGGGGCGGCCAACCACACCAGGCCGCTCAGGTGCGCCGGGCCGGCGAAGGTCACCCACAGCGGATAGGCGAGCAGCACGACCGACACGCCGAGGCCCACGGCGGTGCCGAGGCCGAGCCGTCGGAGCGCCTCGCCGAGGCCGTCGGGCCGCCGCACCGCGGCGAGGACCCCGAGCACGACCAGGGCCACCAGAGCCGACAGTGCCGTGACCACCAGCAGCTCGGTCGACAAGAAGTACTGCACCACCACCAGACCACCGAGCGCGCCGCCGAGCAGCACCGGCGAGCGCCGGCGATCGGTGAGCAGGAGGTCAAGGCAGAGCACCATCAGCGGCGGGGTGACGAGCACGAAGTTGAGCCAGCCTGAGATCAGACCGGTCATCATGTAGAGCGAGAACCCCCAGGCCAGGCCCCCGACGAAGGCGATCGGCATCGACTCCACCCACCGGCGGAGCAGCAGGAGCATCCCGGTGGCTGAGAGCACCGGCAGAACGAACAGAGCGGCGTTGAGCGAAGCCACCGGGCCGGCCAACCACGAGAGGGGGGCCAGTGGGATGCCAAAGCCGAGGACGCTGGTGTCGTCGAGAAGGTTCAGCCCATTCGGCGGGAAGACCCTCGTGGCATGGAGCAGCGAGGCTCCGTGGGTCAAGGCCCACGCGGGATACTCGACGAACCAGAGGTAGCGAGCTGGATCTCCACAGCCGCAGATCGACCTCGTGGTCGGATGGACGGCCACCACGTTCCACAGCACGACCAGCGAACCGAAGGCGTAGAGACCGATGCAGAGACCGATCGATCGGGCGGGCGACCAGCGCGACACCACGACCTCGTCGATCCCGGCCTCGACCGTGGTCATGAGCGAAGGTCGGGGACGGCGAGCAGACAGGAGGTGACCGTGGTGACCGCTCGCGGGCCACGGGGTCCAGCTCCGGCTAGGCAGGTGTCCACCGCCGACCGAGGGATCAGATGCGGCGGGCCGGCGGCGGAGAGACTCCAGACCCAGGCATGGGCCTGCCAGATCGGGGCCATGCCGGTCGCCAGGGTGAAGAGCGCAGTGGCCTTGGTGATCCGCTGGATCTGGTCATAGGCCGGCCGGTTCGGCTCGTCAGGGATGACGACCTTGTCGACCCCCCACTGCGACAATGCACGACGCACCAATCGGACACCTGAGGGGGTCAGCGGGTGGTCGGCGAAGGAGAAGGAATTGTCCCCGATCACCTGCTGGCCGGGCCGCTCGACCCCGGCGCGTTCGATCGCCCCGTCGGGACCACCTCCGCCGACCATCGAGTAGTGCATCGCGCCGACGGCCTGCCAGGCCATCGAACTCTCGATCATGGCGAAGGGGACCGGCAGCACGAGAAGCACCTGATGAGCCGGCAGGGTCGGGGCGACGTGGGCGAACCAGTCAGGCAGCGTCACGGGCTCGGCCGAGATCGGCAGCATGGTGCGCAGGTAGGTCGCCGGCTCGACCACAACGGCCAGGATCAGCACGCTGCCCACCAGTCCGCCGACGAGCCTCGGAAGGACCGGGGAGCCCTGGGTGGCGGCATGGCCACCGTGGCGACGAGGCTTGACCGCTCCCATGGCCCACGCCCGCGAGCGGTCGATGACGATGGCCGCCATGGCTCCGGTGGTCATGAAGGTCATGATCAGGAACCGGCTCGGGATGATGTTCTCGAACAGCGGACGGCTGCCGAGCAGGTTCCACGGTGCCCAGTGGTGCAACCCAATCCCGAAGGAGGTCCAGGCGGTGAGCACCGAGAGGACGGCGAGCAGCCACATCCGCCGGTCCCGCCACCAGATGACCACGCCAAGGGTGGAGACGACGGCAATCCCCCACCCGAAGTACTGGCCCGACAGGGTGACCCCCTGAGACCCCCCGACCCGGTGGGTGAACGCGAGGAAGCTCTTGGTCCATGGGGTGGCAACGAAGAGGGCCTTGAGGGTCGCCCCCTCGATGCCCAGCGAGATCGTCGGCCACACTCGACCTGAGATGTGGGCTGGCCCGGCAAGAGCGAACCAGGCCGGATAGGCCAGCAGCACGAGCGCGGTCGCGCTGCCGGTGGCGATCCCCACCAGGGCGTGCCGGGCGCGAGCGCGGGCCAGGTCGCGATGGTGCAGGCAGCCGAGCAGGACGAGGAGCAGGCCGACACCCACAGTCATGGCCGTGATCAGGAGCACCTCGGTGCCGATGAAGAACTGGAACGTGACCAGCAGGCCAAGGGCCACGCCGACGAGGATCGGCCGTATCCGCTGGCGCACCATCAGCTCGTCGAGACACAGCACCACCAGCGGAGGGACGGCGGCCATGCCCACCATCAGATGGGCGTCGCTCAGCGCCACGAGCGCCATCGACGAGAACCCATAGAGGGCACCGGCCACGAAGGCGGCCGGTGCCCAGCGCACCCAGCGGATGGCCAGGGCATACATGGCCATGGCCGACAGCATCGGGGCGAGCAGAAGCGAGACGTTGAGGGTGGCCACCGGACCGAAGAGCCAGGTGACCCCGGCCAACGGGATACCGAAGCCCAGCTCTGAGGTGTTGGCCAGCAGGTTCGTGCCGTGGGGATACGACATGGCCGTCGAGAACAGTGGGGAGAGGCCGTGGCTGATCGCATGAGCCGGCCACTCGAGGAACCACAGGAACAGGGCGGAGTCCCCACACCCGCACGTCGTGACCGAGCTCGGGTGCGTCGACCACACGTTCCACCAGACCCCGAGCGAGCCGACGAGGTAGAGCATCGACGAGATCAGAAACGGCCGCCACCGAAAGCGATCGGTGGACGCCGGCGACCCACGCTGCGCCGTCTCCTCGCCGGTCATCTCCTGGACCAGGGTCATCCTCGGCCTCCGCCGGCAGATCGGTGCACGAGACGATGGTACGGCAGCGCGGGCCCCGGGCTCAGGAGGCCGTCAGCCTCGGCGCCAGGCACTGCAGCATCGAGGCGACAGGGACGTCCGGATGCGTCTGGCAGACCTGGTAGCGGGCGACGAGGCTCTCGGACACTGCGGGGAGCGGGTCCGTCACCGGCCAGACCCAGGCGCCGGGCTGCCGGTGCGGGGCGCGGCCCATGATCGTGGTGAAGAAGCCGACCGCCCATGCGGTGCTGCGCGCTCGTGCGCCGGGACCGAGGGTCTCCTGGTCCGGCACGACCACCTTGGTCACCCCCCACCGGTGGATGGCGAGGCGTACGTCGAGGACCCGGGCAGAGATGAGCTGCGGCGACGGGACGAACAGGTAGGCGGCGTCGTTGAGCAGCCGGTAGCCCCTGGCCACCGAACCGGCTCGGGCAAGGGTGCCCGCCGGCCCGCCCACGCCGGCTTGCGCCCAGCGCATGGCGTTCTTGGCCTGCCAGGCCTGTGAGGCCTGCAAGCCAGAGAACGGCGCAGGATAGGTAAGCAGCACTTGGCCGGGGGGCAGGTGTGCACCTAGGACGCGGAACCACGTGGGCAGCGTCGATGGCACGGTGGCCAGGGGGAGCACCGGGGCCACCGTGACCACGTTGGGCACCAGCAGGGCGGCGCACAGGCCGGCGCCGAC
The DNA here is from genome assembly GCA_903900235.1 of uncultured Actinomycetes bacterium. Lineage (GTDB taxonomy): Bacteria > Actinomycetota > Acidimicrobiia > Acidimicrobiales > RAAP-2 > CAIUMH01. Next base: position 38,633 of record CAIUMH010000134.1, read on the forward strand.
TGCGGTGAGCCCCGCCGACGGCAACGAGGGCCGTAGCTCGGCCAGCCGATCGAGTCCCCCGTCGACCGCCCGGGCGGCAGCCACGATGACGCACAGCAGCGTCACCACCGTGAAGCGGTACTCGGCGATGTTGTTGAGGAACGCGATGTGACGCAGCGTGCTCCACGGGGTCCAGACCGTTCCGGGAGCCAATGACAAAAGCAGCGCCCCTCCCCCCACCGCGAGTGCGAACTGCAGCACTCGGTCTCGCCGGCAGAGCACGAGGCCGAGCAGGGCCGCCGCCACGAGCCCGGGACCCAGGTAGCTGTAGCTCGGCAGCACGGGGCCGATCCCCCCGAAGAACTTCTGGATCGCACCTCCATAGGGCGAACCGGTGGGCCAGACCAGGCTCTGGAGCGTCGTGCCCCACCTCCAGATCTTGGCGTCAGGCCCCCAGATATTGCCGCTGAGGTGGGCGGGGCCTTGGAAGTAGTACCAGGTCGGGTAGGCCAGGAGCACCACCGACACCCCAGCCGTCCAGGACGCCGCTGTCCCGACGCTGCGAGCAAGGGCTCCCTCGCCGGCACGGTCAGCGCGCACCGCCACCACCAGGGGCACAATCCCGGCCACCGAGACGATGGCGAAGATCAGCAGGATCTCCGGGCTGAGGAAGAACTGCCAGACCACCAGGAGCCCGAGGACCATGCCCGCCCGCCGCGGTGGCCAGCGATGCTGCCGGATCACGTCGTCGGCGAGGAGGATCATCAGCGGCGGCAGGGCGATGAAGGCGAGGTTCAGCTGGCCCGATGCCGCCGGATCGAGGACGAAGGTGGCGAACCCATAGGCCGCCCCGAGGACCAGGGCGACGACGGGTCGGCGGACGAGGCTCCGGAGCAGCACGAACATGGCCAATGCCGAGCAGGCCGGCGCGAGGAGCAGGGCCACGTTCAGCGAGATGACCGGCCCCGCCAGCAGGGTGAGCGGGATCAGCGGGATCCCCAACCCGAGCACGCTGGTGTCATTGAGCAGGTTGATGCCGGTCGGGTGGTTGAGCCACGCCGAGAAGAAGGGCGAGTGGCCATGCGTAAGAGCAAAGGCGGGCCACTCGAGGAACCACAAGAAGCGCGAGGCATCGCCGCACCCGCACACCGAGGTCGACCCCGGCGAGGCCGACCAGATGCCCCACCACACCACGACGGACACCAGCAGATAGAGAACGGTGGCGGCGAGCAACCAGCGCACCGATGAGGACCGGTGGGGAGGGCGGGCTCGAGCGGTGGGTGTCTCGGCGATGACCGTCACCTGGCTCCTCCCCTCGCCGTCGTCGAGTCGGAGAGCACGCAGCGTGCCCCAGCCATCGGGCCCCCGACACTCGCGACCGTACAGCGCCCGAGTCGCCGCTGACGACGGGTATCGACACCGACGGTGGGGTCGAGTGACCAGACCAATGCCTGCTGGTGCACCGCAGGCAGACGGCCGGTGGCCGCCGTGATCAGGGCCGCGGCGGCGACCGGCTGCAGGGGTCGATCGTAGGCCGGCAGGTCCCGATCGATCGGCAGCACCACCGTGGTGACCCCCCAGTCGTGGAGGGCCTGGGCTACCGCCGGGACGCTTGCCTCATTAAGTGCGGTCGACGGGAATGCCCCTGAGACCGTCATCAGGGCCTCCTGGGCGTGGCGATGGGTCCCGGCCATCGACGGATCGGAGCCCGGACCGTCGCCGCCGGCCATAGCGAAGCGGAAGCCAGGGACCACCTGCCAGGCCAGCGAGCTCTGCAGGGCCGAGAAGGCCACCGGGATCGGGAGCACAACCGGGCGGGGCCCGAGGCGATGAACCGTGGCAAACCACTGCGGAACCACCACCGGCTCGGCGGTCAGCGGCAGCGCGGGAGCGAGCACGGCGGCGAGAGGCGCCAACGCCAGCAGGCCGGCCCCAAGCCCGAGCCCGCGTCCTCGCCTCGGCCAGCGCGCTGCCACGGCGGCGACCAGGTGGTCGATGACGAGGCCCAGGCACATCGCCAGGCAGCCGATCGCCACGACCAGGAAGCGGACCGGCACCACGTCGCTGGCCAGTGGGAGGTCGGCGAGGAGCCCCCACGGCCGGAGACCACCACTGCCCAGGGAGAGGGCGAGGGCGACGGTCCCGATGGCACCGAACAGCCACAGTCGCCGATCGCGGCGGAAGGCCACGAGGCCGATCGCCACCACCAGCAGCACCCCGGGGCCGATGAACTCGGCCGACACCGTCGGTCCCTGGTACGCCCCAACCCGGTGGGCGAAGGCCTCAAGGACGGTCGAGGAGCTGCTCGGAACGACCAGCGAGTGAAGGCTGGCTCCAACCGACCTGAGCGAGGCCGAGGGGTAGTAGCTCCCGTGCACATGTGCTCTGCCTCGAAGCGCGAACCAGGTCGGCCAGGCCAGCACGACCACGCTCAGTCCAGCTGCGGTGCTCAGGCCGAGCAGCGCATGGCGACGGCGAGTGGGGCTCGGTCTGGCGAGCGACGAGCGGACCGCCACCACGAGCAGGCCGATGCCGCAGGCCAGGGCCATCATCGCCAGCACCTCGGTGGAGATGAAGAACTGCCAGGCGACGAGGCCAGCGAGACCCAGGCCGACCAGCAGCGGCGAACGGCGCTGGGTGACCACCAGCTCGTCGAGGCAGGCCACGATCAACGGAAGTGCCACCAGCATCCCGACCACGAGGTGGGCCTGGGCCAGGTTCATCAGGACGAACGGTGAGAAGCCGAAGAGCAGGCCACCGACGAACGCCGCTGGTCGCCACGCCACCCACCGACAGATCAACGCGTACATCGCCATCGCGCTCACTATCGGGGCCACGGTGAGGGCGACGTTGAGCGAGACGACGGAACCGGCGAGAGCGGTGAGCGGGCTGAGCGGAATCCCGAGGCCCAGCTGCGTCGCACCGTCGAGGACGTTGACCCCTCCGGGATGCCACATCAACGGCGTCCACAGGGGCGTCAGACCGTGGCCGACGGCGTGGGCGGCGAAGCCCATGAACCACAACGAGTAGGCCGGATCCCCACAGCCGCACATCGAGGTGGTGCTCGGGTCGCTCGTCCAGACCGACCAGAAGACCCCGACACCGGCGGCGACATAGAGCCCGGCGGCGAGGATCGTCGAGCGCCAGGAGGACACCCGAGTGCTCACCGCTTGGGAGCGCAGAGCTGCTGGCGCGCCCGGATCGGGTCGGGCGAGAAGCGCAGGAAGGTGTTCGCCACCGAGGCGACCACGTTGCCCAGGGCCCGGCCTGGGGTGAGCGGGGCGGTGATGTCGTCGAGGTAGGAGTGCAGGCCTCCGCAGGCCAGCGCACCACGCGCCGCGTCGATCTGGAGTCGGGTGGCCGCGCCGGGGATCGCCGTCGTCCCGGTCAGGCCGAAGCGACCGAGCATCCAGGCCGGGCCGATGTACTTCTCATGGCCGGGCCGCGCATGGCGGAGCACGGTGACGTGGCTGCCGATTGGATTGGCCAGCGAGAAGGTGTCGAAGACGTAGACCTCGGGACCCGCAAGGTCGCCGACCACGCCGATGCCGGGGATGTTGGCCGCCAGGCGGAAGGGGAGCGGCGACCGGGCGGGCCGATGAGTCGCCGAGGCGAGTGGAGCGAAGGGGTTGGTGATGACGTCCATGCGCTGGGTACCCGCGGGCTGGCGTGCGGCCGAGACGGCCAGCGCCCTACCGGCTCGGCCTGACAGGGCCCGTCGATAGTCAGCCAGAGTGATCGGGTGGGCCTCGGCGGTGGCGGCGATCCAGCTGGCTCGCTCGTCGGAGATGAAGATCGTCTGGAGGCCAAGGTGCGTCGGGACCGAGGGCACGTAGCGCAGGCCCACCACGCTCATCCCCGCCCAGACCACCATCGCGGCCGCCGCCACCAGCAATGGGGTACGGCGTGGCTCAAGTGAGAGACCCATCGGGAGGCACAGGGCGAAGAGACCGGGGAGCAGGAGCCGTCCGTGCATGTAGTCGCCGCCGAGGTGGATGACATAGAGGGCGTCGAGGACGCCCACGAGCATCGGGGTCACCACCAGCAGCACGCCACGCCGATCCCCGGCGGCCCACCAGGTCCGGGCGGGGACCGCCACCAACACCAGACCGAGGACGAGCGGGAGCCACAGCAAGTAGGGATCGATCAGGTCGAGTGCATAGGTGGCTCCCTGTGACCACCAGGAGCCGGCCGCGTCCTTGGCCAGGCCTGTGGTGGGGATGAGTAGGGCGTAGTACGCCATCCGGAACAGCTCGTAGGCCGCCGGGACGATCGCAGCCAGCGCCACCAGGACACCCGCCGATCGGAGCCGGCGGGCATGGACCTCGACCGAGACCAGGCTGGCCACGAAGACCGCCGAGGCGATGGCCAGCTCGGGGCGAACCAGCATCCCGAGACCCATCACCACCGCAGAGGTGCGCAGCAGCCGGGACTCATCGGTGGCCACAACCAGCAGCCAGAACGATCCGGCCAGCCACGCGAAGGCCATCGAGGTCTCGAGGCCAGAGGTCGAGAACTCCCAGACCACGGGCACGGCCGACACCACGAGCAGGCCCAGCGGAGCCACCTGGACCGCGCCACGCCGAACCCGGAGGCGCTGGAGCGCTCGACCGCCGACGAGGAAGGCGACCAGCGTGCAGACGAGCCCGAGGAGCACTGAGAGCCACTCGAGCGAGGCGAACGGAGCAAGCAGATGGGCGATCCCGAGCGTGAGAACCCACAATGGGTCGGAGTCGGCCTCGACCCGCTCGCCGATGTTGTAGACGGGGCCGTGGCCGGCGAAGACATTGTGGAGGATCCGGAAGTTGATGAACGCGTCCTCGTCGACCCAGCGATAGACCCAGGCCCCGACCAGAGCCACCGTGGTCGGGATCGCTACGAGGATCCAGCCCATGGCGACCCCTCGACGGCTCACCGCTCTCCCCCTCGACCCGGCCATCTCTCCATTGTGACCTCGGTCAGGCGAGAGGTGGTGCGGTACCATCAGCCCGATGCCGAGGCCGTGCCGACGTCCGGGAGCGATGCGGTCGAAATGACGGACGCCACCGACGCCCCAGTGAGCCCCCTCAGCAGCGAGGCTCCAACCCCGGTGCCTCGGTCGCGGGCCTTTCGTCTCGGAAACCGGCCTCCCCTCACCGGGATCCGAGCCCTCGCGCTGGCCACCGTCTTGATCTACCACTCGAACTTCAAGACCCTGCCGGGCACGTGGGTGGCGTTGCAGATCTTCTTTGTCCTGTCCGGCTTCCTGATCACTGCCATGCTGGCCTCGGAGGGCAAGCGCAAGGGCCGAATCAGCCTCTCGGGGTTCTACGCCCGGCGCGGGGTGAGGCTCGTGCCTCCGCTGCTCCTGGTCATCGCGCTGCTCGGCATCTACGCCAGCTTCATCCACGTGGCCGATGCTGCCCACCGGGTCTGGGGTGATTCGCTGGCGGCGCTCTTCTACTTCGCCGACTACCGCCAGGCCTTCAACCACGCCCCGTTCTTCGGGTATCTCGCCCAGACCTGGTCGCTCTCGGTCGAGGAGCAGTTCTATGTCCTCTGGTCGCTGCTGATGGTCGTGGCCGTCGTCACCAAGCATCACAAGCTGGCCTATGGGTTCGCCGTCATTGGCCTGGTGGCGAGCACGGTGGATCGGACGTGGATCGTGCTCCACGCCCACCCGTTCACCGCAGGGACATTCCTGCGTACCTACTACGCGTTCGACCCTCGAGCCGATGCCCTCTTCTTCGGCTGCCTGCTGGGCCTGCTGGCCGCCGATGGGTGGCTCCTGCAGTGGGCAAGGTGGGCCAAGGGCTCAATCACCGTCCTCGCCGGCATCTCCACGCTGTTCTTCTGCTGGATCCTCCAATACACCCATCTGTTCGACCGGTCAGTCGTGTTGTGGTGGATCCCGGCCACCACGCTCGCCTCGGGGATCTTGATTGTGTACTTCGTCGTCTGCCCGACAAGCCTCGGATCGCGATTTGCCGGGATCGGCGTGCTGGTGTTCATCGGCGACCTGTCCTACACGGTGTACCTGCTCCACTTCCCGGTGTACCTCGCCACCATGCCCAGCGAACTCCACTGGTCCTTCTGGCCCGCCCAGGCCCTGCGGCTGGTCATCATCTTCGGGATTGCCACCCTCAGCTGGTTCCTCATGGAGCGACCCCTGATGCGCTGGCGCGCCAAGTCCGCCGCTCGCTGAGCGGCCGGTACTTTCCGAGGCACCAGCGATACGATGCGGCGGTGCGACCCAGCCCGCCCGCGCTAATCGAGCCACCGGTCGGCCAGCGCCATCGAGAGCCACCGGTCTCCACCATCCCGGCCCTCGACGGGGTTCGAGCTCTCGGCATCATGCTCGTCCTGCTCTTCCACGGTGGCCTGTCGTCGATGGGCGGTGGCTTCTTCGGCGTCGACGTGTTCTTCGTCCTGTCCGGCTTCTTGATCACCGGGCTCCTCCTCGCCGAGTACCGCCGACAGCGGACCATCGAGCTGCTGCGGTTCTGGGGCCACCGGATCCGTCGCCTGGTCCCCGCCCTCTTGGCCCTGTTGGCCGCCCTCTGCTGCTATGCCGTCTTCCTTGCCCCCCCCGACACGGTCGGCCAGCTGCGCAGCGATGCCTTCGCCACCATGCTCTACGGCAACAACTGGCACCTGATCAGCCAAGGCCAGGGCTACTTCGCCGGCCTCGCCCTCCCGCGACCCCTCCTGCACACCTGGTCGCTCTCGATCGAGGAGCAGTTCTATGTGATCTGGCCGCTGCTGGTCCTCGGGATCCTGCGGCTGACTCGATCACGCGGCGTACTGCTCGCGGTGGCGCTCGCCGGGGCCACCGCCAGCGCCGTGGAGATGTCCTGGCTCTTCGATGGAGGCAAGGGTCTCGACCGGGTGTACTACGGGACCGACACCCGGGCCCAGGCCGTCCTGATCGGCGCCGCCCTGGCCATCGTCCTCGCCCGGCCTCTGCGGTCGAAGCGGACCTCGGGAGCCGACTCGTCCACCCATCTGCTTCGCACTCTCGAGCTCGGACCGGCCAGCCGAGCAGGACTCGGGCTCACCGGCGCCGCGGCCCTCGCCGGAATCCTCGTTCTGGTCATCTCCACCGACGCGGCGACGACATGGGTCTTCCACGGCGGCTTCGCCGTCATCTCGGTCCTGACCGCCCTGCTCATCGCCTCGGTCGGCCTCGTCCCCCAAAGCCCGGTCGCCCGGCTCCTCTCGTTGCGGCCAGTCCGCTACGTCGGCGCCATCTCCTATGGCCTCTACCTCTGGCACTGGCCACTCTTCGTGGTCCTCGACCACGACCGCACCGGCCTGAGTGGTTTCTGGCTCCTCATCCTGCGCCTGGCCGTCACCGGAGCCGTCGCTGCCCTCTCCTTCCACCTTCTCGAAATGCCCATCCGGCGAGGCGCCCTTCGAGGGTGGCGCGGATGGGTCGCCGCCCCCCTCGGAATCAGTGCAGTTGCCATCGCCATCGCCCTCGTGACAGCGGGAGCCGCACCGGGCATCTCCTCCTATGCCACCATCAAGCCCTCGATGGCAAAGGGGCCCATCAGGTACGTTGACCAAGGGATTGGGCCCAATGTCCCGGTCGTCGCCGCCGGGACAGACGGGCCCGTGCGGATGCTGCTGCTTGGCAGCTCGGAGGCCACCTTCCTCGCCTTCGGCCTCGGGCCGATCTCGGCGGCCCACGGCGTGTCCTTCTCCGGTGACGGTGTCATGGGCTGCGGATTCATCCATGCACCCACCGTGCTGCACGGCTCCCTTGAACACGGGCTGGCCGGCAGCCGCGGGGCGCTGGCAAACCTGGTGCCCTGCTCCACCCAAGAGCAGCGCTGGACCGCCGACCTCGCCGCCTTCAATCCTGATGTCGTGGTCGTCGCCAACGGGGCCTACGAGGTCCGCGACCACCGGATCGACGGCCGATGGACCCACGTCGGCGACCCGACCTTCGACACCCTGCTCACCCGGACCATCTCGAACGATGTCCGCCTGCTGTCGTCCCGGGGCGCCAAGGTGATCCTGCTCACCGCTCCCTACTACCGCCAGGTCGAGGCACCCGACGGTTCAGGCTGGCCCGAAGATGAGACGGTTCGGGTCGATCGCTACAACCAGATCCTCCGGCACGTTGCCGCCCAGCACCCGGGCCAGGCCATGATCCTCGACCTCCACCGGCGGCTCGATCCCCACGGCCGGTTCACCCCGGTCATCGGTGGGATCCAAGCTCGGATGTCCGACGGGATCCACCTGACTCCCGCTGGAGCGAAGCTTGTGGCCCCGTGGATCCTCGATGCCGCACGCCGCGCCGGGTTGACTGCTCGCCAGCAGGGCTGAGACCGCACCTGCGGCGACAGACCGCTGCGAAGCGTCGCTGCTACATTTCACCCATGGCAGAGACCTTGGCCGAGCCAGTCGACGCTCTCGACGACGTCTCCCACGATGAGCTCGGAGCCTCCGGACGACTTCTGTTCCGCCAGTGGGCGGTCGTCGGGACACTCTGCGTCCTGCCGGTCTACGCCTATGTCCTGTTCGCTCTCTTCAGCGGTGCGGCCTATATCAACCGGGCCGTCGGACCGAGCGGGGTCTACACGTACCAGGCCAGCTCGATGCTCCACGGCCACCTGTGGATGCGGCCCAGCAACCTTGGAATCGAGGGCTTCGTCCATGACGGCCGCAGCTACACCTACTTCGGGATCTTCCCGTCGCTGCTACGCCTGCCCTTCGTCGCCATCTTCGGCACCCACGGCAACGCCAACTACACCGCTGGCTCGATGTTCTTGGCCTGGACGGCCACGGCGATCTTCACCGCCCTGCTGATCTGGCGTCTCCGGCTCATGACCCGAGGCCACGCCGCACTGCACCGACTCGAGGCCGCCAGTTACGGTGTCCTGCTGGCCAGCATCCTCGGTGGCTCGGTGATCGTCTTTTTGGCCTCGAGCCCTTGGGTCTACAACGAAGACTTCGCCTGGTCCATCGCCCTGAGCATCGGGGTGTTCTGGAGCTTGCTTGGGGTGATCGACAGCCCGACTTGGGGCCGCATCGCCGGCAGCGGAGCGCTCATCTTGGCCGCGAGCCTCAACCGACTCACCGCCGGCTGGGCCTGTGTGATCGCCGCCCTCGCCATCGGGGCCTGGTTCTGGTTGTCGAAGCGCCACACCGGAAATCGACAGTGGGTGCTGCCGGTGGTGGCCATCGGCATGATTCCGCTGATCGTCAGCTGTGCCATCAACTACGCCAAGTTCGGCCTCCCCTTCGGACTCCCCATGGCTGACCAGGTCTGGGCGCAGGTCAACGCCCACCGCCGGGACTTCCTCGCCGCCAACGGCGGAAAGGCCTTCAGCTTCTCCTTCCTGCCGTCCACCCTCAATGCCTATCTGAACCCACTGAACCTCAGTGTGAGCGGGGTCTGGCCCTATGTGCAACCGCCCTCCACGCTGCCGAGGATCATCGGGTCGGCCACCTTCGACCAGACCTATCCGACCGCCAGCATCCCCGCCACCATGCCGCTGCTCACCGGCCTCGGGATCTGGGGGCTCGTGTGCACCCTGCGGCCACGGCCTCACGGTCGGATCGCCGAGGTCCGTTTCGTGCTCATCCCCGCCGTGATCGGCTGCGCCGGGGTGCTGCTGTGGGGCTACATCGCCAATCGCTACATGGCCGACTTCATGCCCCTGATCATCGTGGCGGCGAGCGTTGGTCTGATCGACATCGCCCGGCGGTTCGAGGGCCGTAGCCGTGCCGTTCGCCGCCGGTCCTTCGCCGTGCTGGTCGTGCTCGGCGTCCTCGGCGTGGGGGTCAACGCGGCGGTGTCCACTACGCCCTCCTCCTCGTGGTCGAAGGGCCAGCTGGTCAACCTGCTGTCGTATCAGCGCATCTTTTCGCCGGGAGCGCTGCGCAGCACGCTGACCGTCACCAACCACCTCCCCACCTGGGCTCCAGCCGGGCGCCTTTTCGCCACCCCCACCTGCTCGGGTCTCTACCGATCCAACGGCGAGAACTTCGCCGACGTCCCTGGCCAGCAAGCCGAACACCTCACCATGAGCCCGGTGATCCAAGGTCCGCAGTACGTCCATGATCTGTGGATTTCCATTTCGGTGCCCATCTCGCAGCTCCACGGCGACACCACCATCTTCCGCATGGGGCCCACCCGAATCGTCATGCGCCCGTTCGACCGCTGGGCCGTCGGCTTCTTCGTCGTCAACCCCGGTCGGCCCGACATCACGTGGCCCGTGGCCGGAGGGGGATGGTTCCCTCTGGTGCCCGAGCGTCGCTATGCCATGCAGATCGTCGCCGACCCGAACCTCGGCTCGATCAAAGTCTTGTGGTACAACAAGCGATTCAAGGACCTCGGCATCCCGATGATCGACCATCTCATCACCACCAAGGCGCCTCAGCACGTCGTGGCGACCCCCCCGGCCGATCGAGCGACCGCCAAGGTGGTGGTCACCCCCACCGGACGGGTGCTGCCCCCCTACCCACTCTGCCGAGACCTGACCGGTCGCTGAGGAAGATTCCTCAGCCCGCAGTGGTGTCGAGCAGAGCCATGTCCCCAACTCGGCCCACATAGCCGGGAGTCGAGGGCGAACTCGGCGTCCAGGTCTCGAGGACGAACGAGGCGTCCTCGTGGCCCGAGGCCTGGTAGCCCGGACCGAATTGAGCTCGCCAGACCTTGTTGACCTTCGGCGAGAAGCCCTGCCGATCGAGCTCGTTCACCAACCCGATGAAACGCTCGACGTCGAGCAGCTTGGTCGATGCCGAGCCCGCACCGGCATCGCCGACGGCGACCACCTCTCCGGGTTGAAGGTGCGCCGCCACGAGGGCGGCGAGTCGTCCCACCTGCGGGTCCGAGACCGACGAGGTGGCCGGAATCGACAGGACCGCCGCCACGAAGGCCAGCGAGCCGGCCACCGTAAGCGCGGCCAGACCACACCGCAGCGGCCCGAGCCACCGAGGTGACCGCCACGATGCCGGAACTCCGAGGAGCAGGACTGCCACCACCGCCGCCAGCGGCACCACCACGGCCCACACCACGAGATAGCCGAAGATGAATCCCACGATCCGGCTGAAGGACTCGAGGAGGCCGAGGAGGCTGAGCAGCGAGACGAGGCCGAGGCCCGCCGCGAACCTGCGGTGCTGCCGCAGACCGACGACCACCGCCATGGCGGCGGCACCCACCGCCACGATCAAGACGGCGATCCCCAGCTCTGCATGGGGAGGCTGGTTGCCCAGCAGGCGGGCCATCACTTGGGATGGGCCCACCAGCGTCGAGGCGGCCACGTCGACGAGCGCCCACCAGGCCGCGGAGAGCGGCTGCCCGCCGGCGTGGCTCGAAAAGTAGCGGATCAACTGGGTCATGTTCCCTGGATGACCGGTGAGCTGCTCGATCACTGGCGGGATCCACATCAGCACCAACAGCACCGTGCCCGCGCCCGCCAGCGACCGGGTCCGCCAGGTCGTCGGCCTCCGAGTGCCTCGCCCCATCACAAGCGAGACGATGCCTCCGATGCCGGCCACACCGACCAAACCGACGGCCAGCGGCCCTGACGAGATATTGGCCTGCAGGATCAGCGACCCCACCAACGCTGCTCCCATGACGCTGAGCCTCGATCCGTCGAGCGATGCCGCGCTCAGCAGGAGCAGGAGAAACAACGGCAGGATCACCACCATTGGGTTCCACGGGCTGACGAGGGCGCCGAGCGGACCCTCCGAATAGGTCATGGCGCCCGGACCATGGGCGCACAGCATGATGCCGAGCCAGCACAGCACGATGGACACGAGAATCGTGCGGGTCGGCGTGGTCCGGCGGCGCACCACCCACAGGGCAGCCAGGGCCGACAAGCCGCTCAGCAGCACAGCCCCGGCAAACAATGAGGAGGGTCGGTCACCAAGGATCCGGTAGACGAGGGACTGGGCGTAGAAGTAGGCCGGGCCCGGATGGTTCCAACCATCGTGGTCAAAGACACCGAGCTGCTGGCGCAGGGTCATCGCCCGACGGACGTGGAGGTCGATCAGGGCCAGATCATCAGGAAGCGTGATGGTCGGTCCGGCCGTGACCATCGTCCGGACCAGTGCCACGAGGTATGGGACGGCGACGGCGAGGAAGGCGACCGGGGTGAGCCACCGGCCGACCTTCGCGCCGGACCGACGATGGTGCTGCGCCCTGGCCTGCTGGTCCACGGGCTCATGGTAGGTCGCGCCGGGCGGCAAAGGGCCGTGGGTAAGCCCCAGTTGCGAAGGTGAGGGCTAGATTCCGTTCGATGACCCGGGTCGAGCAGTCGAGCAGCATCACGGAGGTCGGGCGCTCGAGCATCGCGCCAGATCAGGGTCGGTTCACCCTCGCCCTGCTCGTCGGAGCCGCCGCAGCAGCGGTGACATTCATCTGGGTCCTGTTCGACCTCTGGTCGGGGAGCCTCTCGCTGACCCGGGTGGCCACCAGCGCTGCGGTCGTCGCCGTGACCTGGCGTGGCGCCCACCCCGGCGACTCCCCGATGGCCATGATCGGTCACCTCCACCTGGGCTCGGGCCCGGCGGTCGTGCGCCCCTTCGGTGGCCCCGTCGCCGTCCGGGCAACCGGTGGCGGATCGGACATGGCCCTTTGTCAGTTGCGGGTCCATGGCTGAGGTGCCCGTCGCGGCGAGCCGTGCCGACCACCGACGTCCCGCCCTCGCGGCGCGGCGCGCCACCTGGGTGGCCACTGCGGTGGGGACCGCGTTGGCCGCGCCCTTCTACCTGTGGGCGCTGCTCGACCTCTTCAGCGGCTCGGTGTCGCTGACTCGCTCGGAGTCGCCGTCGAGCACCTACACCCTCCAGGCCCAGGCCATGATCCACGGCCACCTCTGGGTCCGGCCCGGGAGCCTCGGCATCGAGGGCTTCGTGGTCCACGGTCACACCTACAGCTACTTCGGCATCCTCCCGTCCCTGCTGCGGATCCCCATCCTGCTCGTCGCCCCGGACATCACGCTCACCGCCTTCACGGCCCCGATGATGATCGCCGCCTGGCTATTGCTCGCCGCCTCCCTCGCCCCGCTGGTCCTCGGCGTGCGCTCCCTGCTCCGCCGCGGGACCACCATGGGTCGTGCCGAGCAGCTCGGCATCGTCGCCCTGAGCGTGGCCATCCTCTCGGGCTCGGTGCTCGTCAACCTCGCCTCCAACCCCGCCGTCTACTCCGAGGACCTCGCCTGGTCCGTGGCCCTGTCCTCGTGGTCCATGGTCGCCCTCCTGGCAGTGTCCACCCGACCGAGCCTCCTTCGGGCCGGCGGCGTACTGATCGCTGTCGGTGCACTGGTGCTGACCCGGCCGACCACCGGGTGGGCGGCGGTCATCGCCGCGGTCCTCGTGGGGATCCGGCTCCTCGTCACGCATCGCGACCAGACCGGTCGCCGGGTGGGTGCGGCGGTGATCGGTGCCGGCCTGGCATCGTTCCTGGCCAGCGTGGTGATCATGGAGCTCAAGTTCGGCACGGTGTTCTCCCTGCCCATGACCCGGCAGGTCTGGGTGGCCGCCAACCCCGCCCACCGGGCGTTCCTCGTCGCCCACGGGGGCAGTGAGATGGGGCTGTCCTTCCTGCCGACGACCCTCGCCGCCTACCTCAACCCCCTCGGCCTCAGTGTCAGCGGCATCTTCCCCTTCGTCACCCTGCCCACCTCGCCGCCCGCCGCGCTGGCCGGGGCGCACCTCGACCAGACCCTGCTGACCGCCGGCCTGCCGCCGTCGATGCCCCTGCTGTTCCTCCTCAGCCTCGTGGGAATCGCCACGGCCGTCGCCCGGCGGACCCGGCGGTCGCTGGCCCCTGCGTGGCCCCTGCTGGTCGCCGGTGCCGCCGCCACGGTGGGCGTCTTGCTGCGCGGCTTCCTCTGCACTCGCTACCTCGCCGACTTTCTCCCGCTGCTGATCGTGAGCGGCACCATCGGCGCACTGGTCGTACTGCGTCGCCTCGACCGATCGAGCACCCGGGCTCGTCGGGTTGGGGTGGTGGCCATGGTCGTCCTGGCCGCGGCCAGCGTGGCGATCAACTGCGGCATCGCCGCCGCCCCCACCGAGCACTGGACCCAGGCTCAGGTGGTGAAGCTGGTCACCCTCCAGCGGGACCGCTCACTCGGCTCGCTGTCAGCGGCCGTCCATCAAGCCACGAGCCTCCCAACCTGGGCCCCGCTGGGCAGCCTCTATGACGTCGACCACTGCTCCGGCCTCTACGTGTCGAACGGCAACGACTACTCCTCCATCCCCGCCGAGCAGCTCCAGCACGCCACCTTCCTGCCGGTCGAACAGGGCCCGGGGATCGTCTCGGAGATCACCGTGACGCTCCACGGTGCTCCCCGCAGCGTCCTGGCCACCGACGTGCCCCTCTTCGCCTTCGGTCGGGCCCGCCTGGTCCTGCGGCACGTGGCCGGACCGATCGTCACCCTCGCCCTGCTCGACGCGGGGCACCCGGACCTCATCTGGCCCTCGACCACAGGTGGCTATGCCCCGCTGATGGCGGGGCACCGCTACGGCATCCGCGTGATGGCCGATCCCCACCTCGGTTCGCTGCGGGTCTGGTGGCAGGGCACCGCGCTGGGCTCGGATGGCAAGCAGGTGATCGCCCGACCGGTGGCCGGCTCGGGTCCCGGGATCGTGCTCACCCACGGCAGTCATGACGGCGGGGTGACCGTCGCCGGCCACCTCGTCCGCTCCTCCACGGCCCTGTGCCGCAGCCTCTCGCGCTGAGCCCGCTGGTCGCTGGCGACACCGGGGCGGTACGGTCAGAGGCGTGATCGACCTCCACATGCACTCGAAGAAGTCCGACGGCAGCGACCGGCCTAGCCAGATGGCCCGCTACGCCCAGGCCGTCGGCCTCACCGCCGTGGCCCTGACCGACCACGACACCACCGAGGGCAATGCCCGCTTCCGCTCCGCCCTCGATGACCTCAACGCCGAGCGCGGCACCTCCATCGACTTCATCCCCGGCTGCGAGATCTCCTGCAAGCACGAGGCGACCGGGACGAGCACCCACGTGCTGTGCTACTTCGTCGGCGACGACCCGCACTCGCCGGTCCAGTCCATGCTGGCCGAGCTTCGCGACGACCGCGACAACCGCAATGTCAAGCTGATCAGGCTCCTCCAGGAGCTCGGCTACACCAAGATCAAGAAGCGTCGGGTGGCCGAGATCGCCAACAAGCCGCTCGGCGAGGCCGGTCGGCCACACTTCGCCGAGGCGTTCCTCGAGGCCTACCCGCCCGGGTGCGACGCCCCCGAGGTCGCCTTCCCCGACCTGCCGACGAGCTTCGCCACCATGCAGGAGGTCTTCGACGGCGTCCTCGACGCCTCCGCCCGGGGCTACATCGCGAAGGCCAACATCACCCCGGCGGCAGCCACGCTGGCGGCGACGGCATCGAACGCCGTGACCGTGCTCGCCCACCCGATCCTGACCTTCTGCAAAGCCCCCAAGGACGGGTCGTCCCTGACCCTGGCCGACAAGCATGACATCCTCGAGCCGATCTTCGCCGAGATGGCCGCGGCGGGAGTCTCCGGCGCCGAGGCCCACTACTCACGTAACTCCCCCGAAGAGACCGCCCTGCTGCTCGACCTCTGCCGCACCCATGGCCTCGTGGCTACGGGCGGCTCGGACTATCACGGCGAGAAGAAGAAGGACCTCGAGATCGGGATCGGGATGCGCTTCTCGCGCGGCACCGACCGGGAGCTCAAGGTTCCCGACACGGCCATCGCCGAGCTGCGCTCTCGCCGGGTCGAGCCCGACGCTCCCTGCTGATCAGCCAGCGGCGTCGAGGGCCGATTCGAGGGCCGTTGCCGAGCGCTGTGCCAGCGTGCTGACCGCGAGGTCGAGCTGGCCGACAAGGACGAGCGAGTCTCCCCCGGTGTGACCGAGCACCCGGCAGGGCACGCCGGCGATCTCGGCCTGGGCAGCGACTGCCTCAGGGTCCGTCGAGGTCACGAGGAAGCGGCCTGGTCGCTCAGAGAACAGCCCCGCCGTCGAGACCCCGGTGGACACCGTGGCTCCCACGTCACCGGCGATAGCCATCTCGGCCAGGGCAACGACCATGCCGCCCGAGCCGACGTCGTGGACCGAGCCCAGCAGGCCCGGGCGGCCAGCGGCGTGCTCCGCCACCATCCCGGCCACCAGTGCTGCGGTGGTGGCGAACTCGGCGAGGTCGAGGTCGAACAGCCGTCCGTCACGGTTGTTCAGGTAGTCCACCGCCAGCTGGCTCCCACCGAGCAATCCGGCGTCATCCGCCCCGAGCAGCAGTACGGTCTCCCCTTCTGACCAGCCCACCGACGGCGGCCGCTCGACGAGGTGTTCGACGAGGCCCAGAGTGCCGATCACGGCCGTCGGGTCGATGTCAGAACCACCGGACTCGTTGTAGAGGCTGACATTGCCGCCGATGACCGGCAGGCCGAGAGCCCGGCAGGCATCGGCCATCCCGTCGATGGATTCCGACAGCTGCCACATGACCTCAGGGTGCTCAGGATTGCCGAAGTTGAGGCAGTTCACCACGGCCTCCGGCACGGCTCCCGTGCAGGCCAGATTGGCCACGCCCTCGGCCACCGTCGCCGCGGTGGCAGCCCGGGGATCGAGCGAGCCCCAGCGGGGGTTCGAGTCGGTCGACAACGACATTCCCCGACTCGAAGCCGGCAGGCCAGGGCCGGCGAGGCGGAGCAGGGCGGCGTCAGCTCCGGGGCCGATGACCGTATTCAGGAAGAGTTGGTGGTCGTACTGGCGATAGACGGGAATGGGGTCAAGCAGCAACGACAGCAGGGCATCGGCGATATCGATGTCTTCCACCGAGGCCGACGGATCGATGGCGGCCCGGGCTGCTCGGTTCGCCGGCTCGACCAGCGGGCGCTCGTAGAGGGGAGCCTCATCGGCCAGTGAGGCTGCCGGAACCTCGCCGACGACCGCACCCCCCGCGTGCAGACGGAGCATGCCCACCGGCTCGCCCGCCTCGTCATAGTCCGGCTCGGTGACCCGGCCGATGACCGTGGCGGCCACCTCCCATCGACCACAGAGCTCGATCACCATCGGCAGCGAATCAGGGGTGACGATGGCCAGCATCCGCTCCTGGGATTCGGATGTCATGACCTCCCAAGGCTCCATGCCGGGCTCGCGCCGGGGGATGGCGTCGACATCGACGTCCATGCCGACCCGTCCTCGAGCGGCGAGCTCGGAGGTTCCACACGCCAGACCGCCACCGCCAAGGTCCTGGATCCCGACCACGAGCTTCTCGTCGAGCAGGGCCAAGCAGGCCTCGATCAGGCGCTTCTCCTCATAGGGGTCACCGACCTGGGTGGCCGGTCGCTTCGACTCATCGAGGCTGGCCGCGCCGTCCTCGCCTTCAAAGCCGGCCGAGGCCAAGACCGAGACCCCTCCGATGCCGTCGCGTCCCGTGGCCGAACCGAGCAGGACGGCGAGGTTCCCGGTGCCTGAGGCGATGCCGAGGACCAGGCGCTCGACAGGGAGGGCCCCGACGCAGAGCACGTTGACGAGCGGATTGGTCTGGTAGCAGGGGTCGAAGGTCAGCTCGCCACCGATGGTGGGCACGCCAACGGAGTTGCCGTAGCCCGAGATCCCCGAGACCACGCCCTCGATCAGCCAGCGCTGCCGGGCATCGTCTGGGGTGCCGAAGAACAGCGGATCCATGACGGCGAGCGGGCGGGCACCCATCGTGAAGATGTCACGCAAGATGCCGCCGACTCCGGTGGCCGCACCCTGGTAGGGCTCGATGGCGGAGGGGTGGTTGTGCGACTCGATGCGGATGGCGATGGCGATGCCATCGCCGGCGTCGATCACCCCCGCGTTCTCGCCCGGGCCCACGAGGACCTTGTCTCCGGTGGTCGGGAGGCGCTTGAGGTGGATGCGGGAGGACTTGTACGAGCAGTGCTCTGACCACATGACGCCGTAGAGGGCGAGCTCAAGGGGGTTGGGCTCTCGGCCGAGGACGGAGATGATGTCCTCAAGCTCGGTGTCCGTGAGCCCGAGGGCGCGGTGTAGCGGTTGGTCAGGGGAGCTCGACGCGGCCATAGACCAAACCTATCGCCCACCACGAGGACCCGAGGACCCCGGTCCACGCAGGTCCCCCGGCTTCAGCCGACCGTTGTTCATCGTGTTCTCCGCTCATGTCTCACTCATGGAACCAACCTGGCGATGAACTCCTTGAAATTCAAGCAACAGGTTGGCTTCACCGCATCGGTACAAGAACTTGCAGAAATTATGGATGCACACTCCCGCATGGGAGAAACTCCAGATCGCATTCTTCATCAGTTTAGAGAGGCGTCCCTGCCCCTCCGTAACTTTTGTCTACTTCATTTACCTATAAGGTAATAGAAATGACAGATCAATTCTTTACCATGATCTGATCTCAATGAACCAAGAACTACGGAACAAGGAGTTGAAATGGCTGCACAGAAGACAGAGATGAGCAAGGAGCACAAGGAGGCTCTGGCCCAGGGTCGACGCGAGGGTGCGGCGGTTCGTCGCTATCTCGAGGCCATCTCCGCCACCCGCGGCAAGCGTGGACGCAAGCGCACCCCTGAGTCGGTCCAGCGCCGCATCAAGGCGATCGACACCGAGCTTGAGGGCAGCGATGCCCTCCAGGCCCTGCTGCTGCGTCAGGAGCGCAAGGATCTCGAGGTGGAGTTCAACCGTCTCGCCACCAAGCTCGACCTCAAGACGCTCGAAAAGGCGTTCATCAAGGCCGCCGGTCCCTATGGGAGCCGGAAGGGCATCGACTACTCGACCTGGCGCGACGCCGGCGTCGAGCCTTCAGTGCTCGTCAAGGCCGGGATCAAGCGCACCCGTCGCTCGTAGCCGAGCGGAGCCCAGCCACCGTCAGCCGACGGTGGCTGCGGCTGCCGCTCCAAGGAACGAGCGCAGCAGGACCGCTCCGTCCTCGGATCCAAGTAGCGACGAGACCGCTCGCTCAGGGTGTGGCATAAGTCCGACCACATTGCCCGCCTCGTTGGAGATCCCGGCGATCGAGTCGATCGAACCGTTGGGGTTGTCCACGTAACGCAGCATGATCCGGTCCTGGGACTCGAGCTGGCTCAGAGTGTCGAGGTCGCAGGTGTAGCTGCCCGAGAAGTGATTGATCGGCACCGACAGCCGCTGCCCCACCGTGGCAGACGACGTCAGGACCGACGACGTCGAGACCACCTCGAGCTCGCTCGGCTGGCAGAGGAACGTCAGGCCTCGGTTCTTCTGCAACGCTCCGGGGAGCAGATGGGCCTCACACAGCACCTGGAAGCCGTTGCAGATGCCCACCACCGGTCCGCCGGCTTCCGCAAAGGTCCGGACAGCCTCCATGATGGGGCTGAACCGGGCGATGGCACCGGGACGCAGGTAGTCGCCGTGGGCAAACCCTCCAGGCAGGATCAGCCCGTCGAGCTGGCCGAGCGATGTGTCGGTGTGGAAGATCAGCCGACCTTCACCACCAAGGGCGTCGACCGCCCCAACCGCATCGTGCTCACAGTTGGTTCCGGGGAAGACGATGACGCCGATCGATGCGCTCATCCGAGCGGTTCCACCTCGATGACGCTCTCCTCGATCACCGGGTTGGCCAGAAGCCGATCGGCGAGCGAGGCGGCCATCGATCGTGCTGCCTCGAGGTCGGCAGCGTCGAGCTCGACTCTGAAGCTGCGGCCAGACTCCACCGAGGCGACGGACGTGAAGCCCAGGGCGGGCAGTGCCCGCAGGATGGTCGCGCCCTCGGGATCTGCGATCCCATGGCGGAGGCGGACGTCGACGTGGGCAAGGAACCTCATGGCCGGCCACCATACCAATCGCTGAGGTGCCTCCCGGTCATGCGCTCGTATGCGGCGACGTAGCGGGCGGAGGTCGTGGCCACCACCTCGTCAGGGAGCGACGGAGGCGGAGGCGTGCGATCCCAGTCCTGGGCGCTCAGCCAGTCCCGAAACGGCTGCTTGTCGAAGGCCGGTGGCGTCTCGCCCTCGACCACTTCGTCAGCCGGCCAGAGCCGCGACGAGTCCGGGGTGACGACCTCGTCGCACAGCACCAGGTGTCCGTCGATCACGCCGAGCTCGAACTTGGTATCGGCCAGGATCAGGCCGGCAGCGGCGGCCCGTTCGGTGGCAGCGGCGAAGAGCCGGAGACACAGCGACGATGCCTCGGCAAGGCGGGCGTCGCCCACGATGCCGGCCGCGGTGGCGATGTCGATGTTCTCATCATGCCCCTCCTCCGCCTTGGTCGATGGGGTGAAGATCGGCTCGGGGAGTCGGCTGGCCAGGGTCAGCCCAGCGGGGGCGGCCATGTGATGGATGGTCCCATGCTCCCGATATTCCTCCCAGGCCTGGCCGGCCAGGAATCCTCGCACGATGCACTCGAGCGGGAGCATCTCGGCTCGTCGGACCAGCATGGTTCGGCCGTGCAGATCGCTGAGTCCGGCAAACCCCGTCACGGCCTCGTCGATCACCTCGGGATCACAGCTGAGCAGCGACCCTCGGGCTGCATCGCCGAGCTCGGCACACCAAAAGGCCGTCATGGCGGTGAGGACCCGGCCCTTGTCGGGGATGGGTTCAGCCATCACCACGTCAAAGGCGCTGATCCGGTCAGAGGCCACCATCAAGAGCCGGTCTTCGCCGAGGGCGTAGAGCTCGCGGACCTTGCCGGTGTGGATGGGCTCGAGCCCGAGGTCGGAGAGGCTGGCAGCCATCAGACCGTGATTCCCTCGAGGGCGGTCAGGTAGCGGTGACGGTGGGTGAGCATCCGGTCGAGGTCGAAGGCCCGGTCGAGCTCCGCAACGCTCAGAGTCACCTCGGCATCGGCCTCGACAATCCCTCGGAACTGCTCGCGTGACTCGACGGCCGAGCGGGCAGCACGCTGCACGATCCGATAGGCATCATCACGGGTCATCCCATGATCGATGAGGGTCAGCAGCACCGACTGGCTGTAGACGAGGCCGAGGCTCCCCTCATTGAGGTTGCGCAGGGCACGCTCGTCATTGATCACGAGGCCGTCGACGAGGCCGGTTGCCTTGCGCAGAACATAGAGGGCCAGCAAACAGGCGTCGGGCAGGACGACGCGCTCGACCGAGCTGTGCGAGATGTCTCGCTCATGCCACAACGCCACGTCTTCGAGTCCGGCCCCGAGGTAGCCCCGGAGCACCCGAGCGAGGCCGCAGAGCCGCTCGGAGAGGATCGGATTGCGCTTGTGCGGCATGGCCGACGAACCCTTCTGGCCCGGAGCGAACGCCTCTTCGACCTCGCCGACCTCCGATCGCGCCATGTGACGGACCTCGGTGGCCAGATGCTCGATGGTGGCCCCGGTCGCCGCGATCGCCCACAGCAGCTCGGCGTGGCGGTCCCGGGCGATGACCTGGGTGGCAGGCACCGGCGTGAGACCCAATGCCTCGCAGACGAAGTCCTCGACCGATGGGTCGATGTTCGAGTACGTCCCCACGGCCCCCGAGAGCTTCCCAACTGCAATCGCCGCCCGGGCCCGGACCAGCCGCTCGCGGTCGCGCTCCGCGGCGAGGGCGAACAGCGCCATCTTCGCCCCGAAGGTCGTCGGTTCGGCGTGCATGCCGTGGGTCCGGCCCACCACGGGGACGTCGATCAGCTCCCGGGCCCGCCGAACGAGCACAGCCACGAACTCGGTCGAGGCCTCGATCAACAGATCAGCTGCCTTGGCCAGCTGCCAGCACAGCGCAGTGTCCACCACGTCTGAGGAGGTCAGGCCATAGTGAATCCACGTCCCCTCAGGGGCGCCGATCCGGTCCTGGACGATGTCCACGAAGGCAGCGGTGTCGTGGTTGGTGATGGCCTCTCGGGCGTCAACATCGGCCACGAAGGCTGCGTCGATCTCGGGAGCTCGCGTGCGACAGGCGGCGGCATCGGCCACCGGGACGATGCCCAGCTGCGACAGCGCCTCGGCAGCGAGCAGCTCAACCTCAAGCATGGCCCCGAAGCGAGCCTCGTCGCTGAACAGGGCCGCCATGTCCTTGGGTGAATAGCGCGGAATCATCGTGCCTCCTCCTCTGCGGCCCTCGCCGCGATGTCGTATCGGAGCTGTCGCCCCTCGAACTCGATGGTGTCGGCTGCCGCGTAGGCGGCGCTGCGAGCAGCGGCGATCGTGGGACCGAGCGCCGTGACTGTCAGCACCCGACCGCCGTTCACGAGGAACGGGCCATCGGGATCTGGCCGAGCAGTTCCGGCGTGGAAGATGGTGACGCCGAGCCGGGGCTCAGCGAGCTGGCCGTCGGCTCCGAGACCAGAGATCGGAGCGCCGGTGACGGGAGCGGCCGGGTAGCCCTGGGCAGCGACGACCACGGTCACGGCTGCCTCCTGGGAGAACGACAGCGTGTCGACAAGTTCGCCGGCAGCCGCCTGGCGGAGCACCTCGACGAGGTCTCCGGTCACCCGGGGTAGAACCACCTGGGCCTCGGGGTCACCGAAGCGCACGTTGAACTCAATCACCTTGGGGCCCGACGACGTCAGCATGAGCCCGGCATAGAGCAGTCCGCGGTAGTCAACACCGGCGGCTCGCAGGGCGGAGAGGGTCGGTCGCACCGCGACGTCCATCAGCTCATCGATCTGGATCGCCGTCAGTCCGGGCATGGGCGAATACGCCCCCATGCCTCCAGTGTTGGGTCCGACATCGCCGTCGAAGATCCGCTTGAAGTCCTGGGCCGGGGCGAAGGCCACGGCGCGCGTGCCGTCGCACAAGGCGATCAGCGAGCACTCCGGGCCAGTCAGTCCCTCCTCGATCACCACCGTGGTGCCAGCAACACCGAAACTCTCTCCTGAGAGCTTGTCAGCCACGTCCGCCAAGGCCTCGGCCAGATCATCGGTGACAAGGACGCCCTTGCCCGCCGCCAGCCCGTCGGTCTTGATGACATAGGGAGGCGCGAGATCAGCCAAGATGGTCGCCGCTTCGGAGGGGTCCGTGACGGTCCAGTGCCGCGCCGTGGGCACCCCGGCCGCCACCAGCAACTCCTTCATGTAGGCCTTGGATCCCTCAACCCTCGCCCCGTCTGCTCCGGGACCCACCACCAGCCGTCCGGCGGCGCGCAGTCGATCGGCCAGGCCGTCGACGAGAGGGACCTCGGGACCCACGACCACCAAGTCGGCCTCGATCTCCTCCGGGGGTCTCACGTCGATCGAGATCGTTCCCGTGGCCATCTCTGCCGGCATCCCGGGGTTGCCCGGTGCGACCACGACGTCAGCCCCACTGGCGCACAGGGCCCGCGCCAATGCGTGCTCGCGGCCTCCAGCACCGACGACCAGGACCCGGCGGCTCACGGGGCGGGGAAGGTGACGAACTGCTCTCGACCCGGACCGACGCCGACGGTGCGCACGGGCACGCCGATCTGCTCGGACAAGAAGGCCACATAGTCGCGAGCCGCCTGGGGAATCTCCTCGAAGGAGGTCATCGACGTCAGGTCGGTGGTCCAGCCCGGGAGCTCCTCGTAGATCGGCGTGACCTTGTGGAGCACCGACTGGTGATACGGCGGATAGTCGTAGCGCACGCCGTCAGCCTCGTAGCCGACGCAGACCTTGATGGTCTCGAAGGTATCGAGGACGTCGAGCTTGGTCAGTGCCACCTCGGTCAGCGAGTTCAGCCGGACGGCCTGGCGGGCCATGACGGCGTCAAACCAGCCGCAGCGGCGCATGCGGCCGGTGTTGGTGCCGTACTCGTGACCCCGGTCGACGAGCAGGGTGGCAAGGTCGTCGAAGACCTCAGTGGGGAAGGGGCCGGCACCGACCCTGGTCACATAGGCCTTGGCGATGCCCACGATCGACGACAGGTCGCGCGGACCCAACCCCGATCCGGTGCAGGCGCCGCCGGCCACTGGGTTCGAACTGGTCACGAAGGGGTAGGTGCCGTGGTCGAGGTCGAGGAAGGTCGCCTGGGCGCCTTCGAGCAGGATGTTGCGACCTTGCGCGAGGGCATCGTGAAGGAAGCCCACCGTGTCGGCCACCATCGGAGAGATGCGCGGCGCGAGTTGGCCGAGGTAGAAGTCGGCAATCTCATCGGCGTTGAACGGCAGGCGGTTGTAGACCTTGGCGAGGAGGGCGTTCTTCTCCTTCAGCACGAGCTCGAGCTTCTGGCGGAAGATCTTCTCGTCGAGGAGGTCCTGGACCCGCAGGCCGACCCGGGTCGCCTTGTCGGCATAGGTCGGGCCGATCCCCCGTTTGGTGGTGCCGAGGGCGGCCTTGCCGAGGAAGCGCTCGGTCACCCGATCGAGCTCGCGATGGTACGGCATGATCAGGTGCGCATTACCGCTGACGAGCAGATTCGAGGTGTCAACGCCCTTGGCCTCGAGGACGTCAATCTCCTCGAGCAGGACCGACGGGTCGACGACCACGCCGTTGCCGATGACCGGGGTGACGCTCGGATAGAGGATCCCGCTGGGAATCAGTTGGAGGGCGAAGGCCTCGCCCTCGACCACGATGCGGTGGCCGGCGTTGTGGCCGCCCTGGTAGCGGACGACGACATCCATCTCTGCGGAGAGCAGGTCGGTCAACTTGCCCTTGCCCTCATCGCCCCACTGGGTACCGACCACGACAGTTGCCGGCACGTGAAGCTCCTTGTTGGACGACGGTTGACGCTCTCATCTTAATCGAACGGGGTGGCCGGGCTCGTCCGCCGCGTGGCCGAACCCGCCTGCCGATCCGCCAGGCGGACGACGCTCGCCGGGCGCGCTGGCGACGCTCAGCCGCACCGCCCCAGATCAGGGGGGCCAGCCCGCAGGAACAGCGGCCGGAGTCCCGGGCTGAACATGGCGACCCCCATGGTGCGGGCCTCGAGGAACCCCCGGTTGTAGTGGTCGAAGGCATTGACGTAGCGGAACAGGCCGGCGGCCACGTACAGGTTCTCTCCGCAGGCCAGCTGCCATGGCGTCAGCCGTGGCGCGTTGACGATCAGGCGACCGGCGGCCTCTTGGTCCACATGCCATCGCTCCGCGGTCGACCAGGCCGGCACCAGCGAGGCGACGAAGATCGCCACGACGGCCAGCCCCACGGCCACGCGGGCCCCGAGCGCTCTCGCCGGGCGCGGACGCCCGTCGGGCGACCCCCAACGACGCGTGAGGTGAAGGACCACGCCGGCCCAGGCGATCCGCGCGGCGAACGCGTAGTACTGCGGGGTCCCGGAGGTGTAGTGGAGGCGACCGAGCGCGGTCATCAGCGCCACCGCCAGGCCGAAGGCGACCAGCGCCGCGGCGACCGGCACCCGCGGCCCCTGCCGATGCTCGCGCCCTGCCGACACCAGCACCATGGCGCTGGCCACGAGGAGCGCGCCGCCGAGCACGAGGGGGGCGATCCCGCCCGTCCCCGGAGAGAACGGGACGAGCAGCCCGAGCACCCGGAAGAAGAAGGGGGCCAGCGCACCGGGGTGGGCGAGCGAGGACAGGAGCGAGCAGTCTCGATGGGGAGGGCAGAAGTGCATGCCCGCCGAGAGTCGGTACCCCAGGGCGTAGACGAGGGTCGTGGCGATGCCGATCCCGATGTAGGCGCCGCCGAGGCGCCGCCTCGTCGGCCCGGCCGGCTGCGACCACCACCAGGCGACCGCGCCGATCGGCCAGAGGACGAACCCCTGCACGGCGGCGAGGCAGGCGACCACCGCGCTGGCGCTCGCCGCGGCCATGGCCCAGCGCGGCGAGAGGGTGGGGACCGCCAGCACGG
Organism: uncultured Actinomycetes bacterium; assembly: GCA_903900235.1. GTDB lineage: Bacteria > Actinomycetota > Acidimicrobiia > Acidimicrobiales > RAAP-2 > CAIUMH01. Next base: position 64,226 of record CAIUMH010000134.1, read on the forward strand.
CGAGGAGGGCCGCCAGGCCGGCGAGCGCGTAGACCCAGCCGGCGCAGGAGAACCACAGCAGGGTGACGACGTCGGTCAGGGAGAACCACGCCAGGCCGAAGAGCACCACCCACCCGACGGCCAGCCGACGCCCAGTGCTCCAGCAGGCGGCGGCGAGGATGGCGGCCCCGGCGGCGGCGTCAACGACGGCCGTGAGCGTGGCGAGCAGCCGGAAGCTGAACAGCCCCATCTTGGTGAGGACGACGACCACCAGGCGGGGCAGGAGGAGGCGGCTCTCGACGTTCTGGCTCCAGAGCGCGGTGAGCGAGAGGTGGTGCTCGGCGCGCCACGCCGTGTGGACGAAGATCCAGTCGTCGAAGACCGGGACGTCCATGGTGGCGTGCCAGACGAAGGCGATGACGCAGAGCGACATCGCCCCGTAGGCCAGCGCGGCGAGCCGTGGTCCCACCGCCTCCGCCGTCCGATGGCCCGGACGGGCGCCCCCTTCGGTCAGCGCCATAGAACACGGACCTTACAGTGGGCGCCCGCCGCCCTCCACGATGGCATGGGTAGCCTTGGGCGATGCCTGCTCGCTCGACCTCCATGGTCGGCGCGCTGGCCGGCCTGGCGATGGTGCTGGCCACCACGACCGGCGCCGGCGCGCTGCCCACAGGGGGCGGCTCGACCCTCACCAACCGGGGCGACGACGCTCGGACGGGCTGGTACCCGTCCGCCAGAGCGCCCTCGCCGAGCACCGTCTCGTCGAGCGGCTTCGGCCAGCGCTTCTCGGTCCACCTCGACGGGAACCTCCTCGCCCAGCCGATCGAGGACCAGGGGGTGCTCATTGCCGCCACCGAGGGCGACCAGATCAGTGGCGTCGATCCCACCACCGGGGCCGTCCGCTGGCAGCGCACCGTGGGGGTGCCGGTCCCCTCGTCGGTGCTGGACTGCCCTGACATCTCGCCGCAGGTCGGCATCACCGGCACGCCGACCGTCGACCCGGTGACCGGCGTCGCGTACCTCGTGGCCGACACCCTGGTCGGCGGCGTCCCGCAGTTCCAGGTCCATGGCATCGATCCGACGACGGGCCTCGACGTGGCGGGGTTCCCCGTCACCCTCCAGGGCCGGGCAGCGAACCACCCCGCGGTGCGCTTCTCGGCCGCACAGCAGTACCAGCGCCCCGGACTCCTGCTGCTCGACGGCGTGGTCTACGCCGCCTTCGGCTCCCACTGCGACGCCGCGCCGTGGAACGGCTGGATCGTCGGCGTCACCACCGCTGGCCGGCAGACCACCCTGTGGGCGACGCAGTCGCGCAGAGCCGGTGGCGGGATCTGGCAGTCGGGGCTGGGGCTCTCGAGCGACGGTCCGGGATCGATCTACGCGTCGGTCGGCAACGGCACGCCCCCGCTGGCGACCTTCCGCTCGACGGCCAGCTTCGGCGAGTCGATCGTCCACCTTCAGGTGAAGGCGAACGGCGCGCTCCAGGCCACCGCCGACTTCTCCCCCTCCAGCCGCACCAAGCAGTCGAAGCTCGACTACGACGTCGGGGCCGGCGGCGTGGTCGTCCTGCCCGACACGATGGGCTCGACGAGCACCCCGCACCTCGCGCTCGCCGTCTCGAAGAGCGGGGACCTCTACCTCCTCGACCGACGGCACCTCGGAGGGGTCGACCAGGGGCCGTTGGGATCAGACGGCATCGTCGACGCGCTCACCCTCCCGGGGCGGCTCTTCGCCTCCCCAGCCGTCGTCCCCGGGACGCCGAACCTCGCCGTCGTCGAGGGATCCATGGGGCACTACGGCTACGTGGCCCACGAGGCGTCCGCGCAGCCCCTCTATGGGATTTCGATTTCGTCCGCCGGTGGGGTGAGCCGACTCTCGACCACCGCGGCGACGGCACCGATCTTCGGGTTCGGCTCGGGCTCTCCCGTGGTGTCGTCGGCTCCCGGCGACCCGTCGACGGGCATCGTGTGGGTGGAGCGCTGCGCCGTCACCGCGGTGCCCTGCTCAACCGCCTCGCTCGACGCCTTCGCGGTAGGCCCAGCCGGCGGCACCCTCGCCGAGCTCAACAGCTGGCCGCTGCCCGCCGGCTCGAAGTTCGCCACGCCACTGATCACCGACGGCGAGGTCGTGGTCGGGGCCGGCAGCTGGCTCGTCGCCTTCGGCGCCCTGCCCTCCTCGACGGTAGCCGGCTCGTTCGCCGCGCCGGGAGGCCTCATCGCCGGCACGGTGGCGTCCGGAGCGCTGACCATCACCGCCACGCGACCGGTGACGCTGCAGTCTGTGAGCAGCTCCTCGGCCGAGTTCGTACCGTCGGCGGCCACCGTCGCCGCGCTCGCCGACACGACAGCGACCTCGTTCACCATCCCCGTCGCCGTGTCCCCCGGCCAGACGGCCGGAGAGCTCACCGCCGCCATCACGGTGACGACGTCGGACGGGTCCGTCGTGGTACCCGTGGCCGCCACCAGCACCGCACCGGGCCCGCTCCTGCTCAACGCGACGCCGTCCGAGGTCCTCTACGACTACGGCACCTGCACCATGGTCGAGTTCGGCGGCCTGGCGGTGGGGACGTCCGCGACCCGCTCCCTACCCCTGAGCAACGTCGGGGCGAGCCCCCTGGTGATCACCGGGCTGTCAGGGGTGCGAGGCCCGTTCTCGGTTCACCTCCCGGGCCTGGTCGGCACCACGATCGCTCCGGGCGCCACACTCCAGCTGCCGATCACCGCCACGGGCGGCGGCGCGGGCCTGCGCACCGTCGAGATCGTCATCACGACGAACGACCGGCCGCTCCACGCGCTCTTGACGATGTCCTCCCGGCGAACCGGACCACGGCCGCACCCCGGCACCTGACCGGTGGAGTTGCCGACCAGCGCGGTCAGCGCAGCACGAGGTCCCCATCGACGACGTCGAGCCGAACTGTGTCGCCCTCGAGGTAGGCCCCCTCAAGCAGCTTGAGGGCGAGCGGGTCCTCTACCTGACGCTGAATCACCCGACGCAGCGGTCGGGCGCCATAGTCGGGATCGAATCCCGCCTTGGCCAGCGCCAGCTCGGCGGCCGCCGAGACCTCGAGGCTCAACCGCCGCTCGGCCAGCCGTCCCCGGAGCCACGAGAGCTGGATGCCGACGATCGTGGCGAGGTCTTCCTCGGTCAACGAGCGGAAACGAACGATCTCGTCGATCCGGTTGACGAACTCTGGCTTGAAATGATCACGGGGCTCTCCGGGAATGTTCGAGGTCATGATCAGCACCACGTTGGTGAAGTCGACGGTCCGACCCTGACCATCAGTCAGGCGACCGTCCTCGAGGACCTGGAGCAGGATGTTGAAGACGTCCGGATGGGCCTTCTCGAGCTCGTCGAGCAGCACCACGGCATAGGGGCGACGGCGCACCGCCTCGGTGAGCTGGCCACCTTCCTCGTAGCCCACATAGCCCGGAGGGGCTCCAACGAGCCGAGAGACGGAGAACTTCTCCATGTACTCGCTCATGTCGATGCGGACCATGGCCTTGTCATCGTCAAAGAGGAACTCGGCCAGCGCTCGTGCCAGCTCGGTCTTTCCGACGCCGGTGGGACCCATGAACAAGAAGGATCCGATCGGCCGGTTGGGGTCCGACAGGCCTGAACGGCTCCGGCGGATGGCATTGGCTACTGCTTCGACGGCATCATCCTGGCCAACGACGCGTGAGTGGAGCAGCGACTCCATGGCGATGAGCTTGGCCACCTCGCCCTCAAGCATCCGGCTCACCGGCACGCCGGTGGCTCGACTGATGACCTCGGCGATGTCCTCCGCGTCGACCTCCTCTTTCAAGAAGCGCTGACCTTCCTGGAGGGCACCCAACGCCGTGGTGGCCTCCTCAATCCGTCCCTCGAGGTCCGGGACCTCGCCGTAGCGGATGGCCGAGGCTCCCGCGAGGTCGGCGTCGCGCTCCAACCGATCGGCGTCGCCCCGGCGGTCCTCAAGAGACTGCTTGAGGTCGCGGATCTCATCGATCGTGGTCTTCTCGGCCTGCCAGTGAGCCGTCATCTCGTCGGACTGCTCTCCGAGCTCGGCCAGCTCGGCCTCGAGGCTGGCAAGGCGCTCGGCTGACGCGGCGTCTGTCTCCTTCTCAAGGGAGAGCTTCTCGATCTCGAGCTGGCGCATGCGTCGGATGACGACGTCGAGCTCGGTGGGCATCGAGTCGATCTCAATGCGCAGCTTGCTCGCCGCCTCATCCATCAGATCGATGGCTTTGTCAGGCAGGAAGCGTCCCGTCACATAGCGGTCCGACAGGGTCGCCGCCGCCACGAGCGCGGCATCCTGGATCCGAACGCCGTGGTGGACCTCGTAGCGCTCTTTGAGCCCCCGCAGGATGGCCACGGTGTCCTCGACCGACGGCTCACCCACGAAGACCTGCTGGAAGCGCCGCTCAAGGGCGGCATCCTTCTCGATGTACTTGCGGTATTCATCAAGCGTGGTCGCCCCGACGAGACGCAACTCGCCGCGGGCCAGCAGTGGCTTGATCATGTTGCCAGCGTCCATGGCGCCCTCGGCCGCTCCTGCGCCGACGATGGTGTGGATCTCGTCGATGAAGGTGATGATCTCGCCCTGGGCGTCCTCAATCTCCTTAAGGACGGCCTTGAGTCGCTCCTCGAACTCGCCGCGGTACTTCGCACCCGCCACCATCGAAGCCAAATCGAGGGCCATGACCCGCTTGTTGCGGAGGCTCTCGGGGACATCGCCCTCGACGATGCGCAGGGCGAGGCCCTCGACGATGGCGGTCTTGCCCACCCCAGGCTCGCCGATCAAGACCGGGTTGTTCTTGGTCCGTCGTGACAGCACCTGAATCACCCGGCGAATCTCCTCGTCGCGGCCGATAACCGGATCGAGCTTCGACTTCGCCGCCAGCGCCGTGAGGTCCCGGGCATACTTCTCGAGTGACTTGAAGGTGTCCTCGGGATCGGTCGAGGTCACGCGGGCTGAGCCCCGTACCTCGCGGAGGGCCGCGAGCAGGGCCTCTCGGGTGGTGCCGAGGTCGACGGCGAACACCAGCAAGAGGTGCTCGATCGACACGTACTCGTCGCCCATCTCCTGAGCGAGCTGTGCGGCCTGTTCGAGGCCTTCGCGCAGGCTCCGGCTCATGGTGGGCTCAGATCCCCCGACCCCGCGAGCCAACGAGCCGAGTGACGATCCAAGGTCGCGAGCGACCACCGTCGGGTCGATCTCCAAGCGACGCAGCAGCGGCGGGGCAATCCCGTCGCCCTGGGCCAAGATGGCGGCGAGCACGTGGGCCGGCACCACCTCGGCGTGACCGGCAGCCGTGGCCTGGGTCAAGCCGGCCTGAAAGGCCTCCCTCGTCCTGTTGGTCCAGCGCTCTGGATCAATCGCCATCGTGGTTCCTCTCGTTGCGTCTCGTTCTGCGTCGGTCCGTCGCCGGTCTGGTGCTCAGCGCCCTCGCCGCACGGTCCCGCGATAGAGCGACATCGACTGGTTCAGCGGGACGATCTCTCGGCGCATGCTGCGACGCAGCTCCTCGATCGCCCGGCGGTGCTCGTCGCGCAGCGCTGCGACCTGGCGTCGAAGCTCGTCGGCCTCGAGTTCAAGGGCCAAGACCCGTCGGACCCCTTCGAGGTTGAGACCCTCGCTGGTGAGCTCCTGGATCCGGCGGAGTCGATCGAGGTCGTGCTCGGAGAACCGCCGAGACCCTCCCGCCGTCCGAGTCGGATCGAGCAGGCCCGACCGCTCATAGTTCCGGAGCGTCTGCGGGTGGACTCCCGCCAGCTCGGCCGCCACCGAGATCACGTAGACCGCCCTACTGGCATCCTTGGCGGGACTCATGCCGTCACATCCTCAGCCGCTGCCTCGTCGAGGACGACCGGGTCGAGCACCAGGCGAAGCGCCTCGACAGCGCTCCGCTGCTCATCAGTCAGCGTCCGAGGGACGAGGACCTCGATCTTGACGAGCAGGTCACCGGCCGGATGCGCCTTCTTTCCTGTCCCCTCGGGGACGCCGCGTCCGCGCACCCGCAACGTCGTGCCCGAAGCGGTCCCGGTCGGGACCTTGAGCGTGACCGGGCCGTCGAGGGTGTCGACTGTGACCGTCGATCCGAGGACGGCATCGGGGTAGCTGATCGACGCCGTGGTGGTCAGGTTTCGTCCCTTGCGACCGAAGCGGAGGTCGACACCGACATGCACAACGACATAGAGGTCACCGGGCGGTGCTGTGGCCTGACCCGCAGCGCCTCGACCCTTGACTCGGATCCGCTGGCCGTCCTCGACTCCGGAGGGGATGCGGACCTTGACCGAGCGGGTCGAGGCCTCGCGCCCGGTGCCGTGACAAGAGCCACAGGGCGTCTCGACCACCTGGCCTCGTCCTCGACAGACCGGGCACGGCTGCGAGAGCGAGAACATGCCTTGGTCGTCGTCGACTGATCCCGATCCTCCGCAACGACCGCACGTGGAGACCTGTGTGCCCGGCGCGGCACCGCTGCCACGACACGTCGAACAGGCCACATCGGAGGGGATGTTGACACTGGTGGTGATGCCGCGGATGGCATCGGCGAACGAGAGATGCAGACCCGCCTCGAGGTCGGCACCTCGGCGCGGCGCCTGCTGGCGACGACCGCGACCGCGACCGAAGAGGCCACCGAGAAGGTCACCGAGGTCACCGACATCGCCGGTGCGAAAGGTGCTGGGGTCAAAGCCCGTCGGACCGCCAGCGAAGCCTCCAGGCCCGCCGGCCATCGGACCCATGCGGCGGACCTCGTCATACTCCTTGCGCCGGTCGGCATCCCCAAGGACGTCGTAGGCGGCTGACACCTCCTTGAAGCGCTCCTCGCCGCCGGGGTTGGTGTCCGGGTGCAACTCCTTGGCCAGCTTGCGATAGGCGCGTGTGATCTCCTTGTCAGTGGCGGACTCCGCCACACCGAGGACCTTGTAGTAGTCCTTCTCGAACCACTCGCGCTGCGCCGCCATTGGACTATCCCCTCACGCGGACCATGGCCGCGCGCAGGGTGGCCCCACGGAAGATGTAGCCAGCTCGGAGCACCTCATCGACGACCGGTCCCTCGCCCTCGTCGGCTTCGACATGCATGACCGCCTCATGGACTTCAGGATTGAACGGCTCACCCGCCCCGGGCACGGGCTCAAGGCCGAGTTTGTTCAGGGTGTCGATCAGGATCGAGCGCGCGCTGGTCAGCGCCGCCGCCTCAGCAGAGACCTCTCCCTCGATGGATAGGTGACTGGCTGCGAGGTCGAACGTGTCGACCACGGGAAGCAACTGCTCGACGACGGCGGCCACCCGGCGATCCGCTGATTGCTCCGCTTGAGCCGCCGAGCGCTTGCGGAAGTTCTCGAAATCCGCCTGGAGGCGCTGGGCCAGCTGGCGGAATTCATCACGCTCGGCGAGGGCCTGGCTGAGCTCGTCGAGGTCCTCCTCGACGGGCTCAGCCAGCTCGGCCTCGCTGATGATCTCCTCGGCGTCGGCCACGACCTGCTCGGCCGCGCTCTGCTCGTCGTGGATCTCGTCGCTCACGACTCGTCGACGATCTCTGCGTCAACGACCTCATCATCATTGACCTCGCCACCGGCGCTCTGCGCTCCGGTATCGGTCTGGGCGCTGGCGTCATAGAGCTTCTGCGACAGGGTCTGCGACGCCGTCATCAAGGTCTCGGTGCCCGTCTTGATGGCCTCGAGGTCCTCTCCGGCGAGCTTCTCCTTCAGCTCAGCGATGGCCGAGACAGCCTCCGCCTTGTCGGCGTCGTCGAGCTTGTCGCCCTGCTCGTTGAGAACCTTTTCGGTCTGGTAGACCAGCGTGTCGGCGGTATTGCGCACCTCGACCTCCTCCTTGCGGCGACGGTCATCCTCTGCATGGCTCTCGGCGTCCTTGATCATCTGGTTGATGGCGTCCTTATCGAGGGACGACTGGCCAGTGATGGTCATGGACTGCTTCTTGCCGGTCGCCCGGTCCTCGGCCGACACGTGAACGATGCCATTGGCGTCGATGTCGAAGACGACCTCGATCTGGGGCACCCCACGAGGGGCCGGCGGGATGTCGACGAGCTGGAACTTGCCGAGCGTCTTGTTGTACATCGCCATCTCGCGCTCGCCCTGCAGAACGTGGACCTCCACCGACGGCTGATTGTCATCGGCGGTGGTGAACACCTCGGACCGCTTGGTCGGAATGGTCGTGTTGCGCTCGATCAGGCGGTGCATCACGCCACCCTTCGTCTCGATGCCGAGACTCAGGGGGGTCACGTCGAGGAGCAGGATGTCCTTGACGTCACCCTTGAGCACACCAGCCTGGACGGCGGCGCCGATGGCCACCACCTCGTCAGGGTTGACGCCCTTGTGGGGCTCACGTCCCGTCATGCTCTCGACAAGGTCCTGGACGGCGGGGATCCGAGTGGAACCGCCGACCATGATCACGTGGTCGATCTCCTTGGTGGTGAGTCCAGCATCCTTGATGGCCGCTTCGAACGGGATGCGGCAGCGCTCGACGAGGTCGTGGGTGATCTCATTGAACTTGGCCCGGCTCAGCGTCAGGTCGAGATGCTTGGGGCCCTCGGCGGTGGCGGTGATGAACGGAAGGTTGATCTGCGTCTCCTGGGTAGAGGACAGCTCGATCTTGGCCTTCTCGCCGGCCTCCTTGAGGCGCTGCACGGCCATCTTGTCGGCGGCGAGGTCCACGCCCTCGGTGTCCTTGAAGGACTTGACCATCCATTCGATGACGGCCTCGTCCCAGTCGTCACCACCGAGGCTGGTGTCACCGCTGGTCGACTTGACCTCGAAGACGCCATCGGCGATCTCGAGGACCGACACGTCGAAGGTGCCGCCTCCGAGGTCGAAGACGAGGATGGTCTGCTCCGGGGCGTCCTTCTCGAGCCCATAGGCCAGGGCGGCCGCTGTGGGCTCATTGATGATGCGGAGCACCTCGAGGCCGGCGATGGCTCCCGCCTCCTGGGTGGCCGTCCGCTGCGCGTCGTCGAAGTACGCCGGAACCGTGATGACCGCCTGGGTCACGGTGTCGCCGAGGTAGGCCTCAGCATCGCGCTTGAGCTTCATCAGGATCCGGGCCGAGATCTCCTGGGAGGTATAGGCCTTGCCGTCGATGTCCATCGTCCAGCTGGTGCCCATGTGACGCTTGACCGAGCGGATGGTGCGGTCCGGGTTCGTGATCGCCTGACGCTTGGCCACCTCGCCGACGAGCACTTCACCCGTCTTCGAGAAGCCGACCACCGATGGGGTGGTCCGAGCGCCCTCGGCGTTCGGGATGACGACGGGCTCGCCCGCCTCAAGGACCGAGACCACCGAGTTGGTGGTCCCGAGGTCGATTCCCACAGCCTTCGCCATGATGGTTCCTTCTTTCGTTGGTTGCTTAAACGGTGAACTCCCGGTGCCGCTCGGCTCCGGTTGATAGGACTACTGTAGCATAGTTGATACCTAACTTGTTAAGTTTTCTTATGCTCAAGATAAGAATCTCTACGATCAGTCCCGGCTCCTCGGGTTGGCTACGATCTGAGACATGCCAGAGCTGATCCTCCTGCGACACGGGCAGTCCGAGTGGAACGCCCTCAACCTCTTCACCGGCTGGGAGGACGTGGAGCTGACGGACCTCGGCCGAGCCGAGGCTGCCGAAGCAGGCCGACTGCTGGCCGATGGCGGCGTCGACGTGCGGATCCTCCACACCTCGCTACTGTCGCGAGCCATCTTGACGGCCGACCTGGCGCTCGAGGCCATGGGGCGACTGTGGCTGCCGGTCAACCGATCCTGGCGGCTCAACGAGCGACACTACGGCGACCTCCAGGGCCGTAACAAAAAGGAGACTGCGGAGAAGTACGGCACTGAGCAGGTCAAGATCTGGCGTCGTAGCTACGCCACCCCACCTCCGGCGCTGCCCGATGGTGACCACCGACGCTCAGACGGTGACCCCCGCTACCGCGACGTGGCGACGAGCGATCTGCCGGCAGCCGAGTGCCTTGCTGACGTCGTCGTCCGCACGCTCCCCTACTTCGAGTCCGCCATCGTCCCTGATCTGCACGCAGAGGCAGCGAAGGGTGGGGCCGTGCTGGTGGTCGCTCACGGCAACTCTCTGCGCGCCCTGCGCAAGCACCTTGACGGGATCTCTGACGAGGACATCACCGAGCTCGAGATCCCCACTGGCATCCCGTTCCGCTACGAGTTGGCCGACGACCTGTCGGTGAGGAGCTCGGGCTACCTCGGCGACGCCGACGCGGCTGCTCGAGCTGCCGACGCGGTCGCCAAGCAGGCTGGCTGACCGAAGGACCCCGGCGCATGCCGGTGGGGTCACGAACAGTCGTCGCTCAGCGATGGCCCTCATCCCGAATCTGCCACGCACCGGGCCGACTTCGGACGCCCAACGAGCGCCGAACGCACCGCTGACCACCTCGACCCCAAGGTCCAACCACGACGCGTGGGGAGACGTCCAGAGGAGGGCATCACCCCAGGGCGCGACGGTCCCCCGGCCCAGGGACCGGGGGACCGCCACACGCCGGAGAGGCGAGCTAGAGGGCGTCGTGGCCGCGCTCGCCGGTCCGCACGCGGACCGCCGTCTCGACATCGATCACCCAAACCTTGCCGTCACCGATCTTTCCGGTGGACGCTGACTCCACGATGGCATCGACCACCGCCGGGGCATCGTCATCATCGACGAGGACCTCGAGCTTGAGCTTCGGCACGAAGTCGACCTCGTACTCGGCTCCTCGATAGACCTCGGTGTGGCCTCGCTGGCGGCCGAACCCCTGGGCCTCCGTGATGGTCATGCCCGAGACCCCCAGGGTCTTGAGCCGATCCTTCACGTCGTCGAGACGGAAGGGCTTCAGGACTGCGACGATGAGCTTCATGCGCTCACTCCTCTCTTCGTAGCGATGGTGACGGTGTGGATGATGGTTGCGGTGTCCTCCATGGTCCTCACCGCTCCGCCGTCAGCGAGCTGACCCGCTCAGCGAAGGTCTCCCTCGGATAGGCCTCCTCATCGTGGATGGCCAGGTCGCCCACCTCGAGCACCTCATCCTTCTCCCGCAAGCCGCGGCAGACGAACTTCGTGATGTAGAGCAGGATCGCGCTCATCACTGCGGTGAACACGATGATCCACGCCGCCGTGAGGAACTGCTCCCACAGCTGGTGGAACGAGTGGGTGTAGAACCAGCCACCGACGCTGAACGAGCCTTCGCCGTTGTAGTCCTTGCCCGTCACGCCGTAGACCGTCTGGGACGGGTCTGCCACCAAGCCGATCATGAGGCCACCGACCAGACCGGCGAAGCCATGCGTGTAGACCACGCCGAGGGTGTCGTCGACCTTGGAGAAGGGCTTGATCTTGGGCAGGTAGTTCCAAGCGATCCAGACCACGGCCGAGGCGGTGACGCCCACGGCGATGGCACCGACGCCGCTCACGAAGCCCGCCGACGGTGTGATCCCGACCAGTCCGCAGATCATGCCGTTGATGGCACCGAGGAACGTTGGCTTCTTGGCCTTCGAGAACACCATGTCGAAGATCAGCCAGGTCAGCAGGGCCACGGCGGTGGCGATGTTGGTGTTCAGCACCGCTGCCGAGGTGTCCGCACCGGCGTAATAGGGAGCTCCACCGTTGAACCCGTTCCAACCGAGCCACAAGATGCCGGCACCGACGGCCACCATCATGAGGTTGTTGGGCAGGGCGTGTGTGCGGTCACGCAGGAGTCGAGGTCCAACGATCGCCGCCGCCACGAAGCCGGTGACACCAGCCGAGAGGTGGATGACATACCCACCGGCGAAGTCAACCGCACCCTTCTGGGCGAAGAATCCGCCACCCCAAATGAGCGCCGCGTTGACGGCATAGACGAAGGTGATCCACAGCGGCACGAACACGAGCCAGGCCTTGAACTTGAACCGACCGAGCACTGAACCGAGGAACAGCAGCGGGGTGATCGCGGCAAACATCAGCTGGAAGTAGGCGAGCGACGACGTCGGGAAATGGAACGGCACGAGGGTGTTGGTCCCCGAGACCGCCTGCGACTGCTCCGACACTCCGCTCAAGATGGGCTTCGGGTGACCGATGAGCCCTGACCAGAACGAGCCGTCAGCTCCGAGGTGCGCCTGTGGCCCGAATGCCATCGAGTAGGCCCAGAGCACCCAGACCACCACGGTGATCGAGAACCCTGCGAACACCATGAGAAGGGTGTTCACCACCCACTTGCGCTGGACAAGTCCTCCGTAGAGCACTGCGATGCCCGGAAGGCTCATCAAGCCGACCAGGGTTGCCGCAACCAGCTGCCAGGTGTTGTCACCTGGGTTCAACCAGTTGGGGTATGGGATATTCGTGACTGCTTCGATCACGAGTACTTCTCCTCTCCTATTCAGAGCGGGGACGGGGCATCGCCCCGTCCGCCACTGAGCGTGACTCCAGTATGAGAGGCCAGGATTTCGCCACTGTTCCGCCGTTGTTACGAGCGCGTGAACAAGGCCGGCCCGGTAGCATCAAGGACATGGCAAGCCTCAGCGACCGCGACCTCTCCTCCATCTGGCTCTTCTCGGAGTGCACCGCCAAGGAGCGCAAGACCATCACCCGGGCTCTCGACGAAGTGGTCGTCGAGCCCGGCCGCGTGCTCGTCGAGGAGGGCACACTGGGCAAGGAGTTCTACTTGATCGTCTCGGGGACCGCCTCGGTGCGGCGCAAGAACCGCAAGGTCGCCAGCCTCGTCGCCGGCCAGCACTTCGGCGAGCTCGCCCTGCTCGACCGCCACCCGCGCAACGCCACCGTCGTTTCCGAGACACAGATGAACCTCCTCGTGCTCGGTCAGCGCGAGTTCAACGGACTGCTTGAGACCACCCCCTCGCTCGCTCGCAAGCTGATGTCGGCCATGGCCGCCCGTCTGCGCGAGCAGGACCGCAAGTCGTTCCAGTAGCCCCGCTCCCTTCGGCGAAAGCCACCGGGGACCAGTCGATGGCGTGAGCGATCGAGGAGCCAGAGATGGCTGTCCCTCGACGAGGACCCGGGTCCAGCTTGGCCTGATCGGTCTGCCCGTCGCCGTCGTCGCCATTGGCGGGTGGTCCCATCGATGGGTCTCTGACGATGCCTACATCGACTTCCGGGTGGTCGGGAACGTCCTCGCCGGCCACGGGCCCGTCTACAACGTGGGCGAACGGATCGAAGTGGTCACCAACCCCATCTGGGTCGGGATCCTGACCCTCGTACGCGGCACCGTCGGTCTGCTGCCCACTGCCTGGTGGGCGGTGCTCCTCGGCTTGACTGCAACCGCGTTGGGGGTAGGGCTCTCTGCTGTCGGATCGGCTCGACTCGCTCGCCGGCGAGGGGCGTCGGTGGTCATTCCGGCAGGAATGCTCTGCTTGGTATGCGTGGACGCGATGTGGGACTTCGCCACCTCGGGCCTCGAGACCGGCCTCACATTCGGGTGGATCGGGCTGTTGTGGTGGCTCCTGGTCCGCCGCCTCGAGACCGGACGAGGCGCCACCGTACTCGCCCTCCTGGCCGGCCTCGGACCCTTCATTCGGCCCGACCTCGGCCTGGTGTCCGTCGCCTTCGCCGGAGGACTCGTGGTCCTGATGACCACGTCCCCGAGCTCCAAGGACCGCCGGCTCCTCGCCGCCGGCGCCTTCCTTGTCCCTCCGGTGCTCCTTGAGCTGCTGCGAGCCGCCTATTTCGGGATGCTCCTCCCCAACACCGCCCTGACCAAGTCCGCCTTCACCCCCTGGCCGACACAGGGCCTGCGCTACCTCCTCGACACCCTCGGCCCCACTTGGATCTGGATACCGCTCCTCATCCTTGGCGGTGCCGCCGTGCGCCGGGGGGTCCGGTGGGGAATAGGAGGCAATCGTCTCGATCTCGTACTCCTGCTCGTGCCGGTGGTCGCCGCCATGGCCGATGGTGTCTATGTCGTGGTGATCGGGGGGGACTTCATGCATGCCCGCATGCTGCTGCCCTGCCTGTTCCTCCTCGCCGGAGTGCTGTGGCTCGACCCGCATGACTGGATCGAAGGGTCGCTGACCATTGGTGTCGCGCTCTTCTGCATGATCGGTATCACGGTCATCCGCTACCCCGTCCGGACGGTCGCGGCCAATGGGATCTCCAACGAGCGGGGCTACTACATCGCGGTGAGCGGAAGCACCCATCCAATCAGCCAGGCCGATTATCACCAGACGCTCACCGCCATCAGCGGCCGCCATCTCGCACGGCTGGCCAGCCGGGTTCCGCCGAGATCATCGTCAGTCCTGGTCACCTCGATTCCAGGGGCTGTTCGATCTTGGGCGGTCGTCCCCGGTCGTTCAGTCGTCCCGGCCCGACTCATCGCCCCCGTCGTGACCATCGGAGTCAATGGGGTAACTGCCGGGAGCACGGTCTATCTCTTCGACCTGCTCTCGCTGGCCAACCCAATCGGTAGCCATCTCGAGCGGTCGAGCCCGAGCGGTCGGCCCGGCCACAACGATCCGACACCACAAAGTTGGATGATGGCTCGGTTCGTGCCAGCCTCGTCACTCGGTCCAGTCAGCTCTGTCGAGCGCCGACTCGATACGGGTGAACGGCGCCAGCTGGCCTGCCCCACCATGGCTGGCTACCTCCACGCCATCACGGCCCCCGTCACCCCGGGCCTCGTCTGGGGGAACCTGCGGCATTCGCTGACCTGGACGACCTTGCGTATCCCGGCAGCGCCGGGACCCCGGACCCCCTGCCCACGGTGAGGAACCTGCTGATGACGCGACGGTGCCCCGACCACAGGGCCGGGGCACCGTCGACGTGAGCGACTGACGGCTCAGGAGTCCTCGCTCAACTCCTCAGTCGGGGCCGGTGCCGCGGGGGTCGCCGGAGTAGTCGCCAGCAGGGACTCCTCGACCACCTGAGAGATGTCCATCACCCGGACCTCGTCACCCTTGCCATTCGCCTGAACGGCATCATCGAGCATGATCATGCAGAACGGGCAGGCCGTCGAGACGATATCGGCACCGGTTCCGAGGGCCTCCATGGTGCGCTCCATGTTGACCCGCTTGCCGATGTTCTCTTCCATCCACATGCGCGCCCCGCCGGCGCCGCAGCAGAAGCCCTTCTCTCGACAGCGGCCCATCTCGACCTGCTTGACCCCGGGGATGGCATCGAGGACGTTGCGGGGCTCGTCGAATACCCGGTTGTGGCGGCCGAGGTAGCAGGGGTCGTGGTAGGTGACAGTGCCCGAGTAGCTCCCACCGGGGGTCAGCTTGCCCACCTTGACGAGGTGGCTCAGCAGCTCTGCGTGGTGGATGACCTCGAACTCTCCGCCGAGGGCGGAGTATTCATTCTTGATCGTGTTGAAGCAGTGGGGACAGGTCGCCACGATCTTGGTGACCTTGGCCTCCTTGAGCGTCTCGATATTGGCCTTGGCGACCTCTTGGAAGAGATACTCGTTGCCGAAGCGCCGAGCCGGGTCACCCGTGCAGGACTCCTTTGGCCCGAGGATGCCGAAGGTCACCCCGGCCCGGTGGAGCATGCGGGCGGTCGACTCGGCCTGCTTCTTGCCCCGGTCGTCGAGTGCGCCGGCACAACCGACCCAGTACAGGTACTCGACGTCGTCGGGGATCTCGCCGGTGATGATGGGGACCTCGAAGTCGAGATTCTCGATCCACTCGGTCCGCTTGGACCCGCCGAGACCCCAGGGGTCGCCCTGGTTCTCAATGTTCCGCAGGAACAAGTTGGCCTCTTGCGGGAAGCGCGACTCCATCAGCACCTCGTAGCGACGCATGTCGACGATGGCGTCGACATGCTCGATGTCCACCGGGCACTCCTCGACGCATGCTCCACACGTGGTGCAGGACCAGAGCACATCAGGGTCGATGACGCTCGGGACGAGGGACTCGACCTCGGCGGCCTCCTCGTTGCCCTCAGAGAGCAGACGGTCGGCCGAGGCAAACATGTTGTCGCGAAGCGCCATGATCACGAGCTTTGGCGACAGCGGCTTCTCGGTGTTCCACGCTGGGCAGGCACTCTGGCATCGACCGCACTCGGTGCAGGTGGAGAAGTCGAGCATCTGCTTCCAGGTGAAGTCTTCGATCTTGCCGACACCGAAGACCGTGTCTTCGGTCACGTTCTCCATGTCCATGTCGGGCGTCTTGTCGAGACCTCCGAGAGCCCGGGGGCGACGAGAAGTCCCGACATTGATCGGGGCCAAGAAGATGTGGAGGTGCTTCGAGTAGGAGACGAAGACCATAAATCCGGCAATCACGGCCACGTTGAGGAGCAGGAAGACATCCTCGAGCACATGGTTCGTGGCCGTGCCAAGCGGCTTGAGCGCAGAGGCGATGGTCTGCGAGGCGAACGCCCACCAATCGTCCTGGAAGGGAAAGTGCCCGGTGTTCTGCTGGGCCGCCCGGTAGACGAGGAGCGTGATGATCACGCTGGCAATCAACCCAAGGACGATCCAGGCTGCACCCGTGTGGCTGCCGTAGAACCGGCTCTGACGCTGCTTCTTCGCCGGAGCATTCTTGATCCGGATGACCGAGAACACGATCAGCGACACCAGCACAGCGGTGGAGAAGAAGTCCTCAATGAATCCGACGAGCGACCAGTGACCGATGCCCCAGATGGCGAAGTCTCGATTGAAGAGCGCTCCGTAGGCTTCGATGATCGTGAGCAGCAGGACCGTGAATCCCCACATGGTGAAGAAGTGCGCCAGGCCCGGGATCGTCCACTTCAGCAGCTTGCGCTGGCCGGCAACCTCGACGATCTCAGCCTCGGCGGCTTTGGCGAAGCCCTGAAAGGGACGCTTCGCGGGAGCACCCGACCTGATGAGCTTGGACAGCCAGTGAAATCGGCGGCCGGCGATCGCGAAACAGACGATCGTGATGCCGAGGCCGAGGATGATGCGGGTGAGCACGACTGCGTCTCCTATGTGGTCGAGGGGGTAGGGCGGACTAAGAGCGAGGGCGGAAGTTGTCGGAGTAGCGACTCGGAGTCGGGCCACGTTGGCCCTTGTACTTCGATCCGAGACCCTTGGCGCCATAGGGGCGCTCCGCTGGTGTGGTCATCTCGAAGAAGCTGATCTGGCCGATCTTCATGCCCGGGTAGATGGTGATCGGCAGGTTCGCCACGTTGGACAACTCGAGCGTGAGGTGGCCGTCCCACCCGGCGTCGACGAACCCGGCGGTCGAGTGGATCAGGAGGCCGAGGCGACCGAGGCTGGACTTGCCCTCGAGCCGTGCCACAAGGTCGTCAGGGAGCGCAACGCGCTCGCTGGTGGAACCGAGGACGAACTCACCCGGGTGGAGGATGAACGGCGTATCGGGACCGACGTCGACGAGCTCGGTCAGCTCCTCCTGGTCCTCCCGTACGTCGATGACTCGCGACGTGTGGTTCTTGAAGGTACGGAAGAACTGATCGACGTGGAGATCCACCGAGGACGGCTGGATGCACTCGTCGCCCAGCGGGTCGATGACGATCGAGCCCTTGTCGAGCGCTTCCCTGATAGATCGGTCGGAGAGAACCATCGCTCAGACGATAGTTGCCCGGACGCAGGGCGTGGTAGTCCTCAGCAGCGAGGGCTCACGGTCGACCTACAGCCCGAGCTGGTCGTCGATGAGGCCCAGCGTGATGCGGGCTGCGTCGGTATAGGTCTTCTCGCCGATGAAGACGTGCTGGGTCCCGGTGTACATGTCTCGGAACGCGCGCTCGAGTCGACTCCCTTCTCTGATGGCCGAGGTGCCTCCGGCGAGGTGGGCCCACTCGACGACCTCCCGGCTGGCCTCGGTGGCGTAGGTCGCCGCCACCCGAAGCTCGGCGCGCCTCGATGGAGTGAACTCCTCGCCGGCCTTCATGGCCGCCTCGGCTGAGTTGAATGCGTCGAGGACAAGCAGGCGCGCTGCTCGCCACATCGCAGTGTGGTGCGACAGTCCCCGTTGGAACGTGGACCGATGAGCCAGTGACGCCTCATCACCCATCCGCACCTTGCCAATGGCCAGTTCTGCAACGTCGTCGAGGGCGCTCTTGGCCACCCCAAGCGCCCAAGCAGCGTGACCGGCAGCCGTCACCGGCATGAGCCCCATCTGGAAGATGACCGACGATCCTCGTTGGGGTGTGGTCTCAAACAGGGCGAAGACTCGATGTGCAGGGACGAACACGTCGGCGACGTTGTAGTCATAGGACCCAGTGCCCTTGAGGCCCTGAACATGCCACCCATCGGTGAAGGTGATCTGCTCGCGCGGGATGACCGCCACCAGTAGCGGAGGGATCCCGTCGGACCCGAGCTCCATCTCGCCGTCGGCCGTGGGGATGAACCCCGCCGCCACGTACTCGGCGTGACCAGTCCCGGAACCGAAGTTCCAGGCTCCGGTAAGCCGATATCCGCCATCAACCGCCTCACCAAGGCCGTTGGGGAAGAACTGACCGCCGACCGTCGAGCGGTTCTCCCGGCTCGTGAACACCTCAGCGAATCCGGCGGCGGGCAGATAGGCGGCGGCAGCAGCGGCTGAGGGGATGTTGGCAATCCCGATCCAGCCGAGAGAGCCGTCCTGCCAAGCCATCTCGATCCACGTCTCGATCATCTCAGCGAAGGTCGGCTCTGAACCGTCCGCCTCCGACGGGTTGGCCCAGGTCATCAGCCCACACGCCCAAAGAGCGCCCACCATCTCCTCGGTCAGCGTGCGCTGCTCCTCACAGCGCTGAGCCTCCTGAGCGGTTAGATCTCTCAGTGAGCGCGCCGCCTCTACTCCCGACATCATCGGCATCAGATTCCCATCTGGTCGAGCAGGCCGACTCGCAGCCCGGCAGTAAATCCCCCGTCGACGACGAGTGCGTGTCCGGTAATAAAGGAGGCGTCGTCTGATGCGAGGAAGGCGACGGCAGCAGCCACCTCTGACGCCTGGCCGAACCGACCCAAGAGGTGCTCCTCTCGCATGCGTTCGGTGTAGCTCGCCATGCCATCAGGATCGATGATCGATCGGAGCATTGGTGTGTCAATCGCGCCAGGGCAGATGCAGTTCACCCTGATTCCTCGGCGTCCGTAGTCAATTGCAATTGACTTGGTCAGCATGACCACACCACCTTTGGATGCGTTGTAGGAACTCCCGCCCTCGGTCCCCTCAAGACCTTCGATGGATGCGATATTGACGATGCTGCCGCTCTTGAGCGGCAGCATGGCGATGGCCGCGTGTTTCGCCACCAAGAAGGTCCCCTTGAGGTTGATGTCGACCACACGATCCCACTCGGTCTCGTCGAGGATGTGGACAGGGCCGCCTCCCGCCACTCCTGCCGCATTGACGACGATGTCGACACGTGAATGCTCAGCGACAACGTCGGCGAAGAGCGCAGCGATGGCCTCCTCGTCTCGGACGTCGAGCCGTCGATCGGCGCCGTCAGCCACATCAACCGTGACGACCGTCGCTCCTTCCGCTCCGAGTCGGGTGGCGCTGGCCGCACCAATCCCCGACGCACCCCCAGTGACGACCGCCACCATTCCCTGAAGCCGCTGCTGCATCGTCCCCCCGGACCTCGGTGCTCGAGAAGAACTTCTCGTCGCTGGAAGCGACCGTAGGAGGGAGGCGGGGGTTGGTCAAGACCGCACCAGCGAATTGTGGACTTCGGGAGAGGTCATCTCACCAGGCCAGCTCACCGTGAGGTGCGCCGCACCCCGAGGCCACGTCGTCGCGCACGATAGGATGAGTCATGCTGCGGGTGTAGTTCAGAGGCAGAACATCAGCTTCCCAAGCTGAGAACGCGGGTTCGATTCCCGTCACCCGCTCCAATCGGTTTCCCTTATCATTCCTCGGTTCCTGGACTTCGCGGCATTCTGCTCTGTGTACCCGAGAGTGGTGTTGGGCGACATTTGGGCGACATCTCCCCCTTGGAACGGTGTGTGCAGCTGTCCAAGCATCTGGGCGATGGCTCGATCGCGCTCGACGGTGCTGTGCTGATAGCGGAGTGCTGCAGCAGGACTGGCGTGCCCGAGCCGGTTCATGAGCTCTCGCGTCGTGCTGCCGACGATGGCTGCCCACGTCGCACTTGAGTGGCGCAGGTCGTGGAAGCGGAGCTCAGGTCGACCGATGGCTTCCGTGGCTCGGTGCCAGTGCTTGTAGAGAACGTGAGGCCGGATGATCCCGCCGGCTTCGCCAGGAAACAGAAGCGCATCCTGCTCAGGACCCACGAAGCGCTCGAGGTGGTCTGCAAACACCGGCGCCAGGTGAGCAGGGAAGTGCACGCACCGCACACCTGCCGCTGTCTTGGGCGGCCCGACCTGCACGTCGCCGTTGTTCATGTGGTGGTGTAAACGCTGATCGAAACCTGGAGCGCTTGACCGGCTGAGAATGCTGGTCGAAAACGGGAGCACCTGATCATCCCCGTTCTGTTTCACACGGAACCGAAGGCTCGTCACCTGAGGTTCAACGTGAGCAGACGGGAGAAAGGTGCACACCGACATGGAGCAATGGAATGAGATCCGGCACAAGGTGCTGGTCGAGAAGGTCTCGAAGCGCCAGATCCGACGTGACTATCGGATCGGATCAGAGACCCTGGACAAGATCTTGGCCAACGCGGAACCCCCTGGTTATCGCCAGAGGTCGCCACGAGCCAAGCCAAAGCTCGGCGAGTTCATCGGCATCATCGACCAGATCCTGTTCGATGACCGTGACGCGCCGGTCAAGCAGCGCCACACGGCCAAGCGCATCTTCGAGCGCCTCCGCGACGAACACGGCTACGAGGGCTCGTCGTCCCAGGTTCGAGCGGCCGTCGCTGACAGGAGGCTGCACTCTCGAGAAGTCTTCGTCCCCCTGAGCCAGCCCCCGGGCGAAGCCCAGTTCGACTTCGGCGAAGCAACGGTCGAGATCGACGGAGCGCGCTGCAAAGCGGCGCTGGCGGTGATGACCCTTCCTTACTCTGACGCCTTCTTCGTCTCGGCTTTCCCACGCGAATGCACCGAGACCTTCCAGGCGGGCCATGTCCGAGCCTTTGAGTTCTTCGGCGGGGTCCCGACCAAGACCGCCTACGACAACACCTCGATCGCCGTCACGAAGGTCATGGGCGGCTCCGAACGTGAGCTGACGAGGGAGTTCCTGCGGCTCGAGAGCCACTACCTCTTCCGTCACCGGTTCTGCCGGGTCGCCCGAGGCAACGAGAAGGGCCACGTCGAGAACCTGGTCGGCTACTCGAGGCGGAACTTCCTCGTCCCCGTCCCGGCCTTCGACTCGTTCTCATCGCTGAACAGGCATCTCGAGGATCGCTGTGAGCGGGACCTTGACCGCCAGGTCCGGGGCAAGGGGACGTCAAAGCGGGAGCGCTTAGACGACGACCGAGCAGCGATGCTGGAGCTGCCGCCTGAGTCCTTTGAAGCCCGGCGGGTCGTTCAGCGCCGAGCCAACTCGCTGAGCCTCGTCCGCTTCGATCGCAACGACTACTCAGTCCCGACGGCCTTCGCACACCATGAGCTGACGATTCTTGGCGGGATCGACGAGATCTCCATCACCGCAGCCGACGAGCTCGTCGCCACCCACCCTCGCCACTGGGGACGAGAGCACGTGAGCTTCGATCCTGTCCACTACCTGGCGCTCCTTGAGCGCAAGCCCGGCGCCTTTGACGCGGCCAAGCCCTTGGAGCGCTGGGAGCTGCCTGACTGCTTTTCCCTGCTGCGCCGACGCATGGAGGCCGAGCGGGGACACAAAGGCACGAGAGAGTTCATCCAGGTGCTGCGCCTCATGGAGAACGCAAGGGTCTCAGAGCTCGCCC
>CAIUMH010000135.1 GCA_903900235.1 uncultured Actinomycetes bacterium
AGGTGATGAATCGCAGCATGGACTTGCGTTCGTGCTGCTCGAGGTAGGCCTCGATGTCTTCGGCGAGTAGGTCGTTCATCGCGTGGGCCATTAGAAGTAGCCCTCCTGCTTCTTCTTCTCCATGGAGGCGGAGGAGTCGTGGTCGATGACTCGGCCCTGTCGCTCCGAGCTCGTGGTCAGCAGCATCTCTTGAATGATCTCGGGGAGGGTGGAGGCGGTCGACTCGACGGCCCCGGTGAGGGGGTAGCAGCCCAAGGTCCGGAAGCGCACCGACCGCATTTCGATCTCACCGGGCTCGACCGGCATACGGTCGTCGTCCACCATGATCAGGGTGCCGTCTCGTTCCACCACGGGTCGCACGTCAGCGAAGTAGAGCGGCACGATTGGGATCGACTCATGGTGGATGTATTGCCAGACGTCGAGCTCGGTCCAGTTCGACAGCGGGAAGACTCGGACACTCTCGCCCGGTTGGACTCGAGCGTTGTAGATGTGCCACAGCTCTGGCCGCTGGTCTTTCGGGTCCCATCGATGCTGCTTGGATCGGATCGAGAACACCCGCTCTTTGGCACGGGACTTCTCTTCATCGCGTCGAGCGCCACCGAATGCCAAGTCGAATCGATGGAGGTCGAGGGCCTGCTTGAGGCCCTCTGTCTTCCAGAGGTCGGTGTGGCGGGCAGAGCCGTGGTCGAACGGATTGATCCCCATTCGGATCGCTTCAGGGTTCTGGTAGACCAACAGCTCCATGCGGCTCTCTGCGGCCATCTGGTCGCGGAACTCGTACATGGCCTTGAACTTCCAGGTGGTGTCGATGTGGAGAAGAGGGAAGGGCGGAGGAGAGGGGTAGAAGGCCTTCTTGGCAAGATGGAGCATGACGGCAGAGTCTTTGCCGACCGAGTACAGCATCACCGGCTTCTCCGATTCGGAGACGGCCTCGCGCAAGATCTGGATGCTCTCCGACTCAAGGCGCTGCAGATGTGTCAAGGGGTTCGATCTCATTGTGCCTTCGCGTTGTGACAATTTTTACTGGAGGGGAACTTTGAGTCCGAAGTTGCAATGGCTGAAACCTTCGAAAGCCTCATCTTTCCTCGGGCACGATAGTCGGTTGAGGCGGCAATGGGGGTAATCGGACTCCTTGCGCCGGCATGTTCTGTGGGGTGGAGAGTGGTGATCTGACCCTGTGAAGCCGACGTGTGGGTCCTCGCTCGAGGCCGCCGGTCGGAACGATGCTCAAAAGCGATGTCGGCCCTGCTATCCATGTCAGCAGGAGGTCCTTTCCGATGGATTCAATCACGTTGTCCAAATAGTCTCAGCGCCCATGCGACGCAGCAGACCTTCCGTTCGTCGCACGGATGGACTACTGCGTCGATGTCATCTCGGCTGACCGGCTATGGGACGTATCTGAGGAGCGAACTCGAGGCTGAGACGACTCAGATCGAGAAGTCGTCGCCCTGCCAGATGCCCTCAGCGGACGGCCGTACGCCGGCGACGGCCTCGTGGCCGGACCGTCGCTCGATCTCGTCGAGGCGAGCCATGATCGACTCTAGCGATCGAGCGACCGGATCGAGGAAGAGCTTCTGGTCGTCGTAGGCCGAGTCTGATGCTCCGGTTTCGCCCCGAGAGATGATCTGGCCAGGGACACCAACCACCACTGCTCCAGCGGGCACGTCTCGGACCACGACCGAATTGGCGCCGACGCGCGCATCGGAGCCGACACTGATGGGGCCCAGCACCTTTGCGCCGGCGCCCACGACCACCCGATCACCAAGCGTCGGGTGGCGCCGTCCCTTCTCGAGGCTGGTGCCGCCGAGCGTCACTCCCTGGTAGATCGTGCAGTCGTCGCCGATCACTGCGGTCTCCCCGATGACCACGCCCGTGGCGTGGTCGATGAAGAAGCGTTCGCCGATGGTGGCGGCCGGGTGGATGTCGACGCCGGTGAGAACTCGCGCCGTAGCTGACACGATCCGGGCGGCGAACTCATGGCCTCGTCTCCACTGTCGGTGGGCAAGACGATGGGCCCATACGGCGTGCAGTCCGGGGTAGGTCAGGACGATCTCGGTGAAGGATCTCGCCGCCGGGTCATGGCCCTGGACTGCCTCGACGTCGGCCCTGATCCGGCCCGCCATGGTCAGTCCCCTAGTCCCTCGAAGAGCACGGTCGACAGATAGCGCTCGCCGAAGGACGCGATGATCACGACGATCCGCTTCCCTATGTTTTCCGGACGACGAGCCACCTCGATAGCGGCCCAAGAAGCGGCACCCGAGGAGATGCCCACGAGTAGACCCTCAGTAGTGGCGAGGAGACGAGCGGTGGCGAGGGCGTCATCGTTGGTCACCGTGATCACCTCGTCGACGACGCTTGGGTCGTAGTTGGCCGGCACGAAGCCGGCACCGATGCCCTGAATGGGATGTGGACCCTTTTCGCCTCCCGACAGCACCGGGGAGGCAGCTGGCTCGACAGCGATGATCTGGATCTCGGGATTGTGCTCCTTGAGGGCGCTGCCGATGCCAGAGATCGTGCCGCCGGTCCCGACGCCACCGATCACGATGTCGACGGTGCCATCGGTGTCGTTCCAGATCTCTTCGGCGGTGGTCGCCCGATGGATGGCTGGATTGGCCGGATTCTCGAACTGCTGGGGAATGAAGAAGCTGCCCTCGCCGCTGGCGATTTCCTTGGCTTTGGCAATCGCTCCGCCCATCCCATCGGGTCCGGGGGTGAGGACCAGTTCGGCGCCGTAGCCGCGCAGCAGCATCCTGCGCTCCTGGCTCATGGTTTCAGGCATCGTGAAGATGCAGGGGTAGCCCCGGGCGGCGCAGACCATGGCCAAGGCGATGCCGGTGTTGCCAGAGGTGGGTTCGACCACGGTGGTTCCGGGAGTCAGCGCGCCAGAGGCCTCCGCTGCATCGATCATGGCGACGGCAATGCGATCCTTCACGCTGCCGCCGGCATTGAAGTACTCGAGCTTGCCAAGGACCTCGGCACCAGCTCCCTCGGTAACCCGCCGGAAACGCACCAGCGGGGTTCCGCCGATCAGCTGGGTGATGTCATCTGCAATTCGCATCCTGGTGCCTCCTTGTGCATTGCCTCTCTCCATTGTAATCGCATACCTGACTAATCCGATAACAATTTGTGGGATTCGACAGTCAAAGCGTGCCGCTCTTGAGACTGATTGGCGTTGGGTGAGGAGGATGATTACGGCGCGTCAAGATCAACGCAGTGTCCATCTTGTTCGAGGGAATCGGCGAGAAGTTGAGGGTTCTTGACGGCATGCTGGTCCAGAAGCCGAACCTTCTGATGCTCCATGGGGGTCGAGATTCGATCACCTCGGGATGCGGGGCTGCTTCGATCGCTTTGCGACCATGGCCCAGGTGGTCTGTCTCGACCATTGAGCAGGCGCCAGCAGAACCACTTCTCGTCGTACCATTGCGCCCAGGATGACGACTGCGCCCCACCACGACCGACCACGGCTCACCTCGCGCCGCGTCGGACCATCGCTGCGACTCCTGCTGGCACCGGCAGGCGACGGTACTCGCCGACGGCTTGGCTCTGACGTCGCTCGGCTGCTCGGGTCCCTCCTGCTGACGATGGTCATCGCCCTGCCGGTGGGACGCCATGAGGACGTTCAGAAGTCGATCTCTAATTTTCTGCACCCGCCTCCTGAAGGCATCGCTTGGCTGATCACCCTGGTGTGGATCCTGGGGACCGTTGGGGTCATCATCGTCACGATCCTCGTCACTCTCCTGCTCCACCGCCTTGAGGTCCTGCGCGATACGGCGGTGGGAGCGGGTCTCGCCCTGGCTGCCTGCATCGGGGTCCAGTGGCTCTTTGGTGTGACCGCCGGATTCAGCTCGGATCCCAGCTTCACCGGGGTCAATCTGGGCTATCCGATCCCAATGCTGGCCACAGCCACAGCAGCAGCGCTCACGATCAAGCCCTACCTCAGTCGTGGTCTCCAGCGCATGCTCGAGGTGCTGGTAGTGCTCGCCGTCCTGACTGGTCTGATCCATGGGGCGGGCTTGCCGTTCAGCCTGCTGGCGTCATTAGTGATCGGATGGGGTGCAGCGGCCGCCGCCCACCTGGTCTTTGGCGCGCCAACGGGGGTCCCCGCTGTCGACGACGTGATAGCGCTCCTCGGCGACCTTGGGGTCGCCGCAACCGCGCTGACGCCATCGCCTCGGCCTGTCTGGGGGTGCGCTCGCTTTGACGGTACGTCGAGCGATGGCACGAGCTTCAATGTCACGGTCTATGGCCGAGATGCTGCCGAGAGTCAGCTCTGGGCCAAGCTCGGTCGGACGGTCTTCTTGCGAAAAGACTCTGGGCCTTTCGTCTTGACACGTGCTCAACAACTCGAACACGAGGGCTACCTGACGTTGCTGGCCGGGTCCGTGGTGCCCACCGGGACCTCGACGGTCGTTGCCTCGGGCTTCGGCGGTACCGGCAACGACGCGGCCATCGTCACCGTCCCTCCGGCGGGGGTGTCGCTGGACGAGGTGCTCGCAGGGGGAGGCACCATCTCGTCGGCGCAGGCGTCGAGCCTGGTGGCAGTGGTGGCCAAGCTCCACGGGGCCAAGATCACCCATGGTGCGATCGACCAGCGATCGGTCTTTGTCGATGGCGACGAGGCCGGCTTGTCGGGCTTCGATCGAGCGGCGGCCTTCGCCGATGACGATGCGCTGAGCAAGGACGTGGCTTCGCTGCTTGTGACGATCGCAGCGTCAGGCAGCACAGAGCTCGCCGTGTCCAGCGTCGCGGCGGGCATGGATGAAGGAGCACTGGCCAGGGCGCTGCCGTTCCTCCAAGACGTTGCGCTTCCGGACCCGTTGACCAAGGGGCTGCGCAAGAGTCACGACAAGTCACTTCTCAAGGAGCTCCGCACGGCTGGGGCGACCACGGCTGGGGTGGATCTCCCCGAGCTGGCGCCGCTTCACCGAGTCTCGGCGACATCGCTGGTGCTGGCCATCGGCACCCTGATCGGCGGCTGGGCTCTGATCGAGGTCCTCCTCAAAGTGGCCGGCTCATTCGGCACGGTCAAGAGCGCCAGCCTCCCCTGGGTCATCGTGACCGCGTTGATCGGCCAGGTTGCCTATTTCGGTTCCGCTGCTTCGACACTCGGGTCGATCACCCTGTCGGTCCCCTATGTGCCGCTCGTGATCCTTGAGCTGTCGAACACCTTCTCCGGGCTAGCGCTCGGCACTCCGGCGGTGCTCGCTGCCCGAGTCCGCTTCTTCCAGCGCCACGGCATGGATACCACGGTGGCAGTGAGCTCCGGTGTGCTCGTTTCGACTGCCTCGTGGATCGTCAAGGGGAGCCTGTTCCTCGTCTCACTGCCCTTCGCCCTAGGGTCGCTCCACTTTGCCTCAGCCACTGCGCACAAGGCGGGCTCGGGCGACAAGAGCACCATCTTGGTGTACGTCCTGATCATCGTCGTTGCCGTTGGAGTACTGCTTGCTGTCGTCCTTGCGGTGCCGCGCTGGCGCCGGCTGGCGGCTGACAAGATCGCGCCTCGGGCGCATGAGGTGGTGGCTCATTTCAAGGTCCTGGCCGGTCGACCCGCAAAGATCGTCGAGATATTTGGTGGCCAGGTGGTGGCCCAGCTGGTGGTCGCACTGGCCCTCGGTGCCGCCCTTCACGCCTACCACCAATCGCTGCCGCTACCGGTGCTGTTCGTTGTCCTGACGATGGGTTCGGTCCTCGGTGGGGTCTCACCTGTGCCCGGAGGCATGGGGGTGGTCGAGGCTGGGATGATCCTCGGCCTGAAGGCGGCCGGGATCCCAGATGCCGAGGCGATCTCGGCGGTATTCGTCCAGCGGCTCTTCACCGCCTATCTCCCGCCGATTGCCGGTTGGTTCAGCTTGATGTGGCTCCGGAGGAACAAGTACCTATGAGCACGCTCCACATCGTCACGTTGTGCACCGGCAATGCTGCTCGCTCGGTCATGGCCGGGGTCATGCTAGAGCAGCTCGCCGAGATGGAGGGATTCAGTCTGACGGTGACCACAGCGGGGACTCACGTCCTCGAGGGCCAACCTCTCGGCATGCGCACGAAGGAGGCGATGATCAGCATCGGGGAGCTCGACATCTCTGGCGTAGGGAGGCATCGCAGCCATCAGCTTGTGGACGAGGACTGCGCTGCCGCTGATCTGATCGTGGCCATGGAGGCCGATCACGTTCGCTACGTCCGACGCCGACACCCCGACGCCGCCCACAAGACGGCCACGCTGCGTCGACTCGCCAGCACGCTTTCAGTTGACGATGCCCCGTTCTCGACGCGTGTGGCGATGCTTGGACTCGCCGAGGTCGACCTTGATCTCGAGGTCGATGTGCTCGATCCTGCCGGGGGCGACCAAGAGCAGTATGACGCGGTGGCAAACGAGATCTTCGAACTCTGCGGGGTGCTGCTCGCGGTGATGGGGGATTGAGCAGGGCTCAATCGGAATGAACTGACCGCAGTCCGGCCCACATCAGACTGCCCACCCGTCGGGCGATCCGATCTGCCTCGGCGCAGAGGTCCTCGTCGCTGGCGCTGTCAGGTCGACCCTCGGACAGTGTCATCCACGCCACGGAGGCCCCTTCGGCCATGCCGAGCATTCCTCCGGCGAGGA
>CAIUMH010000136.1 GCA_903900235.1 uncultured Actinomycetes bacterium
CCGGTCGGACCATCGCCAGGCGACCTACGAGACCGCCACCCCAGTCGTGGCCAACGAGATGGACCGGCTCGGCACGCGCCTCGAGCTCGGCGATCAGCCAGGCCAGGTAGTCCTCCTTGGTCGCGGCGAATCCGGCGGGACGGGGGCAACCGAAGCCTGGGAGGTTGAGGCACATCACGTCATCGCGCCCCCACGCCTCGACCAGGGGGGCCCAGACCGCAGGGGTCTCAGGGTTGCCGTGGACGAGGACGACGGTCATGGGCGCTCCTTGGGATTGGGGACCTCAGCAAGCCTGCCATGAGCGGATGCCTCGATGGGACGATGGCTCCTGCGGGGCTAGGATCGTCGACGGAGGGGTGCCAGAGCGGCCGAATGGGACGGTCTCGAAAACCGTTGTACGTACTGCGTACCGTGGGTTCAAATCCCACCCTCTCCGCTCGAGTGCCGGTTGCCCCCGGCGTCCACAGAGGACGCCGGGGGCGGACCGAGCTCTCCGGTCAGGTGGGAGCCACCTGATCCCTCGGCCAGCGAGGACACCTGATCAGGAGGAACCGATGGAGCCCATCGAGCAGAAGCGACACCTCACCACCGCCGTCCCGGGACCACGTTCCCTCGAGCTGACGGTCCGTCGCGAGGCCGCCGTATCGAGTGGGGTCAGCTCAGGCCTCCCGGCCTTCATCGAGCGGGGATCCGGTGCCATCCTCGTCGACGTCGACGGCAACCAGCTCATCGATCTGGGCTCAGGGATCGCGGTCACCTCAGTGGGCCATGCTCACCCGGCCGTCACCGCGGCCATCGCCGAGCAGTCGGCCCGCTTCACCCACACGTGCTTCATGGTGACCCCGTATGAGCAGTACGTAGCGGTGGCCGAGGCCCTCAACGACCTGACCCCCGGCACCCATGCCAAGTCCACGGCATTGTTCAATTCTGGAGCCGAGGCGGTCGAGAACGCGATCAAGGTCGCCCGTCTGGCCACCGGTCGCTCCGGCGTCGCCGTGTTCGATCACGCCTACCACGGCCGGACCAACCTCACGATGGCCCTGACGGCCAAGAACATGCCCTACAAGGACCGCTTCGGACCCTTTGCCCCCGAGATCTATCGGGCACCGATGTCCTACCCATTGCACGACGGCCTCAGCGGTCCCGAGGCGGCCGCCCGGGCCATCTCCCATCTCGAGACTCAGGTCGGCGCCCACAACCTTGCCGCCCTCCTGATCGAGCCCATCCAGGGTGAAGGCGGGTTCATCGTCCCGGCCGTAGGCTTCTTGCCGGCCTTGGCCGAGTGGGCGTCCGAGCACGGCATCGTGTTCATCGCCGACGAGATCCAGACCGGCTTCTGCAGGACGGGCGCCTGGTTCGCCAGCGAGCATGAGGGCATCGTCCCGGATCTGATCACGACCGCCAAGGGCATCGCTGCCGGTATGCCACTCGCCGCCGTGACCGGACGACGAGAGCTGATGAACGCTGTCCACGCCGGCGGGCTCGGCGGTACCTATGGCGGCAACCCGGTGGCTGCGGCAGCGGCGCTGGCCGCCATTGAGGTCATGCGCAGCGAGGACCTCGCCGAGCGAGCAAGGGCCCTGCACTCCACCATCGAGCGCAAGCTCTCCCTCGCGGCCTCGGAGCTCCCGGCCATCGCCGAGGTCCGAGGACGAGGAGCCATGATGGCCATCGAGCTCGTCCGACCAGGAACCCTTGAGCCCGATGCGGCCCTCGCCAAGTCCGTGGTGGCCCAGTGCGCCGAAGACGGCGTGATCACCTTGAGCTGCGGCACCTATGGCAACGTCGTTCGGCTACTGCCGCCGCTGGTGATCGAGCAGAGTCTTCTTGACGAGGGCCTCGATCTGCTCGTTGGGGTCCTGCGCCGCTGCGCCTCGTAGCTAGCCCGCGGCGCAGGCGCCGGTCGAGACCCGCCGGGTCAGTGGGAGGGCACGAGCGACAGCGGGGAGCACCGCTGACGACGTCAGGGCGTAGCCCACCACCGGCGACACCGTCGAGCGAGAGAACACGATCCCGAGCACCTGGCCGTTCGGCCCCATCAGGGGGCTCCCCGAACTTCCCGGATGCACGCCGGCGCTCAGCTCGTAGACCTGTCGACGGGTCAGGCCGCTGTTATAGATGTCGCGGCCCAGGGCATCGAACATGGCCGTCACGGCTGCTCGGCCCACGTGGAGCGGTCCGTTTTCCGGAAAGCCGACGAAGGCCGCTTGCTCCCCCACCGTGGCGACGCCGGTGTCGAAGGGCAGTGCAGGACCCAACGCCCCCTGCACCTTGAGCACCGCGAGATCGAGGCCCGGGTCGACGAGAACTGGCGTCGCTGGGACCGATCGCCCGTCGATCATCACCGCCGGCGCGGCCATCCCAGCAATCACGTGAGCGTTGGTGACAAGGGTGTGATCCGCCACGACGAAGGCCGTCCCTTCCTCGAAGCCGCCGCAAGCTGGGGCGAAGACCTTCACCACCGAGGACAATGCTGGCGCTCCGAGTGCCTCGGCGGCGGCCGAGGTGGGCCGGTCGGCCTGCGTCGCCGAGGGTGGCAGGACGCTGGCGAAGACCGACGGGAAGCCGCTTGATGCCAAGAGACCCTGTGCCTGACTGAGTGCAGACGGGACCGGTGGCAGCACGTGGTCGATGCTGCGCAAGACGGCAGAGCGAGCCACGGCAGACGACAGCCAGGGCACCGAGGACTGGACGAGGAACCCGGCCACCAGCCATGCCGACAGCAGGACACTGACCGCGCCCAACACCGCTCCGACTCCCGAGTCGAGCGACCCCAGGTGAAGTCGCTTCATGGTGGTAGCCGCCCATCCTCCGACGATGCGGCCAACCACCCCGGCCGCCGCTGCGACACCAAGGACGATGGCCACTGTCAGCACTGTCCGCGCCGAGCCCGAGGCCAGCGGCCGGGCGATGACGAGCGCCAGCAGTACACCGCCGGCCAGACCGATCCAGAAGCCAACGAAGCTCGAGACCTGGGTCATGGCGCCAAGCTGCAGCCCGCGCAGAGCTGCCACCACCACAAGCACCGCCAGCACCAGATCAAGCCATCCCACTGTCTTGGAGGGTAGACCCCGACCGGCCCGGTCGGATGACAGCATCGCCGGCCTCGTCAGCACCCCTCCCCGAGTGTGCAAACCTTCCCCCATGACGACGGTTGAGGTGGTGCTCGCGGGACCTGCAGCAGGCGGAGGGTTCGTGGCGCGCGACCCCGGTGGGCGTGTGCTCTTCGTGCGTCACGGCCTGCCCGGCGAGCGCGTGATCGCCGAGATCACCGAGGAGCACCCTCGGTGGGCCCGCGCCGATGCCATCGAGATCCTCGAGCCATCCCCGGACCGGATCAACCCGGCCTGTCCGGCCGCTGGTCCCGGAGGGTGTGGTGGCTGCGATTTCCAGCATGTCGACCTCGCCGTCCAGCGCAACCTCAAGGCAATGCTGCTCGAGGAGCAGCTTCGTCGGGTAGCCAAGATCGACCACACCGTGGTCGTCGAGGCAGTGGAAGGTGCCGGTCTCGGCAACCGCACCCGTATCCGCTTCGGTGTCGACGAGCTCGGCCGACTCGGGATGCGTCGCCACGGCAGCCACGACATCGTGGCCATCGACCACTGCCCACTCGGCGTGGAGGCCATTGGCGACCTCGACCTCGACGAGGAGGTTTGGCCGGCCGGGGCCGACGTCGAGGTGGTCGCAGTGACCGGCTCCGCACCCATCGCCTATGCCGTCCTCGACGAGGAGGAGGGTGCCGATGACGGCGAGAGCATCGACGACCTCAGCCCGGTCGGCGACGATGTGATCTCCGAGGAGGATGACCAGGTCGAGGACGAATCTGGATCAGGACTGCTGACCACCACCGTGCTCGGTGAGGAGTTCACCGTGTCGCCCGGAGTCTTCTGGCAGATCCATCAGCGTGCCCCCGAGGTGCTCACCCAAGCGGTGCTCGAGGGCCTCGACCTCAGGGAAGGCGATCGCGTCCTCGACCTCTACTGCGGAGCTGGCCTCTTCACGTTGCCCATCGCCCGACTCGTCGGCCACTCGGGTCGCGTGATCGGTATCGAGGCGGCAGATGTCGCCGCCATCGATGCCATCGGTAATCTCGGCGACCTGCCCCAGTCTCGGATCCTCAACACGACGGTCACCGGTGCCAGCCTGCGCGACCATCTCGCCGGAGCCTCCCGGTGCGTCCTCGACCCGCCCCGCCGGGGAGTCGACCGATCGGCGCTGCTGGCCCTGGCCGGATCAGCAGTCATGGAGCGCATCGTCATGGTCTCGTGCGACCCGGCCACCTTCGCCCGCGACCTGCGGCTGCTTCTCGACCAGGGCTTCTCGATCGCCTCGATCAGGGCGTTCGACCTGTTCGAGATGACCGAGCACATCGAGATCGTCTGCGTGGTGACCCGCAGTTCCTCGCTGCACTGATCCGATGCCACCGGCCCTCTACGCTCGGGCGATGCGTTCCAGTGCATCAACACTGATCACCCTGGCCGTCGTCGGGTTGCTGGCCATCGCTGCCACCGCCTGCGGCACTCCGAAGAAGGCCGGGGTCAACGGGGTTCCTGATGCCGGCACCGGGATCGGTCAGCCCAGTCCGTTCCTCTCTGCCAACCTCTCGACGATCTCGTGTGGCTCCGGCAATCTCTGCGCCGCCGGAGGAGCGCCATTCGAAGGCGGTGCGGCGACACCGATCCTTGCGTACTCCCACACCAGCGGTGCCAAATGGTCTCCGGCCCGAAGTAGCTCGGGAGCAGGGGCGACCATCACCAGCACAGCCTGTGCCGCGACGCGTTGTGTGGCTGTCGGCATCATCGACGCCCTCCCTCTGCTGCTGTCCATCTCCACCTCCTCCACCAGCCGAACCTGGAAGTCGACCGCCCAGCCATCGGCCGGCACACTCGTCGCCGTTGGCTGCGCCGGGAACTCGACCTGCCTAGGCCTCGCAAGGACCTCGACCGGCAGCCTCGAGACCGTCCGGTCGACCCGCGGTCCGTGGAGCTCCCTCGGCAGCCCGCCAACCGACCTTGCCTCACCCGTCAGCATGGATTGCGTCTCGACCCGGGTCTGCACTGCGGTCGGGACCTCGGCCACGGGCACCCCGGTGGTGATGGTCACGCGCAGCGGTGGCACCACCTGGTCATTAGCCGAGATCTCCAAGAAGGCCACGGTGATCCTCGGTGCCTCCTGCAGGATCGACGGGGTCTGCTGGGTGGTGGGCCGCAAAGGAGCGGCCACTCTCCTGGTCCGCAGCTCTCGACCGGATACTCCATTCCTCAAGGTCGTCCCGCCCGACGGTCTGGGCAGCGTCAACGACGTCAGCTGCGCCGGGACCACCTGCGTACTCGCCGGTGCAAGCTCATCGGGACAAGGGGCGGCAGCGGCCTACTTCGGAGCCTCGGCGAGCATCCTCGACGTCAGCTTTGCCCCGACACCGCTGCTCACGGTGAGCTGTGGCACTGCGACCGCCTGCTCGGCGGCCACCACGTCCAGCCTCGTTGACCTGAAGCTCTAGCTCAGTTCCTCAGGGCGGCAAGCAGCAGGCCGGGCAGCTTGGCCCAGCTCGGCCCGGCCTCGAAGGCCAACATCCGCTCCATGGTCTGGCGACCGTTCTTGGCCGTCGAGAAGTACGGCGGCTTGGGGCTCGATCGGAACGGGCCGCGCACCACCGACTTCTGCACGTGCTCGAGCATGAAGGCGTTGCCAACGATCCCTGAGCCCGACTGGATGTCGGTGATCGGGTGGCCGGGGTAGGCCCCCCATGTGGTGGTACCGAGGGCAAAGCACATGGCATGCCAGATGTTCAGGCCGATCCCGCCGTAGCGCAGGTTGGCCACCGCCGCCTCGATGCGAGGACCGACGGTGGCATCAGCCAGCGAGGTCGGATGGGCGATGACCGAGGCCGAGAGGGTCCCCCAGACCACGTCGTTGGCAAAGTCGACGGCGGCGTCAACGAACGATGCGGCATCCGCCGATGGCAGGGCGGTCTCCGCCATCAGGCCGCAGAAGGCCTCCACATTGAAACAGATGTCGTCGGTGGCCGAGCTGTCCACTCCGGGGATGAATGTCCAAGGGAGCTCGCCGGCGGCCGGCGTACCGAGGAGCTGAGCCTCCGGGTGGGCGGCAAGGAATAAGGCCTGCCGGTCGGCGGCCCCGGGGTAATACGCCTGGCGGGTCGGAATCGACCGCAGTCGGTCGGCCAGGGCGGCGAGGAACGCCGGGCGCTGCGTCCAGCCCTCCCATGTGATCAGCACCCGCGGGGTCAGGCAGTTGAAGCCGGCGTTGTTGGTCAACATCGTGGCCACGTTCTCGGCCTGGAAGGCAATGTCCTTAGCGGTCCAGTCTCCGGGGACGATGATGACCGGAGAGACGTTGCCAAGCTCGCAGCTGACCGGCTTGGTGATGACCGGGTCGTTGGCCGCCTTGCGCCGTGCCCCCTCCTCGCCCACGCCGAAGACAATGGCGTCGTGGGTCTTGTCCGAGCCGGTCACGTGGATCTCGTCGACGAGCTCATGGGTGCAGAGGTACTTACCAGCCTCGGCTCCACCTTCGACGATGGCCAAGAAGCCCGCCTCGATCAGGCTCGACATGGCGGCCGTCCAGTGAGGCACGAGGTAGTCGTTCACCGGATTCGCCTTGAGCACCACGACCTTGCCTTCGACGAAGAGCTTCGACAGCACGTCGCGCGGCCCAAGCGAGGCTACGTTGCCCGCGCCGAGCACCAATGAGACGCCCTTCCATGCCGCAGGATCCTTGTACGCCGGCGCCTGGTCGGCCTCAAGCTCGGCGCGGGTGACCCGCGGCTCGATCCAGACCTCACCGGTCGTCTTGGCATAGAGCAACTTGTCGAAGGTGCTCGAAGGGAAGACCTGCACCACCAGGCGGCCGTCGGCTGACTCGGTGACCGGACCAGGGAACTGCGGACGGCCCTCGGCATCGATCTGGCGGAGCGACACCGCCAAGGTGCGAGCCATGCGGATGAAGGTGCCGATGCCGCTGAACATCTCCTCGCCACCCTCGGTGGTCTTCGGGTCGTGGCCCTTGGCCTGACACGCTGCCGCCGTCCAGGCCTCGGATTCGGAATAGGTGTCGGCGATGATTCGATCAAGGAGAAGTGCACGATCCGCAGGACTGGTGGCGGCCCAGGCGTCGGCATTGGCGGCGACTGCCGACATGGCGGCGTCGAGCACCTCGATCGGGTGGCCGACCTTGTCGGCCCCGGCACTGGTCGGAGCGGCGGCTCCTCGAACGGTCATGGTCATCACTGCCCCCTCGTCACGTGAAGACACAGAGTACCGCCGAGCCGACGACGGGCGTCGGTGGCAAGATCGGTTGATGCAGATCGGTGCGGTCCTCCCCCAGAACGAACTCGGCGCAAGCACGGCCGACATCATCGCCTTCGCCCTTGAGGCCGAGCGCCTCGGCGTCGACCACGTGCTGGCCTACGACCACGTTCTCGGCGCCGTGAGAGCGGAGCACCCAGACTTCTCGGGGCCCTATGGCGTGGAGGATACGTTCCGCGAGCCTTTCGTGCTCTTCGGCTACCTCGCCGGGCGCACCCGACTCGGGTTCGCCACCTCCATCCTCATTGCCCCGCAGCGACAAACCGTCCTGGTCGCCAAGCAGGCAGCCGAGGTGGACTTGTTGAGCGAGGGCCGTTTCCGGTTGGGGTGTGGGATCGGCTGGAACACTGTCGAGTACGACGCACTGGGCATCGAGTTCACCGGTCGAGGGGAGCGACTCGAGGAGCAGGTGCGGGTGCTTCGTCGGCTCTGGACCGAGGAGTCGGTCACCGATGCGGTCGGCGACGAACGGATCGTGGCGGCCGGTCTGGCCCCGCTCCCGATTCAGCGTCCGATCCCCGTCTGGATCGGGGCATTGGCCCCAGCGGCGTTGCGGCGAGTCGGAACAATCGCCGATGGCTGGTTCCCGATGGCGGTGCCGGGCCACGGTTTCGAGGAGAACCGGCAGATTGTCATGAGGGCTGCCGAGTTAGCCGGGCGCGATCCGGGATCTCTGGGCATCGAGGGACAGGTTCCGAGCTTCGTCGGTCAGCCCGAACGAACGGTCGACCTCTTCGGCCGGTGGGTCGACGCCGGTGCCACGCACCTGTCGGTCAACACACTCAACCAGGGCTTCCGAGGCCTTTCCGAGCATCTCGACGCACTCCGACAAGCCGTCGAGGCGATCAACCACGCCCATGGGATTCCTCGCAGCCCGTGAGACTTCACCGGTCGCTCATAGGGAAGGTCCTCGTTGGGGATCCACCGCAACGCAATGGCCGCACGACGAGCCTGCTGGGGCTTCGGAGCACTGCTGGGCTTCGAAAAAACGGAGCAGTCGCACCCGTTCGGCCCGTCCAGAGACCGGACGGGCCGAACGGCCTGGCGGTCTAGATCCCGCCCTCGATCACCCGAGGGGGCTTCGGAAGCTGGTTCTTGAGGTGATCGTGGACGAAGCCGCCGGCCAAGAACGTCGAGGCCTCTGCCTCCTCCTTGGTCTCCCAGATGGCCATGGAGACACCCTCGCCGTCGCCTGAGTCGATCCAGTTGAACGAGACGAAGCCGTCATGGGCCTTGAGGATGTCCCCGAAGTCGTTGCGTGCGAAGTGAGCGATCTCCTCGGCGTCCTTCTGGTCGAACTCGTAGATGCGGACGATTCCGTGCATAGTCCCTCCTCAGGGATGTTGGGATAGTCGATTCGATGCGAACACTATCGGAATGCTTCCCCCCACACCACAGGCCGAACTCATCAGTCATTCACCGACTTCAGCGCTTCTGAACGCCGTCCTCGGAGAATCTCCGTCGTGATCATGACAGCGAGGTCAGTGGCCACAGACCGAACGGTCGTATCGGATGATTGGACGACGTTCATTGATCAACCTGGCGCGAGCGCGCTGCGTCATGGCCACTCAGGCGCCGGTCACAGTGTGACGACGTCGTTGCGTCCACGGCTCCTCACTTGCACCACCCCGGCCGCGTGACAAGGTCGCCGAGACTCCTCCACCGAGATGGAGCAATCACACCGATCCAGTCCGTCCACCAAGGGCCGATCCGAATGGCGAGGAGGTCTAGACCTCGCCCTCGATCACCCGAGGAGGCTTCGGAAGTTGAGTCTTGAGGCGATCGTGAACGAAGCCGCCGGCCAGGAACGTCGAGGCCTCCGCCTCTTCCTTGGTCTCCCAGATGGCCATGGAGACACCCTCGCCGTCGCCTGAGTCGATCCAGTTGTAGGAGACGAACCCCTCATGGGCCTTGAGCATGTCGACAAATTCACTGCGAATGAAGCGAGCGATTTCCTCAGCGTCGTTCTTATCGAACTCGTAGATGCGGACGATTCCGTGCATGGTCTCTCCTCGGGGATTGGAAGGTATTCAATCCGAACGGAACCATATCGGAGTCCCACACCGCACGCCGTGGGCTGGCCCGCCACGCGCCATCCCATGGTGACGAACTACCTCGGCGGCTCATAACGCTGGGCATCGGCCGGTCTCCACGCTCGTCCCACACAGCGCCGGGCGCTGGTCCGAGACCGACCCGTGTCGCCATCGACCCCCTCCACCGAGAGCCCTAGGTGCGTTCGACGGAACTCCACCGCCGGACCGGCTCGTTGACCGTGCCGACCGTCGTGGAGAGCTCTTGGTAGACCTCGCGGCGACGGGATTTTGCCGACACGTGCGCTGGCTCGTTCACCCATGCTCGATAGGCCTCGTCGTCAGTGAATTCGACAATCGTCACCCGCTCGCCATCTTCGGCGTCGAAGGACTTCCACGACAGCAGGCCGGGATGACCAGGGGTAGCGGCATCCACCATCTCATTGAGTTCGTTCTTGAGCGACAGCGCGCCGTCGAGCAGTCGGGAGCGAAAGACGACAACAATTCCGGCATACATGGGCCAATTATGTCACTGGCCTGCCATGATGCCTAGATGGTCGACAACTCCGCATGGCTCCCCCCGAGGGGCTGGTACCCCGATCCAGGAGGCAGTGCCTCCTGGCGTTGGTGGGATGGGGCCCGGTGGACCGACGACCTTCACGCCTACCAGGCACCCTCGGCGGTCTCGACCGACATGCGCAGAGATGAGGCGGCTGCGGCGGCGAGATTCCTCCGCATCGGGATCCCTCTGATCCTCGGCCTGGCCGTGATCAACGCCGTCACGCGGGTGGCCGATGCCCGGTACTGGCGAGCCACCTTCACCTGGTTCCGCTCCGCCCTGCGCGACATGGGGACGCCGGGCTTCGTGCTC
The DNA here is from genome assembly GCA_903900235.1 of uncultured Actinomycetes bacterium. Taxonomy (GTDB): domain Bacteria; phylum Actinomycetota; class Acidimicrobiia; order Acidimicrobiales; family RAAP-2; genus CAIUMH01. The sequence goes on from CAIUMH010000136.1 coordinate 10,230, forward strand.
GCTCAGCCTCCAAAGCAGCCCATGCTCTCGTCACTCATGACGATCCCCGAGCTGTTGATCGGCGTGGTAACGCTGGTCCTGCTGTTGGTGGCCCAGCACAAGATGGCCACCATCGGCCGGGCCCTTGGAATGCGGGCGCGGCTGACCCCCACCTGGGGCGTGGTGATGTGGTTCATCCCCGGAGCCAACCTTGTGCTGCCCGCCCTCGTCTGGCGCGACCTCCTCCCCAATGGGCATCCGCTGCGTCGCCAGATCACCTTGGTTTGGATCGCCTACATCGGATCAGGGCTGATCGGCTTTCTCAGCATCCCGGCCGCCTTCGTCTCGGTGGTGCTCGTGGCGGTGGTGTCGGTTCTCAGCCTGATGCCCCTGGTTCTGGCCATCCGCCTTCTGCCCGAGATCATCAACGGGATCGTGGCTCAGCATGCCGCAGCCGCCGGGACCTCGGGGCAGAGCATTGTCGACGGCATCTAGGATGCGATCGCTGGGAAGCACCAGCACGTTCTTTCGAGAGGAGACATGAGCATGTCGAACGCAGAGTGGGGACCCCTGGCCGGTCTGATCGGTACCTGGGAGGGCGACAAGGGACTTGATGTCTCCTTCCACAACGAGGAAGGCAAGATCGCCGACACCGGCTACTTCGAAGAGGCGACCTTCAAGGCATTTGGCCCGGTCGACAATGGCAAGCAGGTCCTCTTCGGTCTCGACTACAAGATGGCGGCCTGGCGCAAGGGTGAGGAGAACAGCAACCCGTTCCACACCGAGCTTGGCTACTGGCTCTGGGACGCAGCCAACAACCAGGTCATGCGCTGCTTCATGGTTCCTCGTGGCTCGGTGCTCATCGCCGGTGGCACCGCAGAGGCGAGCGCCACATCGTTCACCATGTCCGCCGAGCTCGGCGAGCAGACCTATGGCATCTTGTCGAACAAGTACCTCGACGAGAATGCCCGAACGACTCGCTACGACTGCAGCATCACGATCGAGTCCGATGGCGTGTTCTCCTATGACACCACGACCGTCTACCAGCACTACCGCAGCAGTGATCCGATCATGCACACGGACCGCAACACCATGACGCGCCGGACCCTCGAGGCCATCTTCGATGAGCCCGATCAGTAGGACGCGCTGACTGACGTCACCGCGGGTCAGTGGATGATCCGGAGAACGAGGAGAGCACATGCTCAGTTGGTCTGAGGAGAACATCGCCATCCAGGAGGCCGTTCGAGCCTTCGTCGACAACGAGATTCGTCCCGTGCTCGACGATCTCGAACACGAAGGCGTTCCCCCGTACGCGGTCCTTCGCAAGATGTTTGCCACCTTCGGGATGGATGACATGGCCGTGGATGGCTTTCAGCGTCAGCTCGACCGCAAGGTCAGCGGCGAGGAGGCTCCTGCTGCCTCGCGTAGTGCCGGCCAGGTGGCGATGACCCTCATCCCCATCATCGAGCTCTGCCGCGTCAGCCCCGGCCTCGTCACGTCGCTCGGCGTATCGACCGGGCTGGCCGGCGGGACGATCATGAAGCTCGGCACTCCCGAACAGATGGAGCGCTGGGGCAAGGACCTGCTCACCCTGGCCAAGGTCGGAGCCTGGGCCATCACCGAGCCTGATTCTGGGTCTGATGCTCTCGGCGGCATGAGGACCACCGCCACCAAGGACGGTGACGAGTACGTGCTCAACGGGTCGAAGACCTGGATCACCAACGGTCCCTACGCCGACACCATCGTGATGTACGCCAAGCTCGACGACGGCACCGAGGCCGACCCTCGCAACCGCAAGGTCCTCACCTTCGTGCTCGATTCCGGCATGGAGGGACTCGTGCAGTCCAAGCCCATGCGCAAGATGGGCCAGAAGTCGTCGCCGACCGGCGAGGTCTTCATGACCGACGTCCGAGTCGGGCTCGATCGTCTGCTCGGCGGGTCAGAGGCCCCCAAGGGTGGTGGTCGCCAGAGTGCCAAGGACAACTTCGTCACCGAGCGCGCTGGCGTGGCGGCCATGTCGCTCGGCATCATCGAGGAGTGCCAGCGCCTCAGCATCGACTACGCCAAGGAGCGCAAGCTCTGGGGCAAGCCGATCTCTGAGTACCAGCTCATCCAGCTCAAGCTCGCCGAGATGGAGGTGGCTCGCCTCAACGTGCAGAACCTGGTGTTCCGTCACATCGAGGCCGCCGCCGCCGGCCACCCCACCACCATGGCTGAGGCCTCGGCCATGAAGCTCTACTCGGCCCGCACCGCAGTGGCTGTGGCCAATGAGGCCATCCAGCTCTTCGGCGGCAATGGCTATGTGAGCGAGTACCGCGTCGAGCAGCTCGCCCGAGATGCACGTGTGCTGCAGATCTATGCCGGCACCGATGAGATGCAGGTCGTGGCCATCGCCAAGGACCTTCTCAACCGCTGACCCCCTGTGGCCGGCCTTCGGCAATTGCGCCGGAGGCCGGCCACAGGGCTACTCTTCCCCTCAGCAGGGGGGCGAGGTGGTCTCGCCTCCGCTCACCGTGGAGGAACTGAATGTCTGAGGCCTGGATCATCGATGTCTGCCGCACCCCTCGTGGCGTCGGCAAGGTCGGCAAGGGTGCCCTCGCCGGCATGCACCCCCAGCAGCTCGGGGCGACCGTGCTCAAGGCCATCGCCGAGCGCAACAGCCTCGACACCGCTGATGTCGACGACGTCATCTGGGGAACCAGCATGCAGCTCGGCGCCCAGGGTGGAGACCTCGGTCGCATGGCTGCGTTGGACGCCGGGTACGACTACAAGTCGTCGGGCATGACCCTTGACCGCTACTGCGGGTCGGGGATCACCACCACCAACCTCGGCGCTGCGACGATCATGGCCGGCTTCGCTGACCTTGTGGTCGCAGGTGGCACCGAGATGATGTCGACCTATGCAGCCGCCATGGGCAGCCGCAGCCCGTTCATGGACTCCGGCAACACCCGTCTGCGCGCCAACCATCCGCAGTCGAACCAGGGTGTGTGTGCGGACGCCATCGCCACCCTCGAGAACATCCCCCGTCGTGCCCTCGACGAGCTCGCTCTGGTCTCTCAGCAGCGAGCGGCCCGGGCCATCGAGGAGGGCCGCTTCTCCAAGAGCCTCATCCCGGTCTATGACGTCGACGGGACCCTGCTGCTCGACACCGAGGAGTTCCCTCGGCCCCAGACCACGATGGAGTCGCTCGAGTCGTTGGCCCCGTCCTTCGCTGGCATCGCCGACATCGCCCTCGACGAGAACGGCACGACCTTCCGTCAGCTCATCCTCCAGAAGTTCCCCGACCTCGAGATCGAGCACGTCCACCACGCCGGGAACTCCTCGGGCGTCGTCGATGGCGCCGCAGCGGTCTTGCTGGCCAGCCCCGAGTACGCCAAGGCCCACGGCCTCACCCCGCGTGCTCGCGTCGTCACCAGCGTGAACATGGGCGATGACCCGACCCTCATGCTCAATGCCCCGGTTCCGGCCGCTCGCAAGGCGCTGGCCAAGGCCAACATGACCTTCGACGACCTCGACCTGATCGAGATCAACGAGGCCTTCGCCGTCGTGACCGAGAAGTTCCTGCGCGACACCGATGTCGACCGTGAAAAGGTCAACCCCAATGGCGGCGCCATGGCACTCGGCCACCCGATCGGCGCCACCGGTGCCATCTTGATCGGCACGCTGCTCGACGAACTCGAGCGCACCGACAAGCAGGTCGGCCTCGTCACCATGTGCGCAGCGGGTGGCATGGCCCCCGCCGTGATCATCGAGCGGATCTGAGTTGATCCGCCCGCTCAGCGGGCGCTGATGTAATCGACCATCTGACGATGGGTGGCCTCGAGCTCGTCGATGCGAGCCTTGACCACATCGCCGATGGACACGATCCCTGACACCTCCCCGTCGATCACGACGGGGAGGTGTCGGATCCGCAACTCGGTCATCCGTCCCATCAGATCATCGAGGACATCGGTGGGCTCACAGGTCTGCGGGTTGATGGACATGAGCGTCGCAACCCGCTGGTCGAGCACCATCGGTCCCGCCACATTGAGGGCTCGAACGATGTCGCGCTCGGAGAGGATGCCGGCGATCCGGCGACCGTCGTCGGTCACCACCAGAGCTCCGATCTCGTAATGAGCCAAGGCGGCCAATGCTTCGGACACCGAAGCCGACCGGCTGACGGTCACCACTTCGGCACCCTTGTGCTCCAAGAGCCGTGCGACGTGCATGCGAACCCCTCCCCCTCACCCGGCCCGATCCCCTCGACCGGACCTCTTGGCCTCACCTTACGGATGAGTCCCCTCGTTGAGAAGGCCCCAGCGCCAAGTGATTGAAAGAACTTGGATTCACACGTTGACAGTGAGGGTGACAGTACAATCATTGACACCTGATCGAGGAGCCGACCGATGACCACCGACCGCACCCTGCACTCGCTGCAACGCCGCCTGCGCGCCATGCACTCGCTGTACGAGGACGCCACCACCACCATGACCCTCGAGCAGGTCAACTACGTCGAGCGCGAGCCACTGCTGCCCATCGCCTTCTCGCTCTTCCACTACATCAACATGCAAGATGCCTCCATGATGCTGCTCACCGGCGAGGCCCCCCTCTACGACGAGACCTGGGCGGAACGGATCAACCCGGCGATCAACGACCACGGCAAGCACAAGACGGTGCACGAGATGATGGACCAGCGCATCGGCGACTACGAGGCGTTCCTCGAGTACCAGACCGCTGTCTTTGCCAGGACTGAGCAATGGGTGGCCGGACTCGAGCCCGAGCAGCTCGACCGCGTCGTCATCGCTCACCCCCTTCCCGAGCAGGTAGCCAGCACCTACTCAGCTCGCGTCTGCGACGAGCGGGGCATCACCGTCCTTGACGCCCTCGAGTGTTGGATCTACCAGCACGGCCTGCGCCACATGGGCGAGATCGAGCACGGCCGGGCCCTCGTGGGCCTCGAGGGAATGACCTCCTAGGCCATTGGTCCGTGGGCCGCGATGCGGCTCACGGTCATGAAGCTGACCCAATAGAGGTCACGATCAAACCCAATGGATGGGAACACTGGCGACTGGACCAGCGATTCGGTGGCCGCCCGGCCCTTTTCGGCCCCCGTGGCGAGATCGAGGACCACCACGTGCTCGACGCCGACCGCTCGATCGAAGTCGGCCATCACGAGTTCGCCCGTCGCCGGGAGCACGAGCGGATGGCAGGCATGGTCGAGTTCGATCGACCACAGCCGCTCGAGGGTGTCGGCGTGCACTGCCGTCACGACTCCATTGCCCGAGTCGTAGCCCACAGCGATCCTTCGCATCGGGTCGAGGGCTGGCGGGTTCGTGATCAGGCCACCGGGAAGTCCGCAGATCTCCACCGAGGTGCGAGTTCCCGTCAGCCGGTCGACGCGGTGGAGTCGCAGTGGTGCCGTAGCCGTCCCGCGGTCGCGGAACGAGCCGTCATAGGCGTCCGAGCCATCGCCGTCGTCAAGGAAGAATGCGAGATTGCCATCGAGCACCGCATCCCATCCGCATCCCTGGCCCTCGGCATCTCGGTAGCGCACGCCGGGCCCGCGCTGGGTGAGCACCTCGCTGTCGAAGTCCACGCTGATCAACGATTCGACGCCGACCACCACGATCTCGTTCCCGATCGCCGAGAGCCGAGCCACCGAGGGCTCACTGAGCTCGAGCGAGGTCAGGATCCGAAGGTCCACCGGGTCGAGGACCAACAGTTCGGCATTGGGAATGGCATCTGAGTCCTGGCCCGGCCACGGCCCTGCGAAGTCCTTGGTCACGAGCTGGCCACCAGGCAGGGTGACGAAACTGTTGTACGGCACAGGGCGGGGCAGCTCGACCGAGGCCTCAATCTCGAGCTCAGCGCTGAGGCGGTGAGCGTGATTGCCAAAGATCACGTGCAGCGAGCCGTCGGCATGGGCAGCCATGCCGCCCGGCCACATCGGCCCACCGGGCAGATCCACACTTCGAGCGATTGGTTCGAGTGTGATGGGGTCGATGCGCTCGACGAAGCTGACCGCGTCGGGTGGCGGGGTGTGTCGCAGCAAGAAGACCTCACCCTCGTCGCGCAACACCACCATCGTGCCCATCACCACCTCACGCGAGGTGCTGCTCAGCGTGCTGCCCTCGGTGAGGCCAAGGCCTCCGGGCCAAAGTGGAGCGCCAAGTCGCTCGGGGCCGGCATCCTCCGCCGGCCAGATCCCAGGCCACAGCCCACCGGTGACGGTCATCGGACGAGAAGTGCCCGTGCGCCAAGCGTCAGGATGCCCCGAGCCTCGTCGACGCTGTGGCCCTGATGGTCGAGCAGCTGGGTCCAGGAATCGAGTGAGAACAGGATGTCGAGGAGGTCAAGTATCACGTCGGCGCGGTCACCGAGCTCGGCGAGCTCCTTGGCAAAGACAAGGCCGAGCTGGCGCCGCATGAGGCTGCGCGACCTCGCTGCGGTCTCGGCCAGGATCGGGTTCTCGGCCAGGCGGCTCCGGACGAGTTGGGTGGTGGGACCGATGAAGGCGAACATGTCGGCGCGGGTCTTGGCCAGCAGGTCGATCCGGTCATCGAGATCGTCGGGGATCGACAGCAAGATGCCGTAGGCCGCCGCCTCGCGGAAACGCTTGTCGATGGCTGCTCGCGTCAGCGCATCGACGTCCTCGAAGTAGCGGAACACGCTGCGGGGCGAAATTCCCGCCCGCCCGGCAACCTCGGCCACAGTGGGCAGCGAGCCCGTCTCCTCAAACAGCTCGATCATGGCGCGCACAGCGGCTTCGGAGTTCTCGACCCTGCGACGATGGCGACCATCGATGGGGAGGACCAGGGCGTCATCTGCACTCGACATTGTGTCAGGATACCTGACGATATCGACCCCCGTCCGACGTGAACGGGGTCGGGAATGAACCACTGCTGCCTGGCGTTGTAAGAGATACATCCCAAGGAGGAACCATGGCCACCAGCGAACTCACCCTCGAGACCTTCGAGCCGACCGTCTTGGCAGAGGGCACCGTGCTCGTGGACTTCTGGGCAGCGTGGTGTGGACCGTGTCGAGCCTTCGGGCCGGTGTTCGAGGCCGCCAGCGATGCCCATCCGGACATCACCTTCGCCAAGGTCGACACCGAGGATCAGCAGCAACTCGGCGCCATGCTCGAGATCATGTCGATCCCGACCCTCATGGTCTTCCGTGACGGCATCCTCCTCTATCGCGAGGCTGGCGCCCTGTCAGCCCCGCAGCTCGAGGAATTACTCGGTCAGGTCGCCGGCCTCGACATGGACCAGATCCGATCCGAGGCAGCCGCCAGCCAGACGGCCGACGGTACCGAGGTCTAACCGAGCCACTACCCTCTCGCTATCAGCCGAGAGCGGCTGAGCCAGGGGGAGAATCCATGTCGAAGTTGCGTCACGTGCTGTCTCGTCGAATCAGCGCTGCGGTGGCCGCCATCGTGATCGCCACCGGCTTGCCGGTGATCGCCACTGCCGCCGGAGCCGTGCAAGGCATCAACGTCGGCGGCTCGATCGAGGAGGCTTGGATCACCGGCGCTGCCCCCGGTGATTGGATCCAACTGATCCAGAACTCCACACCACTCAGTGGGCCTTCCTACGATGGGTTCGCCGACGCCCAAGGTGCCCTCATCCTGCGGAACCTCACCCCGGGAACCGGGTACGCATTCTGGGACCGCACAGCGTCGATCACGTCGCCGACCTTCGTCGTCACCGCTGCCGGCGACAACCCCAAGGCCAACGCTCCCCTCTACACCGGCCAGACCCTTCACGCCGGACTCAACTACGTGACCATGCGCGATGGAGTCAGCATCGCCGCCACCGTCCGCCTGCCGGCTGGCGCCTCGTCATTGGCTGATGGTCCCTTCCCGACAGTGATGGAGTACTCCGGCTATGAAACCGCTGGACCGCACGACCCGATCAACTGTCTCGTCCTCCAGGACCAGACCGCCTGTCATGACCCACTGGTGCCCAGCTCGACCACCGTGATCGGCGGCGTCATCGCACGAGAGAATGGCTTCGCGACCGTCAGCGTCCAGATTCGGGGCACCGCTTGCTCCGGGGGTGCCTTCGACCTCTTCGGCTACCCCACCGACTATGACGGCTACGACATGATCGAGGTGCTCGCTCACCAAGGTTGGGTCGCTCACCACAAGGTCGGCATGGTCGGCATTAGCTACTCGGCGATCTCACAGTTCGAGGTGGCCGGCACCCAACCTCCGGACCTCGCGGCGATCACCCCGCTGAGCCCCACCGATGACATGTTCTCCACGGGCTACCCCGGTGGCATCTACAACAATGGCTTCGCCGCCGGCTGGATCGCCGAGCGAATCCACGATGCCAAGCCCGCCCTGGTGAACGCTGATGCCACGCCAGTCAATGCCGCAAATGCCCAGCCGTGGACCTATGCCGAGATCGCTGCCGAAGCGAGCAAGCACGGCCTGGCCAATTCCAAGTGCAATGCCAACCAGGCCCTCCACGGCCAGTCCGAGAGCCTTTCGACACTCGTCGGACCCGGACTCGCCCGTGATCCCCAGCTCTTCGACCGTCGCTCACCCACCGAGTGGGCCAAGCACATCACCGTCCCCACCTTCCTCTCCGGTGCCCTCCAGGACGAGCAGACCGGACCGCAGTGGCCAGCGCTGATCGCCGCCTTTCCGAGCAAGACCAAAGTGTTCGCCAACATGGTCAACGGCGGTCACATCGACTCGCTCGACCCCGTCACCGCCAGCCGCTGGCTCGAGTTCCTCGACCTCTACGTGGCCAAGAAGGTTCCGACTCAGCCGGGCTTCGTGGGCAAACTGACCCTCGGCTTCGCTGGCATCGCCTCGAAAGGAGCCAAGGCCATCGACCCCCCAGCTCTGCGCTTCACGGACCAGCCGTCGCTGGCCTCCGCCAAGGCTGCCTTCACCAGCCAGACCCCCCGGGTCCGCGTCCTGTTCGACTCGGGTGGCGGCGACCTCGGTCCCGGGGCCCTGCAGCCGACCTATGACGCCGGATTCGCCTCCTGGCCACCTGCCGGCAGAGAGACCTCGCTCTACCTCGGCGCAGGAGGATCACTCGGTACTCCCGATGCGCGAACCGGGGTCGTCACATTCACACCCACCCCTGAGGACCGGCCAGCTACCAGCCTCATTGGCGGCAACGTCTGGGCGGCCCAGCCCAACTACAACTGGACCATCGTCTCGTCGGCTGACGGCCTCGCCTTCGAGACCCCGACGCTCACCAAGAACCTGACCATCGTCGGCCCTGCCAGCCTCGACCTGTCCCTCAAGTCGACCGCCGCCGCCACCGATCTGCAGGTCTCGGTGACCGAGGTCCGACCGACCAAGGGCAAGGAGGTCTACGTGACCTCCGGATTCCTCAACTCGTCGAACCGAGTACTCCTCGGTGCTTCGAGCCCCATCTGGCCGCGGCCGACCTACCTGGCCGCCGATAAGGCGAATCTTCCCTCGGGCGAGTTCACGACGGTACGCGTGCCCATCGACCCGATCGCCCACACCTTCCGGGCGGGCACGCGACTGCGCATCGTGATCTCCGCTCCCGGTGGCGACCGCCCAGCATGGACCTTCGACACCCCCGCTACCGGTGGTGCCGTGACCGACACCGTCGCCCTGGGCGGAGCCACCCCGTCGAAGCTCGTGGTCAACGTGGTCAGGGGCGTCCGCGCCCCGGCCCGGCTGCCCAAGTGCGGCGCTCTTCGTGGCGAGCCCTGCCGTGACTATGCCCAGCTGGGAAACCAGACCAACTAACGCAAGGCAACAGTGAGAGGATGAGGGTCACATGGCCACCCTCATCCTCTCGATCGTTCCGCTAGCTCTCGGAGCGGCGGTGAGCCCGGTGCTCTTCGGCATCGAGATCCTGGCCCTCACTTCGGGCAGTCGGGTCAGGACCCGCGCCTGGTTCGTGGTCCTCGGGGCTGCTTGCATCCTCGCCGCCTTCTGCGTGATCGGTCTGCTCGCCGGCCACGCGCTGCCTCATCACCAACCGCATCGCAAGATCGATGCCGCAGTCGACCTCGTAGCCGCCGGGCTCCTCGGTCTCTTGGCCGTCCGCACCCTGGCCGCGTCGAAGCGCTCATCGCCCAAGCCCACCATCCTCGACCGACTCCAGGGTGCGTCGACGGCGACCTTCCTCGGAGCCGGAGCGATTGGGATGATCACCAACCTCTCGACGCTCGTGCTCTTCATCCCCGCCTTTCGGATGATCACCAAGAGCCCGACAGGGACATCAGCCGAGATCGTGGCCTTCGCCGTCCTGTTCACCATCACGCTGCTCCCGGTGATCGGCCCTGCCCTCGTCGTGACCATCCTCGGTGATCGGGCCGATGGCGTGCTCGCCCGGATGAACCACTTCATGACCGGACACTCGGCCCAGATCACCGCAGCCATCGAGGTGGTCTTCGCCGTCCTCCTGCTCGCCCGAGGCATCTCGTCGCTGCTCTAGTGCTCGATCGCCCCCCATCCCAGACGACGATCGGCACCCATGGGGTGCTGCACCGGCGATCGCTTCTTCTGCTCGCCGCCGTCCTGCTTGCCGCCTGCTCAAGCACTCATGCCGGGACTCGCTCCGCCATGACCACAGGGTCGTCGACGTCGTCGAGCACGGCCCCCAAGGCCACGACATCGACCGGTGTGGTGATCACCGAACACCTTGCCCTCGTGGACCCCTCACGATCTGTCATCTCGGGCGGCATCGAGCGCTCCTCACAACGGTCACTCCCGACCACGGTGGTCCGTCCGGCGGAGCCCGGCCGATACCCACTCGTCCTGGTGCTCCCCGGCTACGACGTCGGGCCAGAGGCCTATGCGCGGATCATGACCTGGCTGGCCCGCCACAACGTCGTGGTGGCCGCACCCTCGTTCCCGTTGGCCGATCCGGCCCAGAGACTCGGCCTCGACCGGGCCGACCTCCCCAACGAAGCCACTGACGTCTCCTATGTGCTCGGTCAACTCGAGGCCGGACCGGAGGCACGGCACATTGATCCGAGCAACGTGGCCGTACTCGGTCACTCCGATGGGGCCGACGTCGCTCTCGAGCTCGGCTACGACCCAACCTTGCACGACCCGCGGATCAGATCGATCATCGCCGTTGCTCCCGATCCCGTCGCGGGAGCACTGATCTCAGGCGGCCCAACCCTGCTCCTCATTCATGGCAGTGCCGACGAGATCGTCGATCCTGCCGCCTCGGCACGAGTCTTCGCCGCCGTGTCGGCCCAGCGATTCTCGGTCACGCTCCTCGGCGCTGATCATGCTTCTGACATCATCGGTCCGAGCCAGTGGACCCGATCATTCGACCGGGCTGTCCTCGCCTTCATCTCGGCCACACTCGGGGACCGGGGCACCGCATCACTCAGCGACGTGCTGCGGAACCTCCCAGCAACCGAGGTGACCTCGGCTGCTGGCCCCTAGGTGTGGAGGGCGCCGTTGCCCTCGATCTCCTCAGGGGTGAGTCCAGCGCCTCGCAAGATCTTGCGCAGGTCCACCACATGCTGCTCGGTGAGCTCGCGGTGGCGAGGGCCCCCCAAGAACGAGGTCTGCTCGCCGATGGTCACCTCAAGCGATCCGTGCGAGGTTTCCCTGGTCTCGCCCAACTGGGCGAGCAGTGACTCGACGTCATGCCATTGGATGTTGTGGCTGGTCGGGTGACGGAACACACGCTCGGCGGTCAGTCGATTGTGATGATCCAATTTGATCGAATCCGGCACAGCAGCCTCCTCATCATCATCACGGTGCCGCGCATTGCGGCTCGCACCTCGACCATATGCCCACAGTGCGGTCCATGCGAGGCAGCCCGTGAATGCAGCCCCACCCCGGCTGAGCGTGCACCGTAGGCTCAGACCATGAGCTCGAAGCGCACCGCCGTCATCACCGGATCCGCAAGCGGGATGGGCGCCGCAACTGCCGCCCGGCTCCGCGCCGACGGATGGAGAGTGATCGGGATCGACCTCGATGGTGCCGAGATCTCTGCCGACCTCGGCACCCCGCACGGCCGGGACACGGCCATCGAATCCGTGGCCACGCTCGTCGACGGCTCCATCGATGCCCTCGTCACCTGGGCCGGCCTCGGTGGATTCCCCGGCCGTGCCGGGTCGCTCGTGGCGTCGGTCAACTATTTCGGCACCATCGCCCTCCTCGAGGGGCTTCGGCCGTTCCTGGCGAACGGGACCGAGCCGTCAGCGGTGGCCATCGCGTCCAATTCGATGACCTGCATGCCCGGCGTTCCCCTCGAGGTCACCGAGGCCTGCCTCGCCGGCGACGAGGCAGCCGCCCGGATGGCCGCCGATGCGTCGGGATCAGTCACCGCCTACCCCGCAACCAAGCTGGCCATCACGCGGTGGTGTCGGAACCAGGCGCCGGGGCTCGACTGGGCGGGAGTCGGGATCCGTCTCAACGTCCTCGCTCCAGGGGCCGTCGAGACCCCGTTGCTCGCCGCCACCAAGGCCGATCCACTCCTCGGTCCGCTCTTCGAAGGCTTCCCCGTGCCGATCGGTCGCAATGGCAGCGCCGACGAACTCGCCGGCACCGTCGCCTTCCTCCTTGGTCCCGATGCACGGTTCCTCGTCGGCTCGGTCCTCGTGGTCGATGGTGGCACCGAGGCCCAGCTTCGGGCTGACGACCTGCCAAGCCCCTGGAACCCCTAAGCCCACCGCAGGGTGGAGGCCCTCATCCAGAGACCTACCGGCATCTCAGCCGACCGGAGCGAGGACGACTGACGGAGTTCCCGGTCGCCTAGCGTGGAGGCACGAGTAACCGAGGAGGGACCATGACCATCATCGAGGGAGCACCGAGCGCCATCCTGCGCCGCGAGGAAGAGCTGCCGTTCGTCGACATGGGCGATGGCAGCCTGCTCCAGGTCCTGCAGGTCGACCTCGCCCAGGGAATCTGGGTGATCCGCAACCGCTTCGTGCCGGGCACCACCGTCCAGACGCATCGCCACACCGGCTCCGTCTACGCCTTCACCGTCTCCGGGGCTTGGCACTACCTCGAAGGTCCCGACGATGTGAACATGGCCGGGTCCTACCTCTTCGAACCCGCCAACAGCGTCCACACCCTCCATGTCCTCGACGACAACGAGGGGATGACCGATGTGTGGTTCACCATCCACGGGGCCAACCTGAACCTCGATGCCGAGGGCCGGGTGGAGTACGTCATCGACGCAGCCACCGTGCTCGCCTTCTACCGGGCCGCCTGCGCCGAGCAGCACGGCCTCCCCGACCCGCCGGTGGTGGTGGTCGACGCTCAGGCCTGATCGGCGAGGCCATCAGTCGACGGGCGCCGGCGCCACGTCACCAGACCGACCACCATCATCACGAGGACCGTGCACAGGGCGATCGCTGAGCCGAGGACGAAGGCGGTGGGCCGGTAGACAAGCCTCACGACGTGATGACCGGTCGGTACATCGGCTTGGAGCATGGCGATCGAGTACGGCCGAAGGACGAGCGGCCGACCATCGATCGTCGCAGTCCAGCCGGGGACTCGCTGGAGATGAAGTCGCAACACCGAGGGTCGTCGAGCGTCAAACGCCACCATGGGCGTCGACGGAGAGGTCCACTCCAGAGCGACGGACCGCCCCACGGTGTCGGCGTTGCGGGCCGGTCCGCCTCGGCCGACCAGCGTGGCCGCCGCCGCCCCGGGGACTCGGTAGAGGTCCTCGTTGGCGATTCTTCGCACCAGCACCGTCCCAAAGGGTCCGGGGGTGCCATGCGCCACCATGAGGAACCGGATCCCGAAGCGGCGGGCGATCCGGGCGTCGGTTACCGCAGGACAGAACTGCGACGGCGGAACATAGGTACCCGGTGAGGTTCCCCCCGACACGAGGGCCCACGCATCAAACAGGGACGTCGCCGTCATGGGGTCATAGGCATTGAACTCATGGATGCCATAGAGGACGTTGGCCTGCTCTTGAATGCCGAGCGTCGGTGGGATGAAGCATGACTTGGCGCCAAACCCCACGGTCGCACCACCCACCGCAGCGCGCAACTGGGCGACGGCTGGCGGGTGGGGTGGGTGGGTCAGCTCGGTGTGCCACAGCGGGGCCCCCGCACTGACCAGCAGGGCGACCTGAGCCACCAAGAGGCCGACGATGGACCCATGTCGGACCCGAGGCTTGGAGATTCTGGTGCCCACATCGAGGCCGACCAGCGCCATCGCCAGCGCCATCAGTCCAACGACCGGCCAGACGAAGCTCGCCGTCCGGGCGGCGGAATCCACCGAATTCAGGTCCGATCCTCCAAGGAGCCACACCACACCGAGCGTGGCCCCCACTGCGCCCCAGGCGATCCAGGCGGTGACGAGGACGGCTCGCTGACGATGAGCGCGCACCAGCTCGTCGATCCCGTGGCCGGCGAGCAGGGCCAGGGCCAACATCATCGGCATCAGCGACCAGCGCCACATCACCGACCCGACTGCCGGCAGGGCGGTCAGCCCCGAGATCACCAGTGGGACGAACACCACCGCCAGATCGACAGCCACCACTGCCGCCAGAGCAAGGACGACGGCTTGATGGCGACGGCGGACCAGCGCCACGAGAGCGAGCACCACCACGATGGGGCCCACCCACATGGCTGATCCGATGAACATGGTCCCCCAGAAGGGAGAGCCATTGAACGGCAGGCCGTCGTAGCCGACGATCAGCAGATTCACGAGCAGGTGCGGGCTCAGAGCCCGGTCCGGCGTCGTCGTCGACCGGATGGCCAGCTGGGCCAGCTGCAGGCCCGGCAGGACGACCGGCGCAGCCAGACCCAGACCGGCGAGACCAGCCGCTGCGAGACCGAGAAGCCCCTTCAGTGGGATCGTCCCGCTCCCTGAGCGGCGCAGCCCAAGACCCAGCACGATGCACAGGCCAGCCCCGGCACTCACACTCGAGGCCACCACCGTGTCAGGCTGGCCAGCCAGCAGGCAGAAGGCCCAAGCCACCGAGAGCACCAAGGTCCAGCGGACGAGGTGCTGGCCCCGAAGGATCAAGGTGGCCAGAGCGATCAGCCACCCGGACCAGGCAGCTGCTCCAGCAGCTGGCCAGCCGACCAGAACGAAAAAGGCACCGGACAAGACGAAGGTGGTGCCAGTCATCGCTGCGGCCACCACGCCGAGACGAAGCACCCGGCCGGCCACGTAGGCGCCGGTCCCGGCGATCAGGACGGTGACCAGCACCTGAGTCGTAAAGACCAACCGCACTGGAGCGAGGTAGCCCACCAGCGACGGCAGCGAGGCCACTGCCGACTGCCAGTTGAAGGCCAATGGTTGGCCCAGTCCGTTGAGTGGGCTCCACAGGGGAAGGAACCCGTGATGGACCTGCTGCCATGTCTGGGTGGCCCACGGGATCATCTCGGTGACAAGGTCCCCGCGTTGGAGGTTGTAGGGGTGAACCGAGAGGTCAGTCGTCAGGCCGTAGCGAGCGAGTCCGTCATAGGGCCCGAGCGATGCACCGTGGAGCAGGGCTGGAACCAGCACGGCCACGCTGGCCACCACCACCCATGCCAGGCCGAGCGCGTCGGGAAGCCACGGGTGATCGCGATGCGATGTCCTCATCGCAGGTCAGATCCAACCACCATCGCCGGATCGTACCCCGTTCGGCTTCATCCGAACGTCCGGGTGACCATCCGAACCTCGGAGAGCACCGCCTCGAGATCGAGGGTCGTGTGCCGACGATCAGCGACGACCCGCTCACCTGCCACCCAGACATCGACCACGTCGGCCCGACTGGCTGCGTAGACCACGGCCGAGACTGGGTCGAAGGCTGGAGTCAACGATGGCGAGGAGGGATCGAGGCGAATCAGGTCTGCCTCTTTTCCCACTTCGATCGAGCCCGTCACCGCCTCGAGCCCCAGCGTTCGTGCGCCTTCAATCGTGGCCATCTTGAAGACCTGGTGGGCGGTCAATGCCGAGGGGTCAAGGGAGGCCACCTTGGCCAGCAGGCCGGCCACCCGCATGGCGGCGAACAGGTCAAGGTCATTTGACGACGAGGGCCCGTCGGTGCCGAGACCCACCGTGGCGCCCGCCGCAAGCAGATCGACCACCCGACAGATCCCCGAGGCCAGCTTCATGTTCGACAATGGGCAGTGAGCCACCGCCGTAGCCGTGGCCCCGAGCCGAGCCACCTCGTCATCGGTCAAGACGACCGCATGGGCGAGCACGGTGGTCGGGCCGAGCAGGCCGAGGTGGTCGAGCAGCTCGACGGGTCGCCGACCGGTTACCGCAAGGACCTGGTCAACCTCGGCCTGATTCTCCGCCGCGTGGAGGTGAAGCCGGGACCCCGCTGCAGCCGCCAAGCCGGCCGCCTCCTCGAGCTCACCCACGCTCATCGTGTAGGTGCCGTGCACCATGGTCCAGTCGTGAGGGCCCGAGGCCGAATATGCCGCCACCCGGTCGGCGAAGCGCTCATGGTCCGGAGCCTCGCCCCCGATGAACAGCGGCCCTGTGGCCAGGCGAAGACCGGCGGCGGCGGCCACCTCAGCGGTGACCTCGGGATACCAGTACATGTCGAGAGCCGTGGTCACCCCGGCGCCGAGCATCTCGGCCATGGCCAGCCGGCCTCCCGCCGCCACCACCGCCGGGGTCAGCGTTGCCGCCTCGAGAGGCAACAGCCGGCCGAGGAAGGCCTGCAGGTCCCGATCGTCGGCGAGGCCTCGAAAGAGGGTCATGGGAAGGTGGCTGTGGACGTCGACGAGGCCGGGCATCACGATCCCGGCACCGGCGTCGATGACCACCTCGCCCGGCTGCGGCTCAGGTCGGCCCCCGTCGACAATGGCCACGATCACCGATCCCTCGATCACCACCGAGGCGTCAATGAGGACCCGATCGGCGGCGTCGGCGGTGAGGACCGTGGCGTTGTGGATGACGGTCCGCCGGGGTGCACTGCCCTCGCTCACAAGCCCACCCGTTGGCCGTCGACGTCGCGCAACTCGAGGCCGGCCAGATCCGGCGACTGTCGCCAGCGTCCGATGTAGTCGAAGAAGGCGACCGGCCCGGCCTGATAGCCACCCCCGTTGAGGCGCTGGCGACGACCCATCTCTCCACCCTCGTTGTTGTAATAGCCAGGTGTGCACTCGGCATTGCCGAGCACCCCGGGCTCAGCCGCGGCAATCGGGGCGATCCACGCCGCCTCAGCCTCAGCGGTGGTCTCGACCTCGACGGCACCGACATCGAGCGCCCGAGCGATGACGGCCGATGCCGTCTTGGCGGCTTCCGTCAGGTTGTGGGTGATATTGGAGATCAAGTTCCCTCCCTGGGCGTGGCCGACGATGAACAGGTTAGGGAATCCCACCGAGTGCATCCCGTGCAGGGTCGACATGCCGTCAGCCCAGTGCTCGCTCAAGGTCTCGCCGCCTCGGCCCGTCGTCTCGTACCCGCACCGGCGGGCATAGTCGGTGCCGACCTCGAAACCCGAGGCGAAGATCACGACATCGAGGTCCACGTGCCTGCCACCCACGACCACTCCGGTGGCGTCGATCGCATCGACGCCCTGGCCATCAGTGTCGACGAGATGGACGCTCGGCCGGTTGAAGGTGTCGAGATACTCATCGTGGAAACACGGCCGCTTGCACAGCTGGCGGTACCAGGGCTTGAGTGCCTCGGCCGTCGCCGGGTCGTCGACCACAGCATCGATCCGGGCCCGGATCTCGGTCATCTTCTCGTCGTCGGACTCCTCATAGGCAGCGCGGACATCATCAAGGTCGAAGGTCGGGCCCATGCGCTCGACCACCTTGGCCCAGATTCGCTTGGAGATGTCAGTCCAACCGTCCTCGACGAGGTCGACCTCCGCTTGGCCGCCGGTCTGCAATACCGCAAAGTTCCGGAGCCACTCGGCCTGCCATCCCGGGCCGAGCGTGCGGGTCATCTCCTCGTCAAGTGGGTGGTTGTCGCGGATGTCGACCGACGAGGGGGTGCGCTGGAACACGAAGAGCTCCTTGGCATCGCGTCCCAACGGGACGATGCATTGCACGGCGGTGGCTCCGGTGCCGATGATGCCCACCCGCTTGTCCGCCAGACCGACCATCGGGGCACCCAGCGGATCGCCGCCGGTGACCGACCAGTCCCAGCGGCTGGTGTGGAAGCAAGGACCAGCGAAGGACTCGATCCCGGCGATGCCCGGCAGCTTGGGTCGGTGCAACGGACCGGTTCCCATGGTGACGAAGCGAGCCCGCAGGATGTCGCCTCGGTCGGTCTCGATCCGCCATCGGTGCGCCTCTGGCTCC
Organism: uncultured Actinomycetes bacterium; assembly: GCA_903900235.1. Classification (GTDB taxonomy): domain Bacteria; phylum Actinomycetota; class Acidimicrobiia; order Acidimicrobiales; family RAAP-2; genus CAIUMH01. The sequence continues at coordinate 28,377 of CAIUMH010000136.1, forward strand.
CAGGTGACTGCCGTGACCCGAGTCGACAGCATGCTGCGAGGCCGCAGATCAAAGCGCTCGGCAATCCGGAGGGCGTGGGCGTGGATCTCGGGAGCCGCCACGTACTTGGCGCTCGGAAGCGCCCCGACCTCCTCGAGCAGCGGCAGGTAGATCATCGCCGCCGTGTCGCACATCGCCCCGGGGTAGCGGTTCCAGTACCAGACACCACCGAGATCGCCCCCGGCCTCGATGATGACGATATCGTCGATGCCCTGCTGGCGAAGCATCGCTCCAGTGGTGAGGCCGGCGAACCCGCCACCGATGACGGCCACCTCGACCTCGTCGGTCCGGGCTGGCCGATCGATGGGCGTGACATAGGGATCGTCGAGGAGGCTGGCGAAGCGGCCGGTGGGCTCGACGTACTGCTCGTTACCGTCGGGTCGGAGCCGCTTGTCACGCTCGGCGGCGTAGCGCCGACGGAGCGCTTCGTGGTCGATGTCGATCGGTCCCTGGGTCACCGGGCCTCCTCAGGCTCGAGAGGGTCGCTGGTACTGCCCATACTGCTCTGAGATGCTCGTTACCGCCTCGTGAAGGGCGATCTCTTCATCCCCGGCGAGATCCATGTCGACCAGGCTGGTCCAGCCTTGACCGTCGAGGACCACCTGGGCCCCGACGACCCCGTGGCGGTCTGCCCACTCGCCAGCCAGAGAGACCTGGGCGCTGATCACTCGCCGATCCCCCGTCCGCAGAGCCTCGAGCACGTCGATCACCGCATGCGCCGTGGCCATCTGTGTCGAGCCCGAGGTGAAATGGATGAAGAAGGGCTTGACGGCCGTCCGCAGGTCGGGGCTCAGTGCCTCAAGCACTGCATAGGCCATCGGGATATCACCAGCGACGACGAGATCAAGGACTGCGGCGCGGGCCTCGAGCACCTCGTCCGGGAAGGCTGCGAGATCCCGACCGGATCGAATGGCTCCGATGGCTTCGGCCAGCTGGGGAGCAGAGAAGCCGCGAACTCGGACCTGGCTCCACAACGGCATCAGATTGGTGCCGTGTTCCCCCAGCATCACCGCCGAAACGTCAGCCCGCTGGACGCCGAACTCTCGGGCCAACTCCCGACGGAATCGGAGGGTGTCGTTCCATGCGCCGGCTCCGAGGACCCGATGGCGATCGAGGTGCTCGGCGAAGACCTGGACACCGAGCTCGACCGGGTTCGACTGCACGACCACCGTCACCTCCCGGTCGGCGGTCTCGAGGGCCTCGGCATAGCTGCGGAAGATCTCGTGGTTGGTCGCTGCCAGCTGACTGCGATCGAACGGTGCATCGACCGTCCTCGGGATCGTCATTCCGGCCAGCATCACGACAACGTCGGCATCGACAAACTCTGGCTCCACCCCCACCTCGATGACGGGGGCATCATCGATGAAGGCGTCGGCCAGATCAGAGCGCAGGCCATACATCTCACGCTCAGAGCTGTGACCCCGGTGGCCGACCAGCTGGAGGCGGCAGGTTGAGTCGAGCAGCTTCGCGCTGAGGATCTGGGCGGAGAACTCCCGGCCGACGGCACCGAAGGCTCCCACGATGGCGACGTCCACGCGACCTCCCACGATCATCCGGGTCACCCCGACCCAGAGCAGGACTGTAGTGGGCTACTGCTCCACCGCCTCCGAAGGCAGACCTACCGTGAGCTGTGGCGTCGAGGGGTCGGCCGGCCGGGCCACCAAGAAGAGGAGAAGATGGGCCCGACCGGCCGAGAGCTGGTCAGCCCCGGTCACCACCCATCGGGTGGGCACCACCGGGGCCGTGGGGGCCATGAGCGCCTGGCGTGGGGAGTCCGATGTTGACCGTGGTGGCATTGAGCGTGGTGTGGTTCGAGGCGATGGTTCCCGTGGTCATCACGAAGGAGCCGACCGTCACGTCAGTTGCCGAGGCCGCAGCTCCAGACTTCGTATATGTCGTGGACCCGCCGACGTCCACGGTGTGCCAGAAGCCCTGCTCATCGGTCACCGTGATCGAGGTGCCGCTGACCGCCTGGACCGTTCCTGCGAGGTGAGGCTGCTCGATGTGGATGCTGGCCGCCGAGGTGGCACTCGTAGAGGAGGTCACCACGAACACCCGGGTGCCGACGGTCACGTCAGCGGCGGACGCCGTCGAGCCGTGACCCACGTCATAGGTGGTGGCGGATGTGAGGGTGTACGAGACAGACGTCCCATCGATCCTGGCGATGGTCACCGAGTTCGCCGAAACCGCGGTCACGACCCCGGCACCGAGGCCGGCGTGGCCTCCCATCGGGTCGAGGTGTCCGCCGTGGCGGCCGACGTGTCCGTGACCGGTCGTGCCAGGGGCCATCGATCCAGCAGCGGCGGCGATGCCGGCGCCGCCGGCGATCAGACCGACCGTGATGGCGGCCGTCGCCCCGACACTGCGGGCCTTGGTGGAGAGTGGGTTCTTCATGGGCTGGACTCCCTAGATTTCGTGTTCGCAACACCGTCTCTCGGTGGCTGCAGGCTCCATGGTGGGCGATCATCTCAAGATTGCGGCCAGATGGCCCTAAGGAGTCCATAAGAAGCCCCAGACGACGAGGAGTTCGGGATCGTCCGGTACGGGGTTCGCCAGATCGGTCGAGTGACGAATCCGGTGCCACTGACGGCCTCGGACTCCCCTGGGCTTGTTCCGGTTCAACGGACAGGTTGCGTGTGGTGATGGTCCCGCGAGACGTGGGCTGCGGACCCGGGACTGCCCACTCACTCCTCGGGATCACCGAGATGGTGGGTCAGGAATCGGCCGACGACCTCTGACCTCAGGACCGCCACGCTGTCCTGGCTTCAAGTTCCCCTGGTGAAGATTGACCGCCACGACCAACTCGACCGCGACAGGCAACTGGGCCGCCACAGGTCTCGACGATGCCATCTTCGAGTGGTCACCGAAAGATGCTGATCGTAATCCTGGTGGCTCCGGTTACTCCCCATACCTCCCCGGCCTCGGGATCATCGCACGACCCATGTCCAGGGCTCTGCCGCGAGAAGTTGCTCGAGCCCACCAGACCCGCTCCTCACCGACGAGACTGTGAATACGCGTGAGGCCTCCGCTACCTTGTAGTGACGATGCCGTCCTCCGTCGATCACTCGGTTGTCTCGTTGACGCGGCCGATATGACGGCGATCTCGCTCGGGCACTGGCTCTCCTACCTCCCATTGGGGGTCATCGCCCTGCTGTCTTGGGGTATCTGGATCGTCCGGACCACGATGTCGCATCGGGCAACACCGATCGTGACCGACTACTCGACCACCACCAGCGTGGTGGTCCCCGTCTACCGGGAAGATCCCGAGATCCTCGCCCTATGCCTCGACACCTGGATCGCGGCCGGGCCAACCGAGATCATCCTCGTGGTCGATACCGGCGATGACGACTGCCTGGCCATGCTCGAGGCCCGCCACCTGCCGGCATCAGTCGCCGTCCACCCCTTCGTCCACACGGGCAAGCGCTCGGCGCTCGGCGAGGGTATCCGACGGGCCACGTCAGAGATCGCCATCCTCGTCGACTCCGACACCGCGTGGACCTCCGGTCTGCTGGCCACGGTGCAGATGCCCTTCGCCGACCCCTGGGTGGGGGCGGTCGGCACCCGACAGCGCGTCCACGCGCTGAGCAACCCGGGTACGGTCACAGGGTGCCTGCGGTGCCGACAACGCCCAACGTCCTGCTGATCAACTGCGACGACCTGGGTTTCGGCGATCTCGGATGCTACGGCTCGACGCGCAATGCCACCCCGGCCATCGACCGCCTGGCCGCCGAGGGCACCCGCTTGACGTCGCTCTACATGGCCTCGGCCGTGTGCTCCCCGTCGCGGGCGGCCCTGCTGACCGGCTGCTACCCGCCGCGCATCGGCTTCGGATCGTTTGACGGCCAAGCCGTGCTGTTCCCCGGGATGGGCATCGGGCTCCCCGACACCGAGATCAGCCTGGCCCGGGTCCTGCGAGACGCGGGCTACGTCACCAAGATGGTGGGCAAGTGGCACTGCGGCGACCAGCCCGGGTTCCTGCCCACCAACCACGGCTTCGACGACTACTTCGGCCTGCCCTACTCGAACGACATGGGCCGACAGGCCAACACCCCGAGCATCCTCGAATTCCTCCCTCCCCTCCCGCTGCTGCGCGGGGAGGAGGTGATCGAGCAGCAGCCGGACCAGGTCTCGCTCACCGGCCGCTATGTGGCCGAGTCGCTCGAGTTCCTCCACGCCGCCGCAGGCGAGGGGACGCCGTTCTTCCTCTACCTCGCCCATCTCTATGTGCATCTGCCGATCTACGTCACCGACGAGCGGCTCGCCGCCTCGCGCAACGGCGCCTACGGGGCAGCCGTCGAGTCCATCGACTGGGCTACCGGCGTACTCATGGACGCCCTGGCCGAGCTCGGCCTCGACGAGTCGACCATTGTGATCTTCACCTCGGACAATGGCTCGCTGGGCGACGTGGCCCCGCCCTGGGGCCACATGGGGCCAGTGGGCGGATCCAACGCCCCCCTGCGAGGGACGAAGGGCACGACCTTCGAGGGCGGCCTGCGGGTCCCGGCCATCGTGCGCTGGACCGGCACCGTCGCACCAGGACGGGTGGCCGACGCACTGATCAGCGCCATGGACCTCTATCCCACCCTGGCGAGGCTCTGCGGCGGCGAGGTACCCGACGACCGGATCATCGACGGCATCGACGTGGCCGACGTGCTGCTCGACGACCTGGCCACCTCACCGCGCACCGACCTCGCCTACTACCGGGGCAACGACCTCGAGGCCGTGCGTGACCATCGCTTCAAGCTCCACGTCGCACGAGGCGGTGCGGCGATCCTTGAGCTCTATGACCTCGAGACCGACGTGGCGGAGACCACAGACGTCAGCGATGAGCTCCCTGAGGTCGTCGCCCGCCTCGAGGCCCTCGCCGACGGGTACCGCTACGCACTCGGCGACGAGCGGCTCGGGATCGTCGGCACCGAGATCCGACCAGCCGGCCGGGTGGTAGACCCCGTCCCGCTCACCACCTACGACCCTGACCACCCGTATGTGGTGGCCGAGTACGACCTCGACGACCGGGGGTGAGCGCTCCGTTCACAACCCGCATCTCGCCCACCTCGAGATCATCGAAGAGATCG
>CAIUMH010000137.1 GCA_903900235.1 uncultured Actinomycetes bacterium
CCGATCGACACGGCCGCCTCGACCGGCCACTGGCGGCCGATCGGGGCCTCAACGTCGTCATAGGTGTGGTTCTGATCAGTGATGTAGACGTACGGGCCCGTCATGATGTCGTCACCGATGGTGATCGACCAGTGGCCGACGATGTGGCTGCCACGGCCGATGATGCAGCGCGAGCCGATCGAGACCACCGGATCCGTCACCATCTCCTGGGTGGGCGACATCCCGGCCGTGATGGCCACATTGGGGCCAATCATCGTGTCCTCGCCGATCGAGATATAGCGCTCGTTGTAGATCACGCCCTGGGGGCTGAGTAGCGCCGTCCCGCGACCGAACGACTTGAACCCCTCGGCCATGGCGTCGGTGGGACCGACCATCGCCAGCTCAGCCGAGGCCTCTCGGCTCCAACGGATAAGCCGACCAAGGCCGCTCCGCACCGGTCCCGGGAGGCGACGGACGACGGTCATGGCGCCCACGCTACCGAAGGGCGAGCCCGTCGTGACAACTCGAACGCCATCAAGCACCGGTAGCGTTGGGGAGATGAGTTCCGCTCCCTTCTCCCGCCGGCGGCTGCTCGCAGGCGGAGGCATCTTGGCAGCGAGCGGTGCGCTCGCCGCCTGCGGGTCGGGAACCACAGGTGTCCCACCAGCCTCGGCCCCGACTGACGATCCCTGGACCTCGCCTCGCACCGCCGTCATCCGCGGCGTGCGGGTGCCGACAGCCGACTGGGGCACCGCCGTGATCGACGGCGTCCGTGTGGCGGTCGCCGACTGGGTGATCGCCGAGAACCGTCGGCCTGGGACCCTCGACTGGATCCTTGGTGGCTACCCCCCCGCAGGCCAGCACCTTGAGGGCTTCGCCTCGGCCACGTCAGTGGCCACCGGCGGCAAGGTTGACCTGATGGTCAACTGCACCGACACCTCGTATCGCATCGAGGCCTATCGGATGGGGTTCTACCAGGGCTATGGCGGCCGGCTGATCGCCAAGAGCCCGACCCTCAAGGGTGTCGTCCAGCCACCGGCGAAGGTCGACGCCACCCATGGAACGGTCGAATGCCCCTGGAATGTGTCGTGGACCGCCAATCTGCGAGGCTGGCCACCGGGGATGTACCTGTTCCGGCTCATCTCAGCGAGCAATTGGCAACAGTGGATTCCCTTCGTGGTTCGTCAGGTGAATGAATCGACGAGCGCCTATGTCCTCATGAGCGCCGTCACGACGTATCAGGCCTACAACGCCTGGGGCGGATGGAGCCTCTACAAGGACGAGTCCGGAGCGGCCTCAAAACGCGCCTCGATCGTGTCGTTCGACCGGCCGTATCTCCAGAGTTGGGAGCAGGGCGCCGCTGACTTCTTCGGCAACGAATTCCCGGTGCTCTATGACATGGAGCGCCACGGTCTCGACCTCGACTACTGGACCGATATCGATCTGCACCTTCGCGGCGAGCTCCTCAAGAACCACCAATCACTCTGGTCGACCGGCCATGACGAGTACTGGTCATCCGAGATGCGCGACCACGCCACCGTGGCCACCAAGGCAGGCACCAATCTGGCCTTTCTCGGGGCCAACGCCATCTACCGAAAGATTCGTCTCGCCCCCTCGACCTTCGGAGCGGCGCGCACCGAGATCTGTTACAAGTCGCCCGCCGATCCAGTGACCGCCTCGAACCCTGCTGCGTCAACCGTCGATTGGGGATCACCGCCGGTGAACATGCCCGCCTGCGAGCTCACCGGCTCGACCTACATCTCCATCAGCGCTGACGATGACCTCACCATCACCGACCCTCAGGGCTGGTTTTGGAAAGGCGCCGGCGTCAGGGAGGGCCAGCACCTCTCCAAGGTCGTCCAGGGGGAGTACAACCGCTACATCCCCGGACAGTCAGGCCCGAGCAGCGTCCAGCTCTTCGGCCACTCACCCGTCACCAAGCAGGGCAGTTGGAGCGACATCACCTACATCACCCGACCCTCGGGCGGGGGCGTGCTGTCGACCGGCATGGCCTCATGGGTCTACAAGATGTCGAATTCGTCAACCATCCCGGCGCCCATGGTTCCCGATCCCATCCCCGGGATCACCCCCATCCTCCTGCGCTCGATGCTCAACCTCTACGGTCTCTTCGGAACCGGGCCAGCGTCGGCAACGCAGCCCGCACAGTCAAATTGGAAGAACTACTACCGCTAAGGCCGGGATCCCCCGGCCGCCAAAGGAGCACCACGACGTGACCGCAACGACGACGACCAAGATCATGAAGGCCACTGCGCTCCTGAGCGCCGGAGCGCTGCTCCTCGGCGCCTGCTCGTCGTCACCCAAGAAGCCCAAGAAGAAGGCTGCTGCGACCACGACGACCACCAAAGCGCCAGTGTGTGCGCTCACCGGAGCCCCATCGCCGCTTGGCGCCATCCCGCAGCGCAGCGCCCTCGCCGCAAAGGTCGACAACTACCAAGATGCCCGGCCCCAGAGTGGCCTCGACAAGACTGACATCGTCTTCGAAGAGCCCGTCGAGGGCGGCATCACCCGCTACAACGCCATCTTCCAGTGTGACAATGCCCCGTCCATCGGCCCAATTCGGTCGGCCCGGCAGATCGACATCGGCATCCTCGGCCAGCTCGGCTACCCACCACTGACCCACGTCGGCGGGATCAACCCCGTGCTCGAGAACATCGGAGCCGCCGGCATCCCCAACCTCGATCTCGGGAACTTTCCGAGCGCTATCACCCATCTGACGACCCGATACGCGCCGTACAACACGTACACCTCGACCGATCAGCTCTATGCCATCGTTCCGGCGGGCACCCCGAATACTCCGCCAGCTCCGATCTACAGCTACTCGCCCACGGCCCCGACGGGGACTGCGGTCACGAGCGTCCACGTGCCGTTCTCCGGCAACTCCGATGTCACCTGGACCTGGGCAGCCAGCCAGAACGCCTGGCTCCGCTTCTACAACGGCACCGTGGCCGACAAGAATGCCGACGGCGTGCAGAACCAGGCCGCCAACGTGATCGTCCAGACCGTGCACCTCACCTACGGCCCGTGGCTGGAGAACTCTGAGGGTGGTCTCGAAGTCCAAGCAGTCCTCTCTGGTACGACCGGTCCGGCCATCGTCTTCCGCAACGGCATTCAGGTCAACGGCACCTGGAGTCGTGATGCGGCGACGTCGCCCACCATCTTCAAGGACGCCGCCGGCGCCGTCATCTCGATGGCCCCCGGTCGCACCTGGGTTGAACTGGTCCCCGATACCGTGTCAGTCACCTCGGTTCCCAACCCCACCCAGCCGACGACGAGCACGTCCACCACGATCAAGAAGAAGTAGTCCGACTGCCGGCCTCCCGGCGACATCGTGACGCGACAAGGCCCCGCTCCTGCGTGGAGCGGGGCCTTGTCGCAGGGCTGAGCGCGAGGTGGCTCAGTCCATCGTGATTGGCAGGTCGTCGGCATCCACGGTCTCCAAGACGACGACCTCCTCTTCTTTCGGAGCGAGGTGCTCGCGCACTCGCTGGTCGATCTCCGCCATGAGCTGCGGGTTCTCCCGCAGGAAGTTCTTGACGTTCTCGCGACCTTGGCCGAGCTGCTCGCCCTCATAGGTGAACCAGGCTCCGGCCTTCTTCACGAACCCGAGGTCCACGGCCACGTCGAGGAGGGACCCCTCGCGGCTGATGCCTTGGCCGTACATGATGTCGAACTCCGCCTGCTTGAACGGCGATCCGACCTTGTTCTTCACGACCTTGCAGCGGGTCCGGTTGCCGACGATCTCCGTGCCGTCCTTGATCTGCTCGACCCGACGAATGTCGATGCGAACCGAGGCGTAGAACTTCAGCGCCCGACCACCGGGAGTGACCTCAGGGGAGCCGTACATCACGCCGATCTTCTCGCGCAGCTGATTGATGAAGATGCAGATGGTCTTCGACTTCGACAGATTGCCCGTGATCTTGCGAAGTGCCTGGGACATGAGCCGGGCCTGAAGGCCGACGTGGCTGTCGCCCATCTCGCCCTCGATCTCCGCTCGTGGGGTCAGCGCGGCGACCGAGTCGATCACCAGCACGTCAATCGCTCCGGAGCGGATCAGCATGTCGGCGATCTCGAGCGCCTGCTCACCAGTGTCGGGCTGCGAGATCAGAAGGTCGTCGACGTTGACGCCGATGGCCGCGGCGTACACCGGGTCCATCGCGTGCTCGGCATCGATGTAGGCGCAGGTCCCACCATTGCGCTGTGCCTCGGCCACCACGTGCGTGGCGAGGGTCGTCTTACCCGAGGACTCCGGTCCGTAGATCTCGACGACGCGGCCACGGGGAAGTCCGCCGATGCCGAGCGCCAGGTCGAGAGAGAGGGCCCCGGTCGGGATCGACTCGATACCCAGGGAGACCTTGTCGCCCATGCGCATGATTGAGCCCTTGCCGAACTGCTTCTCAATCTGGCCGAGGGCCATGTCGAGTGCCTTGTCCTTGTCATCCTGCTGCGCCATCGCTGTCTCTCCTGTCGTGGTTCCGGAGCGTCGCTCCGGCATCGTGTTCATCTGGCGTCGGCACCCTACGGAGAGGGTGTCTCACGTGATGGTGGCCACCCTAATACGAACACGTGTTCGTATGGGTGGATCCCGACGACCTCAGCCCAACGGTCGGCCTCGCTCAGGCAAGGGACGAGCTTCACGCAAAGGGGGCGTTGAGGCGATGGTCGTAGATCGAGCCATCGGGGCCTGGCTCCGAGACAATGAGGGCGAGAGACATCGGGCGAACGAGACCCACGGTGGGGACACCGATCAGGGCATCGGGGATCGAGGTCCCACTGCGGCGGCGGGCCAGGGTGAGATGACCGAAGTACGGGTGATCTCGTGGGCCGAGGTCGACATCGAATTCATCGAGGACCTGGTCCACCAACCGTGCGAGATCCTCGGCCCCCCGGGCGGGGACCACGAGCGTGCCATCGCGGCCGAGCACTTCCGTGGTGGGACCGAGCTCGAGAACCGGTGCGGTGGATCGGAGCGCCACCTCACGAGCCACCTCGTCGAGTTGGGCGATCAGGTCCTCGTGCAAGGTGGCCGTGTAGCGCACCGTCACGTGCAGGCGTTCGTCCGGCTCCCAGCGCACCCCATCGATCTCGGGCCGAGGGTGGTCCCGGAGTATGGCCACGGCCTCAGCATCAGGAAGGAGGCCGAGGAAGATACCCATGTCAGTCGAGGATTGACTGGTAGACCAGCTGGCTGAGTTGCGAGCGAAGCGGATGGGTACCGCTCGGGAGCAACTGCGTGAAGAACGAGACCTCCAGCTCCTCCGCCGGATCGACCCAGAAGGCTGTCGACGCGGCGCCACCCCAAGAGATCGATCCTTCGGTGGTCGGGACCCGGCTCGGCGTGGCGTCCTGCACAACGGCAAACCCGAGACCGAAGCCCACGCCTGCATAGTTGACCTCGCTGAACGAATCGTCGGCCATGGCCAGCAGGTCGGCCCCGCCCGGGAGATGGTTCCTCGTCATGTAGGCCAGCGTTCGTGGCGACAGGAGTCTGACCCCGTCGGATGCTCCGCCGCCGAGCAGCATGGCCGTGAACCGGCGGTAGTCGGCGGCAGTCGAGACAAGGCCGCCCCCGCCCGAGAGCATCTTCGGAGGACGGAGTGCGTAGTCCCCCATCTCGGGGACCGCCACCGCAGCGAGGTCGTGGCCGAAATCCGGAATGTAGAGCTGAGCGAGGCGACCAGACGCCGAGGCCGAGCAGGAGAAGGCGGTCTCGTCCATCCCCAGTGGATCGAGTACCAGTCGGCGCAGCGCCACGTCGAGCGACTCCCCAGTCAGGACCTCGATGAGGCGGCCGAGGACGTCGGTGGCCACTGAGTAGTTCCATGAGGTTCCGGGATCGAAGAGGATGGGGAGCTCGGACCAGTCCCGACAGGCCTGAGCGATATCGGCACCGCCCGGAGCGCCGAAGTCGTAGCCGGCATTGCGGTAGATCTCGTCAACGGCGTTCTCATGCTGGAAGCCATAGGTCAGCCCCGCCATGTGGGTCATCAGGTGCCAGATCCGGATCGGCTCGAGCGCCGGGCGGGTTTGGGGGTGCTCGGCGCTACCACCCACGAAGACCTGCGGGGCCTCAAAGCACCCGAGGTACGGGGCGATCGGGTCGTTGAGCTCGAAGGAGCCCTCCTCCCACAGCCGCATGATGGCCACCTGGGTGATCGGCTTGGTCATCGAGTAGATCCGGAACACCGTGTCGGCGGTCATGGCGAGGCCCGCCTCGCGGTCACGATGGCCACCCATCCCGACATAGGCCACCTCACCTCGTCGGGCCACTACCGCCAACCAGCCGGCCAGTCGGCCATCATCGACATAGGTGTCGAAGTGCCGGGTGATCCGCTCAAGGCGATCAGCATCAAGCCCGACGCCTTCTGGCTCAGTCGTGGTCGTGATGGCGCTCATCGGTCCCCCCTTGTACTGCCCCGCATCGTACCGAGGTTCGTCGGCCACCGCAGCCACGCTCACCACAGCCGGCGCATCAAATCGACCGCTGCTGCCCCGAGGACCACATCGAGGACGATTCCCGCGATGCCTAGGAAGACTCCGACACCGAGGACGACTGCGTCCTCAAGGACGATCCCCAGTCCGACCACCACGGCCCCGAGGGCCGGCACGGTGTCGAGACCAGAGAACGGTGGGGCGAGCAGTGCTCCAAGACAAAAGGCGATGAGGACGAGGCCGAGAAGCCGACGGACTGTCTTGGTGCGCAACGCCCCTGCTCCTCGCGGCCGGGAGAAGCGTTCGAGCCACCGGATCATCCTGATGATCCTCGGCAGGGCCCTCCCGGTCATCGTGGCGCCAAGCGGTCGCTGTCGCCACCGCCGTGGCAGCCAGATCGTCGGGAAGCCGAACACCATCTCGATGCCCATCAGGATCGCCACCACCTCAAGCACATGGGTGACACCGCCAGTCGGCAACGGCAGAGCGGCTGGCGCCATGAGGAGCAGGACGGCCACGGCGAAGGCCTTCTCACCAAACACCATCCCAAGCTCGCCCAGGGTCTGGGTCCCGTCGGCCTCGAGCCAGTCGGACAGCTGCTCGCTAAAGGTCAATGGCCCGGTCCACTCCTCATCCGCCCCGCCTGACCCGCCGACGTCGTCGCTCATGCCACTCCGAGCGTCCAGCCCTCTTCGTCGAGGACCTCCGCTCGGCGGCCTGGCGAGAGGGCGGCGAGGCGAGGCGGATCGAGCAACGTGGCGCGGCCATCAGGACCGAGGGCCCTGATTGCCTTGAGTGCCCCGGCCACCTGTTTCGCGTCTCGCACCCGGTGGCGCTCTGCGCTCCAGTCCCACAGCCCGAACCAGGTCTCGGCCAGCACGACAGCGGTGCCGGGATCCCCTGGTCCGTCGAAGGGCCACACGGCCACATCATCGGCGAGCTCCTCCACGAGCCGCTCGAGGTAGGGCAGACAGGTCAACACCTGACCACCGACCGAGCCGCGACCGGAGAGCATCCAGCTCGAGAGCACTCCGGGGCCGGCCAGTTCCTCACAGGCTCGAAGCCGAGCCAGCGGCATCGGAGCCAGGCCGGGCGCGTCAACCTCACGATGAGGGAGATGGACGAGATCCTCCCATCGACCTCCGACCGGTCGTCCCCAGAAGACCCGGGTACCGCAGGCGGCGTTCATGGCATCAGCGACGGCGAAACGGTTGTTTCGGTTGTGCTCGTCGTCCTCGATTCGTTCGGCCAGCGCTCGCCAGAGCGCTCTCCAGCGAGGCCGGCCCGGGAGTCCGAGGGTGTCGGCACATCCTGACGAGAAGCCGAACGAGACGTCGAAGGCGACGAGGGTGCGCTCCTCGTTCCTCCTCGCCGCATCGAGGGATCGGCGCAGGGCAGCCATGGTTGCACGGCGGGTGGCATAGTTCGCCACCCGGACAGGACCGGGCCGATCGATCCGACCGCTCGCCACCCAGCAGCTGTCTGCCCCGGTCGTCGGTGTGGCGGCACCGGACCAGTCGACGAGGAGTGCCCGATCGAACCGGGCATCGCTCACGAGGAGCGCAGCGCCCGTCGGAGCGTGTCGAGGGCGGAGATGGCTGCGTAGGACCGAACGCGTGGCCGGTCGCCGGGCAGGTGAAGTTCGAAGGCCTCGGGGGGGCGACCGGGTAGGGCCATCCCGACGAAGACCGTGCCGGCCGGCTGGTCATCCTGGGTGGTCGGACCCGCCACGCCGGTGACCGACAGGCCAATATCGCTGCCGAGCTGCCGAGCTGCTCCCTCGGCCATGGCCACCGCTGCCGCAGCGGAGACCACCGGCCCCGCCGGAACGCCGAGCAAGTTGTGCTTGACCTCCGAGGCATAGGACACGATGGCGCCGCGGAACCAGGCGCTGGCTCCCTCGACGGCCACGAGGCGACTGGCGATCAGGCCGCCAGTAAGTGACTCGGCGAGGCCGAGGGTCATCCCCCGCTCGAGGAGCAAGGCGGCGATGGCGTGCTCCATGGTCTCGTCGTCTCGTCCGAACACGATGTCGCCGTACCGAGCTTCGATGAGCGCGAGGACCTCCGCCTCCTCTGCATCGAGCAGGGCAACGGCCGCAGCCTCAGTCGGCGCCTTGGCCGTCAGGCGAACCTTGATTCCTTCGATGCCAGAGGCCAAGAAGGCCACCGTGACCCCGGCGCCCGACGTGGCGTGATGGTCGAATCGGGGTCCGACGGCTTCGGCCAGGCCAGACTCCGAGCTGCCCCAGGTACGCAGCACCCGGGAGCGAATGACCGCCGCGTCATCGTCACCGATGCGTGAACGCAGGTCCGGCAAGATGGCCCGCTCGAACATCTCGGACATCTCGTAGGGAACACCGGGCACCGCATAGACGACCTTGTTGCCGACCGGGCAGATGAGGCCCGGTGCAGTACCTCGGACCTGAGCGATGATGGCGGCACCGACAGGAACCTCAGCCTGGCGACGGTTGTTCTCCGACATCTCGCGGCCGCGCGACGAGAACATCTGGGCGATCACGTCGACGATGGCCTCATCCACGATCAGCGCCACGTTCATGACCTCGGCGATTGCCTCTCGAGTGATGTCGTCCTGAGTGGGGCCAAGACCACCGCAGACGATCACGGCGTCCGATCGGCTCAGCGCGGTGCGAAGAGCCATCACCATGCGCCGCGGATTGTCGCCGACGGCCTGATGGAAGTGGCTATCGATCCCCGCGGCGGCAAGCTGCTCGCCGAGCCATGCCGAGTTGGTGTCCTGGATCTGTCCGAGCAGCAGCTCGGTGCCGATGGCGACGATCTCGACTCTCATGAGATCGCCATGGCCCGCTTGCCGTCGACGTAGTACTCCACCCCGGTCCACACGGTGAGTCCCACGGCGATCCACAGGATGGTCACGTGGAACCAGCCAAGATTTGCCAACGGCGGGGTTACCACCACGGCGATGGACAGATCTTGGAAGAGCGTCTTGATCTTGGCCGTCTTGCGAGCTGGGATGGACACCCCGCGCTTAGATGCCACCGTCCGGTACCACGACATCCACAACTCCCGGGCGGCAATGATCGCGACGGGCAGCCACCACATGTGGTGGAGGGCCACCAGGGTGATCATGCAACTGAGGACGACGATCTTGTCGATCAACGGATCGAGGAAGGCACCCGAGCGGGTCGAGCCCATCCGACGGGCGACGATGCCGTCGAGGCCGTCGGAGAACGCCACCACGGCACCGAGACCGGCCGTGGGCCACGCGGCCCCCCAGTGCACCATCATCCAGATGAAGACCGGGGTCAGGACGAGCCGGCCGACCGTGATCAGGTTGGCCGGGGTGGCGATGGCGGTCTCCCCGAAGGTGCGGTTGTCGGCGGTCATCGTGCCACCACCGGCACGCCCACGACATCTGTTCCCAGCGACTCGGTGATCTCCACGAGCACCATCGTGCCAGTCGCGAGGTCCTCAGGCACGATGATCACGCCATCGATGTCCGGGGCTTCGGCCGAGGATCGAGCGATACCGGGTGAGTCGATCAGCACCCGGCGAGTCTGCCCGACCAGCCCGTCGCGCTTGGATTCAGTGATCTGGTCCTGTCGCTCGGTCAGCTCAGCCATGCGCTCAGCCATCAGCTCGGGGGCGACCTGGTCGTCACGGGCCGCCGCTGGCGTCCCTACCTCGGCCGAGTACGTGAAGAAACCGGCCCAATCGAGCTCAGCCTCGTCAAGGAAGCCCAGCAGCTCATCATGGTCCTCCTCAGTCTCTCCGGGATAGCCGACGATGAACGACGAGCGGAATGCCGAGGTGGATTCGGCTGAGCGGATGGAGGCCATGCGCTCAAGGAATCGATCACCATCGCCCCATCGAGCCATCCGACGCAGATGAGGCCGGCTGACGTGCTGCAGTGAGAGGTCGAAGTACGGGACCCCAGTGCCGAGGACTGCCTCGATCAGCGCCTCGGTGAGCCCCGAGGGGTACAGGTAGAGGAGCCGGACTCGCTCGATGCGCGCCGCCGCCTCGTTGACCAGCGCCACGAGAGGCTGGGTTCCCGGTGCCGGGACGTCGAGAACGTCGAGCGCTGAGGCTTCGCCTCCCCGACGCCGATCGCGACCCCAGCTGGCGAGGTCCTGGGCGATCAACACCACTTCCTTGGTCCCCCCGGCGGCGAGCTGGTCGATCTCGGCCAGGATCGAAGGTCCAGATCGGCTCAGCTGATCACCTCGGAACGAGGGAATAGCGCAGAACCCACAACGACGATCGCATCCCTCTGCCACCTTGACATACGCCCAGGGGCCACCGGGCGTGGTGCGCGGGAGATCGAGGAGCGCATCGGCGGGCGACCCGTCCCGGGTCGGTCCAAGGACGACGCGCGTCGGGCTCGGAGCGGTAAGCGAATGGCCAAACCCGGCCACAAGGTCGATCTCCGGCAAGGCGTCGGCGAGCTCCTGGCCCGATCGCTCGGCGAGGCAACCGGTGACCACGAGACGGGAGCCCTTCGGTCGCAGTTCGTCCATGGCGAGAATGGTCTCGATCGACTCCTCCCGAGCGATCTCGATGAAGGCGCAGGTGTTGACCACCACGAGGTCGGCCTCAGAGGGGTCGTCACACGGCACGTATCCCTCGGCGGCCAACTGGCCCATGAGCCGATCGGAGTCGACCTCGTTCTTCGGGCAGCCCAGGGTCTCGAGCCAGTACCGCTGTCCCGACATCCCGGTCGTCCTCTCCTTCTCCGGCGCACCGTGCGGCCAGATGACGAGGGTACCGGGCGCCGGGACGTACCCGGCTCAGAACGGCGCGCTCGAGGCCGATGACCCTAGCCTTGGGGAGACGTCAAGCAGGAAGGCCGCAGCGATGGCACGCATCGAGATTCCCGATGGTAGGGGTCCAGACATCCACCGGGTCTGGCAATACCGCCCCGCCATGGCGGTCGGTGCCGGGGCCCTTGCCGACGCCGTCTATGAAAAGAGCGAACTCCCGGCACGAGAGCGCGAGGCGGCGCGCATCCGGGTCGCGGCCCGCAATGAGTGCCAGGTCTGCCTCGGGTGGCGCGACGACTCGCTCGCCGCCGAGGGAGTCGACGAACAGCTCTACGGGGCGGTGCTCATCGACGACCTCAGTGGACTCTCGACCCGTGAGGCACTCGCCGTGCGCTACGCCGATCTATTCGCCACCGATCACCTCAGCATCGATGACGAGATGATGGCCGACATGCGATCTGCCTTCAGCGATGCCGAGATCCTCGACCTCACCCTGTGCTGCTCCAACTGGGTGGGGATGGGCCGTCTCAACCAGGTCCTTGGCCTCGACACCGGCTGCGCCGTGCCCAATCACTGAGTCGCCAGCGGCGATACTGGGCCGATGCACCGACACTCCCCAGTCCTCGACCGGCTCGAAGTCGCCAAGGTCCCGGCCACGATCACGGCGATCTTCTGGGTCACCAAGTTGCTGACCACCGCCGCCGGAGAGACCGTCTCGGACTGGATGGTCCATGCCATGGCTCCGGTCCTCGCTGTGCTCATCGGCCTCGTGGCCCTCGCTGGGGCGATGGCCGTTCAGCTCCGAGCTCCGCGCTACGTGCCTTGGATCTACTGGCTAGCCGCCAGCATGGTCTCCATCTTCGGCACCATGGCCGCCGATGTCACCCACGTCGGCATCGGTGTCCCCTATGCCGTTTCAACCATCACCTTCGCCGTCGTCCTCCTCGCCATGTTCGTCGTCTGGAATCGCAGTGAGGGCACCCTGTCGATCCACTCGATCACCACCCCCCGGCGTGAGATCTTCTACTGGCTGTGCGTGGTCACCACGTTCGCCCTTGGCACCGCTGCCGGTGACTTCACGGCCATCGCACTCAAGCTCGGCTACCTCACTTCGGGACTCCTCTTCACGGCCATCTTCTTGATCCCTGCCCTCGGGTACTGGAAACTGCGCTGGAACGGGATCTTCGCCTTCTGGTTCGCCTACATCTTCACCAGGCCCGTGGGCGCCTCCTTCGCCGATTGGCTCGAGAAGCCTCGTCAGGTCGGTGGCCTTGACCTCGGCCACCCCCTCGTCGCGGCCGTGCTGATTTCAGGCATCGTGCTCGCCGTGCTCGGACAACAGATGGCCTGGCGACGGACCGTGGTCGACTGACGATGGACATCGAGTTCACCCCGCCGCCGCCGACCGGTCGCCGGTTCCGCCAGCGAGCTCAGGTGCACCTCGCCGATGCCGGCCCCGACGGCCGCCTGCGGGTGGATGGTCTGGTGCGATTCCTCCAAGACGTGGCAACCGATGACTGGTCCGACACAGGAGTGCGGGACGGGACGACCTGGGTTGTCCGTCGGACCGCGCTCCGACTGGTCGAGGGGGAGCACTGGCCCATGCTCAACACGGCAGTCATCCTCGACACCTGGTGCTCGGGGAGCGGTGCCGCCTGGGCCGAGCGACGGACGGACCTGCTGATCGACGATACCGTCGTCGCGCACGCGTCGGCCCTATGGGTGCCCCTCGATCCGCAGGGTCGCCCGAGACGCATCTCGCCGGCCTTTCAACAGGTCTACGCCGAGGCCGCTCAAGGACGGAAGGTCTCCGGCCGGATCCGATCACCAGGGTTGCCCAACGATGCCGTCATCACCCCATGGGCCTTGCGCAAGGCCGATCTCGACATCGTCGACCACGTGAACAATGCCGTGGCGTGGGCCGCCATCGTGGAGGCGGCGTCCGGCCCGGTGGCATCAGCCGTGCTACTGCACCACGCACCGCTCGTTGCTGGCGACCAGGTGGAGCTCCACGCCACCGATTCAGGGGTGTGGCTAACGGTGGCGGGCGAGGTGCGCGTGTCGGCTCGCTTCAGGACCTTCAGGTGACATCAGGAGATAGTTCGGCATCATGGCGGACCTGGTCTTGGTATCCAGCGCGCAGACACTCGTGGGCAACCGTCACGGATCGAAGGGTGTCCCTCATTGACGGAGTCCGGCATGGTTCCGACGACACGAAGAATCCCCCGCCCAAGGCGGGGGATTCTTCGTCTGGCGGACAGGGTGGGATTTGAACCCACGGACCCAGTTTCCCAGGTCAAGTCATTAGCAGTGACTCCGATTCGGCCGCTCTCGCACCTGTCCTCAGCCGCTCTGCGCCCACCGCTTGCCCAGTTGTTAGGGTCGCGGCGTGACAAGCTTCCGTTCGCAGGGTACTCGCAACGCTGGGCGCCGAGCCACCCGGCTGGCAAGCCCCCTCGGAGGCATACGGCGAACGTCGCGGCACGGCAGGACTGCCGTCGGCCACGACGTCCTCTCGGACAGACCGGCATCAACGACAGGCCGATCACTCAGCCCGGCATGAGGTCAGATCATGGGTGACCAGTGACCACGGGGGTCGGAGAGCCGCGATCCAAGCGGGTCATCGGTGAGGGGCTATCGACGCACCGCAACAGCCTGAACTTCCTGCGACTCGTCCTGGCCTCGATCGTCTTGGTGTCGCACGCCGCAGGCCTCGCGCACTTCCGCCGAGCCGCGATGATCGTGAACGGGACGAGTGCTGCGCAGCTCTCGCTCTACGGCTTCTTCGCCATCAGTGGCTATCTGATCGCACAGAGCGCCATGCGAACTCGGCCCATGGGTTACCTCTGGCGTCGCTGCCTGCGCATCTTCCCGGGCCTCATCGTCTGCACCCTCGTCACCGCGTTCGGCATCGGGCTGCTGGCGTGGTGGTGGACCGCCAAGCCCGGCTGCAGCCTCGGGTGCTACTTCGGAGCCACTGACTCACCGACCATGTACGTCGTCAAGAACAGCCTGCTGGCCAACCCCTACTGGACCCAGTACACAATCGCAGGCCTTCCCAACTTCTCCGACTATCCCGGCTTTTGGACATGGAACGCCTCAATCTGGACGCTCTTCTACGAGTTTCTCTGTTACCTCCTCCTGCTCGCAATGAGCCTGGTGGGGATGCTGCGGAGCCGACTCTCCTCACTCGTAGCCTTCGCTGTGTTGTGGGGAGCGATTATCACCATCGAGTTGACAGCCTCGCTGGACAAGCAATTCAACTTCTTCCACTTCTCCGTCTTCGAGTCGATCCTTCGCTTCAGCCTGATCTTCCTGGCCGGATCGATCCTGTTTCTCTATCGCGACCGTGTTCCGGACTCCGGGTGGCTGGCGCTTGCCAGTGGCCTCATCTTCAGCGTCGGTGTCCTCCTCCCGATCGACGGACGCGTCCCCACCCTCGAGTTCACCTCGATCGATCTGTACCTGCCGTTCCTCGCCTATCCCGTGCTGTGGCTCGGCCTGCACCTGCCATTCCGATCCGTCGGAGCGAAGAATGACTATTCCTATGGCATCTACATCTACGGGTGGCCAGTGGCCCAGCTCCTGATCATGTGGCATCTGCCCCGGTTCGGCTCGGAGATCTTTCTCTTGATGACACTGGGCTTCACGGTACCGCTTGCCATCGCAAGCTGGTGGCTTGTCGAGCGGCGTTCCCTGCGCCTCAAGTCGCTCCATCTGCGACGATCAGGGGATAGGACCCCAGCGACCTCGCGGAGCGACGAGAGCAGCGCGGATAGAAGGAGTAACCATGACGAAGGGTTCGATGAGCGCTAGGAGCGTTGTCCTCGTCACCGGGGCGTCGGCTGGAATCGGTCGGGCGACCGCCGAGCGTCTCCACCAGAGCGGACGGACCATCATCGGCGCAAGCCGGCGGATGGCGCCGGGGGTGGCGTGGCAACAGGTCCCCATGGATGTGGACGACGATGCCTCGGTCGCCGACGGCATGGCCAAGATCATCGAAGAGCACGGAGGAATCGATGCTCTCGTGACCTGCGCGGGGTGGGGGCTGGCCGGCCCGGTGGAGACCACGCCAATCGATGAGGCTCGGGCCCAGATGGAGACCAATTTCTTCGGTACGGTCCGCTGCGTCACCGCCGCCCTGCCATCGCTGCGTCAGCGCTCCGGCCGGATCATCGTGATCAGCTCGATCGGTGGCCTGCTCGGCCTGCCGTTCCAGGCGTACTACTCAGCGTCGAAGTTTGCCCTCGAGGGCTGGGCCGAGGCACTGGCCTGGGAGGTCAAGCCCTTTCACGTCGACGTCACCCTCGTCGAACCCGGCAACTTCCACACTGACTTCACCGGTAGTCGACGGCGAGTGACGTCGAGGTCCGACGACCCCTATGACGAAGCGTGTCAGCGAGCCATCAGCACCATGGAGGCCGACGAGCAGGGTGGAGCCGGCCCCGAACGGGTGGCCGAGGTGATCGATCGGCTGCTCGTGGCCCGCCGTCCACCCCGGCGGCGCAGCGTCGGCCCAGCCGGCGAGCGCCTCGGGTCCTTCACCAAGAGAATCCTTCCCAACCGCCTCTTCGAAGCAGCATCCGCATCGAGCCTCGGCGTCTGAGTATGGGTCCCAGTCCGGTGATCGCCTGGTGAGCGTTGAGCACGGCAGCGCTCGGAGGATCGATCCGTTCCTCCTCGTCCTTGCCGGCGCCACGGTGCTGGCCCGGTTCGCACTGGCATGGTCGGGAGTCCATCTCGACATGAGTGCGTTCGGAGCCAAGGGCTCCGAACGCTACTGGCAGCTCCTCGACCCCTCATGGCTCCGCCACGACCTCTGGTCTTCTGTCTGGTCACTCACCATGCAGCCCCCCCTCTACAACCTGGCGGTCGGCCTGTGGCTCCATCTCCCCGGCGGCTGGCAGACACCGGTGGCGGCGGTCGCCCTGACCGGATGCTTCCTGGCGATCTCGCTCGCGACCTACGCCACGATGGTCTTGCTCGGCGTGGCTCGAGGAGTGGCGTTCGTGGCCACCCTCGTGCTGGTAGTCGCCAACCCCGGCCAGGCACTCTTCACCACTGTCCCGTTCTACGCCGAGCCGACTGCCGCCCTCGTGACCGTGACGGTCTGGCTGGCGGTGCGGTGCGTCCGGCGTCCCACCACCGGTGCCGCTGCCTGGTTCTCCGGCATCGCTGCCACGACCGCCCTCTTCAACACCTCGATCCAACCCGTCATGGTCCTCATCGCCATCGCCATCGTTCTCGTTGGCCGTCGCTCGGCGTGGAGGGCCATCGTGCTCGGGAGCCTCGTGCCATG
The DNA here is from genome assembly GCA_903900235.1 of uncultured Actinomycetes bacterium. Lineage (GTDB taxonomy): Bacteria > Actinomycetota > Acidimicrobiia > Acidimicrobiales > RAAP-2 > CAIUMH01. The sequence goes on from CAIUMH010000137.1 coordinate 16,473, forward strand.
TGTGGCCTTGGTCGGGTGGAGCACGGTGCAGTTCAGCCGGGTCGGCACCCCAGCGACCTCGACCTGGCTGGGGATGAACCTGACCCACGTGACCTTCAACCACGCACCGGTCGGACAACTCCACCGCCTCCTCGCCGAGCACAGGATCACCAAGATCGCCACGCTCGCTCCCTTTGCCCCGCTCTCGGCCTACGGCATCGCCCCGGTGGTCGCTGGACCGGCCGCCAGCGCAATGGCCCTGCGCCCCGATGGCCAACCCAACTTCAACAATCGGGCCTATGCCACCGTGTCGAGCCGGTACCTCCACGACGAGCTCACCTACCTCGGCATCGCCCCCGGCCACTACGCCACCATGGTCAGCCGAGGCCTGCGCATCTGGGCCATCCCTGAGGACCAGTACTCCCTGTTCTTCGTCGACACCCAGATCACGGGTTGGGAGAATGTCTACGACAATGTGGTGATGCTCCAAGGCCTCCGTAATCGGTTCAGCTCGTTGGCCGAGATCGCAGGGGAGGCACCACCGCTCAACCAGCTCTCCTTCACCCTGATCGCCACCAGCGCCCTGAGCATGCTCGGCACGCCCCTGCTCATGCTGTGCTGGCGTCGGCGCCCAGAGCTGGTCATCGGCCTAGCCGTCCCCTGGTTCCTGCTCACCCAGGCCTTCATCGTCACGTCGCTCTCAGAGTTCGGCGAGAACGATCGGTTCCGCTTCGAGACCGGGACGACCATGATCACGTTGTCGGTGGTGGTGCTCAGCGTGATCATCGACCGGCTTCGCGGTCGGAGGCGTCCCGGAGGTCTTGACCAGCGCCTCGATGCCCTGGGCTGGAGCCATCGAGCCACTGGGGTAGACCCAATCGACGTTCGCGAGTTCGAACCCGAGAATGTCTCACCATTGGACCAGCCGGTGGCGACGTGACCCGAGCCACCAAGGTCGCCACGCAGGTCCGTCACCTCGATCCCTTCATCGGGGCGCTGTTTGGTCTCTGCGTGGTCAGTCGACTCCTGCTCGGACTCGCCGGGGTCGGAATGGACCTGCGGGCCCTCGGTCCAGATTCCGCCACACACCTCTACCAACTGCTCGACACAGCCTGGCTCCGGCGGGACCTCCTCCACTCCGTCTGGTCTCTCACGATGCAGCCGCCGCTCTACAACCTCGCAGTGGGCCTGCTCCTCGACCTCCCCGGCGCCGCTCAGTCACCAATGGTGGCCATCGTCATGTTCGCTGGCTACGTCGTAACCGTGCTGTGCAGCTACGGCGCCATGGTCCTGCTCGGCGTGACCCGGCGTGCCGCCTTCGTGGTCACGCTGGTGCTGGTGGTCCTCGACCCGGCCCAGCTGCTCTTCTCGACCAATATCTTCTACGCCACCCCCACCGCCGCCCTCACGGCCGCCACCGCATTCCTGGGTATCTGGACGCTGGCCGCCCCCTCCTTTCGGCGAGTCCTGGGGTTCGCCTCGTGCGGCGGGGTGCTGACCTTGACCAACACCATGCTCCAGCCCATGGTGTTGTTGATCGTGCTGGCTGCGCTGGTGATCGCCCTCCCGCGATTTCGCCGGATCCTGCTGCTCGGGAGCCTGGTGCCGGCGCTTGTCCTGATCGGTTGGATGGGCCTGAGCGTCTGCCGTGTGGGCACCCCAGCCACTTCGACCTGGTTCGGCATGAATGTGGCCGACGGCGTGCTCAAGCCCGCCGACCCGATGCTCCTGGCCTCGATGGTCGCCGCGGGCCAGATGCCGCCTCGGTCGCTCGTGAATCCGTTCACTGCACCGCTCTCGGCGATTGGGGTGTCACCAGTGCGTGCCGGGCCCCGGGCCTCCTCAGCGGCCACCCGACCCGACGGCCTGCCCAACCTCAACAACCGGGCCTATGTCACGGTCTCGAGCCACTCCCTGGCCGACGCATTGACCTTCATCCGCCACCAGCCCGCCACATGGCTGTCGATCCGTTGGCGCGCCTTGGTCCTCTGGGCGGTCCCGGCCGACCAGTACTACTTCTTCACCCACGACACCGCTGTCGCTCCCGCCGTCCGCTCCTATGACGCGTTCGTCGGTCTCCAAGCCTCTCACCACCCGCACCTCTCCAAAGAGATCTGGCGAGGAATGACGATCAGCTCCCTTCAGGTGTCATGGACGCTTCTGGGCGAAACTCTCTTGGCACTGTTCGGGGGAATCATCGTGATCTGGCGGGCGGCCGCCTCTCGGCGACGCTGGGCGCTGGCGGTCGGGCTGCCCTGGGTCCTCGCCACCCAGGCCTTCGTCGTCTCGACGCTGACCGAGTACGGGGAGAACAACCGGTTCCGGTTCGAGGTCAGCGGACCGATCCTCGTGGTGGCGACGGTTGTGGCGGTGCTGGCCATCGAGTACCTGCGCCGGCCAGCCGATGGCGGGGTGACAGGACGCCTTGACGCCCTCGGATGGGGCGAGCTCAACCCGATGCAACAAGACACCGGTTCCACGCGGGCGACCGAGGAGATCTGATCAGGCTCGGTCGTCTGGCTCGAAGGCCACGGCGAAGACGGCCTCGATGGAGATCTCGTTCCAGCGATCAGGGTCGACGTCGCTCGGGCCGATCTCGATCAGGGTGCGGCCGAGCAGTTGCCCGGTGAACCAGGCCGCCAGCGCCGTGGTGTCCACCCCTGCTCTGATCCATCCGTTGTCCTGCGCCACTTTCAGGATGTGGGCGAACTCTCGGTTGGCTCTGGACTGCGCATCGTTGATCGCCGTGAGCAGATCGGGGGAGGCATAGCCCGAGCCCAAGGCGTTGATTCGGACGAGTCGACGATGAGCACCGGCGGCGCTGAAGTACGCCACCATCGATTGGCGACAGGCCTCTCGGAAGCCAGCGGCGTCCGAGATCCCGTCCATCTGCACGAGGAATTCGGCGGTCGACTCGAGCAAGCTGCGGCTGTAGCGCTCCGCCTGGGCAGCCTCGATCAAGCCCTCCTTCGACCCGAAGAAGTAGTACACCGCGGGAACCTTGACCCCGGCAGCCTCGGCGATCAGATGGACTCGCACCGCAGGGACGCCCGCTGAATCGATCATGTCAACGGTGCGCTCCAGGAGCCGATCACGAGTTGTCATCTGATCCACCGCCGAAGTCTTACACGCTCCGTGAATTGCGTGCCTGTGTGTGACGTTGCGCTTGAGGCGGCGGTAGGGTCGCAGCCATGACCAAGAACGTCCTCATCACAGGTGCGGGAAGCGGATTCGGCAAAATGGCCAGCTTGGCCCTGGCAGCACGCGGCCACCACGTGATCGCCACGACTGAGACCGCCGAGCAAGCCGCCGCGCTCTCTGCTGAGGCGCCAAGCCTCGACGTGACCAAGCTCGACATCACCAGCGATGACGTCAATCTCGTCGCGTCGATGGACATCGACGTCCTCATCAACAACGCCGCCATCGGCCAAACCGGCCCCATGGCCGACGTCCCCATGGCCCGGATGCGCCAGATCTTCGATGTCAACGTCTTCGGCTCCCTCGCCGTCACCCAGGCCGCCGTCCCAGCCATGGTGGCCAGGGGGAGCGGTCGCATCATCATCGTCTCGTCCATCGCCGGAATCCTCGTGGCCCCGACCTTCGGTCCCTACTCGATGACCAAGTTCGCCCTCGAGGCCATGGGCAAGGCTCTGCGGTCCGAACTCGCCGGCTTCGGCGTCGATGTGTGCCTGTTGAACCCCGGCCCCTATGACACCGGGTTCAACGATTCGATGGCCGCCTCGATGTGGGAATGGTTCGACGACTCGGCCACTACGAGTGGCGGTGCCGAGATTTTCAAAGCCGTCGGCGACATGGTCACCGGCGATCAGATGGACCCAGCCGAGGTGTGCACCCGCATGGTCGAGCTCGTCGAGGCCGAGACCACCGAGGAGCACAACTTCGTGCCGCCCGAGCTGGCGGCCTTCGCCGCCGGCGGCTGAGCCTCAGGCGGGCTCGTTCCCGAGGGTCCTGCGCCTCGCCATCAGCACCGTGATCGCGGCGGCCACCATCACGGCTAGGCAGGCCAGCACATAGCGATTCATCACCAGCGCGTCGACGGGGCTGCTGAAGATGAGTTGGCCATGATGCTTGGGGGCATGAGCGATGACCGATCGGGACAGCTGGCGCACGAACGGCAGCACTGAGAGCCACAGCACGATGCTCAGCACCCGGTGATTTCGCCAGCACTCGAGGGCCGCGAAGGGGAGGAGCAGAACCACCCAGACCCAGTGGTGATCCCAGGCGAAGGGCGACGAAGACACCACTGCGATACTCAGCACTGCGAGCGAGGTCACCACGAGGCCAAGCCGCCAGAGACCCCAGGCGATGGCGAGACCCAGGACCACCAGCAGCACGAAACACACTGCCCAGGCGGCTTTGGAGGCGAAGGGGCCGCCGAGCGGCCAGCGGGTGAGCATGGCGTTGATCGACATGTTCCAGGTGCCCTTGAAGCCTGAAACGGGCCATGAGGCCGAAGAGTTGACCCCTCGCACCGAGACCTGACCGCTCGGGACGAGGTAGGTCCAGTAGCGCCAGGAGGCCGAGGGGGAGAACATCAGCCCAGCCACCAGCGTGACGACGCCACCGATGGCTACCCGAACGAGTCCTCGGACTCCTGACCGGGCGAGCACGGCCGCGGCAAAGATCCCGGGCCACAGCGACAGTCCAGCCACCGCTCCCACGAGGTAGCCCGAACGCCGGGACGAGAGCACCAATAGGTCGACCACCACGAGTGCCATGAACCACAGCTGGTCTTGACCAGCACCCAAGGCCGAGGCACCGGGGTAGAGCAACACCCCAACGGCCGGCGGGGCCACCAGCGTCATGACCAGCAGGGCCGTCGAGCGCGGGACCGGTCGCACGGCCGAGAGTGCGCCGGCGCAGATCACCGGGATCGCAGCACATGAGAGCCAGACCGAGACATAGCCCGCCCACGGTCGACCGAGTTCTGCGAGGGGGAGATGGAGGAGCGAGACCGACGGGGGCACGTTGTCGCTGATGTGGGCGCCCACGAAGTAGGGATCTTGGCCATGGAGGATCCAGAGCGACTCATTGAGCCGTTGATAGAGGTCACCGAAGCGATGGCTCGAGCCGGGCCAGGCATGGAACAGATAGCGGTAGAGCACCACCGACCAGACGAGCGATCCGACCAGCCAGCCCAGCGTCGTCACCACGCGTCGGCTCGTCAGGGTCGGCCACACCACCGGCCGATCCGTGAGATCAGTCCTGCTCTCCATACGCAAGTGCTACCACTCTGCGACCGACCACGGTCGGCTCTGCCCGCGAGAGACAGCACGACGCTTAGCAGATCGAACAATCGAGATCACCGCAGGAGCAGAAAACTTTGGGGGGCGACTTGACCTGCCGCTGAATGGTCCATACGTTGGGCATCAACCGGTTTGGTCTACCGGGATCTGCAGCAGTGCCGGGAGGCAGTGCGGGGGGGTGCCAAGACCAAGTCGCCGGAGTCAATGAAATCAAGAACTCGATAAGCGAAAGCCACGTCGAGGTTGAGAGGGACACTATGAAGCACAAGCTCATCGCAGCTGCGGCGGCCTCCCTGGCCTTCAGCAGTCTGCCGATCATGGCGAGTGTGGCCAGCGCCACGCCTGCTCCATCCGCTTCGATCAGTAGCGTGACGTTCACCAACGTCGGCGCCTGGCCGAACTCGTGGGGCGAGAGCGGCAGCTACACCCCGCAGCCATCCACCTCGCTTTCTCCCTACGAGAGGGCGACCATGACGATCCATGGTGCAAACCTTGGAACGTCCACTGCACCGGGACAGATTGCGTTCAAGGTCAAGATGAAGGGCCAGCTCGGCCTGGTGTCGACCCTCCTTCCAGCTGAGTGCCCGTCCGACGGCACCTTCAATGGTGGGACTGGGAACGGCGGCAACGCTGGACTCGTTTCTACCGGAGGAATCTGCGTGAGCAAGGGGTCTGCCAACACGAACAACGGCTCCACCTTCACGGCGACCGTGCTCGGCCCGCAAGGCAACAACTTCTTCATGCTCCAGAAGAAGGGTATCGCCTCGTACAACCAGGCAGCGCTCGAGATCGACTTCACCCCAACTGGTGCGACGAAGACGGTGAAGTTCAAGAACTCAGCCACCATCGACTCGAACTGTGGGACCACCCTTCAGACAGCGGCCATGCCAGGCAAGGCCTACACCTTGGATGCCAACGGTGAGATCCTTCTGAGCAGTGCCAGCAACCAGGCTCACACTTCCTACTCGGACGTCTCACTGAACGTGCTCGGCATCTGGATCGCCAATCTCTGCACGCCGGACGCCGGCATCGCAGCGGCGGGACCGAATGCTCCGAACACGCTGGACTACCCCGCCTGGGCAACGAACTACCCGGTGACGTGGACGACCACGAGCTCGACTGGTAGCGACCTGGCTGGCGGCACGCACAACTTCAATGGCGTGGCGTTCGGCTTCCCCTACACGTCGGCTCAGCCGCTCAAGATCTACGGGACCACGCAGACCTACACCTTGACCAACTTCGACAAGACGGGTCTCACTGCCGCTCCGGCGCTGGGATGTGACACTACGGGCACCACCCAGCCGACTGGGCTGCACAAGGCCAACATCCAGTGCTCCATCAGCACCAAGGGCGTGGTGACGATCACGGACACCGTGGACATCACCGAGTACCAGGCCGGCGACACCATCGCTGGTCCCGTGGTGAACGTCCACGCCAAGGGCAAGGCTGCTGGGGCCATGGGCGTGATCGGCGGTAACGACTCTTCGGAGATCGGACTCGGCGATGGTCTTGGTACTCCCGCAGGCTGCACCTACACCAACGGTGCCTGGGTCGCCGGTGCGCACACGACGTGCATCGCCGTCGTCTTCGGCCCCCGAGCTGGAACGTACAACGCAACCTACGCGGCGCTCTCGAACTGAGAACCCGCATGAACTGATCCCCCACGGGATCTCGTTCAGTGAGAAAGCCGGGCCTTCGGGCCCGGCTTTCTCGCGTCCCCCGACAGGTCATCATCGGTCATACTTGATGTCATGGCCCGCGTGACCCCTGCAGAGAGTTGGTTGTGCGACATGGACGGCGTGCTCGTCCGTGAGGGCACCATGATCCCGGGTGCCGACGCCTTCTTGGAGCGACTTCGCAGCTCAGGGCGGTCGTTCTTGATCCTGACCAACAACTCGGCCTTCACGCCCCGGGATCTGTCGGCCCGACTCGAGACCATCGGCCTCGAGGTCCCCGAGGAGCAGCTGTGGACCTCGGCATTGGCGACAGCGAAGTTCGTAGCTGACCAGCGCCCCGGCGGCACGGCCTATGTCATTGGCGAGTCCGGCCTCACCACCGCTCTTCACGAGGTCGGCTACACCCAGACCCACATCGATCCCGACTATGTGATCCTGGGCGAGACCCGTACCTGGAGTTTCGAGGCCGTCACCACGGCCGTTCGGCTCGTCGAGGCCGGAGCCCGGTTCCTCGGCACGAATCCCGACCCCACCGGCCCGTCGAACGAGGGGTCACTCCCCGCCTGCGGCGCCGTGGCCGCCATGATCCAGCGGGCCACCGGCGTCGAGCCCTACTTCGTCGGCAAGCCCAACCCCCTCATGATGCGGGAGGGTCTCAACACGCTTGGGGCGCACTCCGAGTCGACCGTGATGGTCGGAGACCGTATGGACACCGACGTGCTCGCCGGCATGGAGGCGGGCCTCGAGACCATCCTGGTGCTCTCTGGCGTCACCACCGAGGACGAGATCGGCCGCTTCCCCTATCGACCGTCTCGGGTGGTCGATTCGGTGGCCGACCTGATCGACTCGCTGTAGGCCTCAGGCGACTTCGTTCAAGGCCACGTCAAGCAGGTCGAGGATCTCGCGGTCCCGCTCAAAAGTGAGCAGCTGGCGAGCCTTGGCCGGCGAGAGCCAGGCCACCTCATCGACCTCGTCATTTGGCGTGAACTCGCCGTCGACGACGGACATCAGCCAGTAGGCCACCACCTTGGGACGACCCTTTCGGTGGAGGTACTCGGCGGTACCGACATACTCCTCGAGCTCACAGGTCAACCCGGTCTCCTCGCGCACCTCGCGTAGGGCGCACTCCTCGAAGGTCTCACCAACTTCAAGCTTGCCTTTGGGGAAGGTCCAGTCCTCGCGGTGGGGCCGGTGAACGAGCAGAACCTCAGTCCGCCCTGATCGGGTCGCTCGCCACACCACGCCGCCGGCGGCACGTTGAAGGTTGCGGGGCTGCGACACAGCCTTGCTCGGCGTCGACGAGGTCGTCATGCTGGGCACGGTAGTTCGCCGTTCGGGCTCGATGGTGGAGACCCTCAGCCCTCAGTCCGGTCGATGACCAGCCGACCTGGCTCCTCGGTCACCACGAAGTGGAGCGAGGGCACGTCAAGGAACGACTCGATGTCGGCCCACATCACCGAGAAGTCTGACGCTGCCATATGGGCGTTGTAGTCCTCCATGGAGTTGAACCACTGGACCGTGACGCCGTCGAACCCTGGGTCATCGTCGCCCGAATAGGAGTCGAGGGGTCGCGGGAGCTGCTCGTAGCGGACCACATAGCTGCCGCACTCAAGGCGGACGGTGAGCGGGCCGTGGACCTGCTCCCAGTGCTCGTGGAACTCGGCGGGGGTGAGACCGGCCTTGCGGCGCAGCATGCAGGTCAAGCGGACCATTCGAGCTCCTCTTCAATTGTGGTTCGGTGCGCTCCGAAGACTAGACCGGCTCCGCCGGCTCAGGTCGTACGATGGCCACATGCTCGCCGTCGCTACCGGCTTCACCATCACGACGGCGCACGTCCTCGTCCTGCTGGCCGTCGGCGTCGCTGCGGGGATCTTCAACGGAGTAGCCGGTGGTGGCACGCTGCTCACCTTCCCGACCCTGCTGGCCCTCGGCATCCCGGCCCTCGACGCCAACATCACCTCGTCGGTCGGTGTCCTGCCGAGCAACTTCGGTGGCGTGGCCGGGTTCCGGCGGGAGATCGGCGAGCTGCGTCGCCATGTCGTCGACCTGATCCTGCCCACCGTCGTCGGCGTCACGGCCGGATCGCTGCTGCTGATCACGACGCCATCGTCCTCGTTCCGGATGATCGTTCCGTGGCTGGTGCTCCTCGCCACCATCGCCTTCGCCGTCCAACCCCTCGTGACTCGCCGAATGGCCCACGTGAGCCACGACCACCCCACTCGACGGGCCTTCTTGTTGATCGGCTCGATGCTGGTTTCGCTCTATGCCGGCTACTTTGGCGCCGGCCAGGGCGTGATGCTGCTCGCCGTGTTCGGTCTGGCCCTCAATGTGAGCCTGGCTCACCTCCATGGCCTGCGCTCTGCGGTCTCGATCCTCAACAATGCAATCGCCGCGAGCATCTTCGTCCTCTTTGGTCACCATGTCGTCTGGGCCGCCGCTGGCCTGCTCGCCATCAGCACGCTCGTTGGGGGCTACCTCGGCGCCACCGCCGCTCGGACCCTGCCTGCCCCTGTGCTGCGAGCCATCGTGGTGGCCGTCGGAGCCACCACTTGGATCGTCCTGTTGGTGAGGGGCTGACAAAACCCGACCAAACAGGTAGGGTATTGGTATGTCTACGATCTTCACGTTTCCGAGCCCGGTCAACGAGAAGGCTGCACGCACCGTGGCGGTAGGCGTCGTGACCATGGGCATCGCGTTTGTCGTCAGCGGCGCCACCTGGTTGCTGATCCCCCTGACCTATGGGTTCGTCGCTCGAGTCGCCTCGGGGCCCACCTTGTCTCCGCTCGGCCAGATCGCCACGCGCCTCATCGCCCCCCGTCTCGGCGAGCCAACGCTGGTCGCCGGCCCTCCGAAGCGCTTCGCCCAGCTGATCGGAGCCACCTTCAGCATCGCCGCCTCGGTCCTGGTGCTCACTGGCTCGGTCGGGGCTGCCCAGGTGGTCATCGGGCTGCTGGTCGTCGCCGCTGGCCTCGAGGGCTTCGGGGGAGTCTGCCTGGGTTGCATCATGTTTGCTCAGCTCATGAAGGTGGGCGTGATCCCCGAGTCGGTGTGCCTCGAGTGTGCGGACCTCTCGAAGCGCTACCCACAGCTCGCCGACAAGGCCTGATCCTCAGCCGAGGGTCGCCGCCGTTCCGGTGACCCAGCCCACAGACTCATCTCGGCGCGCCTGAAGGGCGGCACGTGCCTCGTCATGGTCCACCGCCCGCAGCTCCACTGCCGAGCCCGGGCCGAGGCGGCCGAGCAGGCCGTGGTCGGCCGAGATCACCACGCCGATGATCGGATAACCCCCGAGGGTCGCCCGGTCGGGACCGAGGACGATGGGGTGGCCATCGGCGGGAAGCTGGATGGCACCGGCCACGGTGGGAAGCGAGGCCACCTCGCCATCGAGTCGCTGGAGCGAGCCCTTGTCAGGGACGAGCCGCAGGCCCACCCGGTTCGACGTGGCGCTCACCGTGGCGGTGACCATGTTGAGGGCCTCGAGGAGCAGGTGGTCATGCGGGCCGGGTAGGAATCGAAGCACCACCGGGTCAGGGTCCTCCGGGACCGCCCCTCGCATCGGGAGCACCGCTGGAACCGGACCCCCGCCAAGGACGTCGCCGGCGGCGAGGCCAGGGCCGACCCCGCAAAGCGCGTCGGTCGACATCGAGCCGAGGACGAGCGGTACGAGCGGGCCGCCGGCCACCCCGAGGTAACCCCGTGCTCCTCGGCCCACCGAGGTGGTACGCAGGACCTGGCCGGCCCCGACCGCCACCGGCACCCCTGAGGGAACATGGCGACCGTCGACGTCGAGGCCGAGGTCAACCCCAGCCACCACCGTGGACTCGAGGATGCACAGCTCGAGACCGCTGCCCGTCACCTCGATCGCCCCCGGCCCTCCACCGACCAGGCGCGCGGCCACCTCGCAGCGCTCCAGGTCTGCTGCCCCGGCAGTGGGGACTCCCAGGTGGGCCACACCACGCCGGCCATCGTCGACCAGGCTCGTGCCCGCCGGAACTGCAGTCACCTCGAGCACCGGCCTCACCCCATCGGGCGGCACCAGCCGACACCGAGGAGCAGGGATCGGACCGGGCGCATCGTCGGACACGATGACGAGACGGACCTCATCGCCGGCCGCCAGCAGGCCGGGCACCTGACGGTCGAGGTCGAAGAGTGTCGCCGAGGAGCGACCGAGCAGCCACCACCCCCCCGGAGTGGCGTGGGGATAGATGGCCACCATCCCGGCCGCCACGGCCAACGACCCCGCCGGAACCCGTGGCCGAGGCGTGGGCCGTCTCCCGAGGTCGGCCAGCGGTCCGGCGAGGCCCGTGAGATAGCCGAATCCCGGTGAGAACCCGATCGCCGCCACCGTCAGCGTTGCCTCAAGGGCCGTCTCGAGCTCGGCTCGGCTGAGCCCCGTGACGGCGAGGACCTCAGCGAGGTCAGGCCCGTCAAGGACGATCTTGAGCTCGTGACGGGTGGTGACTGTGGCTGGGATGTCACGTTCGAGCACCGCCGAGACGCGCGCCACAAGATCGTCTCGAGGGTCGAGGACCATGACCGAGTCGAGGCCCGGGACAACCTCGTGGACTTCTGGCAGGGCTCCCCTGATGGCATCTGCCAGACCTGCCGACCGGCCTGTTTCCACGTGCTCGATCAGCAGGCCGAACTCGCCCAGACGGCGCACGCTGGGGTCCATCAGTTCAGGGGGGCGATTTCGATGGCGGCCGCCTCGAGGGCCGCGCGCACCGCTGCGAGGATGCCGGCGGCCCCCGGAGAGTCGGAGTGCACGCACAGCGAGGCGATCCGATGGGCCACGCTGCCCACCACCACACCTTCAGTCACGAGGCTGACGGCCTGGGCCGCAGCCGCGGCGGGGTTCTCAAGCACGGCACCCGGCTCAGTGCGAGGGACAAGACCCCCGTGGGGGTCGTAGCGACGATCGCAGAATCCTTCGGCCCTGATCGACAAGCCCAGCTCGGCACCTCGAGCCGCCGCCGGCGATCCAGCGGCCAGCACCACCTCGGTGACCCCGATGCCCCGCAATGCGTTGAGAACCACCTCAGCGAGCGCAGGATGAGTCGAGAGGTCGTGGTAGAGCTGCCCATGGGGCTTCACGCTCGAGAGCGACTCGCCGGCCGCCACGGCCAGGGTCTCGAGGGCAACGACCTGCGCCACCACCGAGTCAGCCACGCCGATGGGGTCGAGCCCCATCGATCGTCGACCGAACCCTTCGCGGTCGAGATAGGAGGGATGAGCACCTATGCGCACGCCATTGCGGACACAGGCGTCAATGGCGGCGGCCATCGAGGACTCGTCACCGGCGTGACCACCACAGGCGATGTGGGCGGTGGTCAGCAGCTCGATCAGCGGCTCGTCATGGACGTGACCCTCTGAGCCCGCACGCTCGCCGACATCGGCGGTGAGCTCGACCCGACGGGCCGTCATCGGGCTCAGCGGCCCTGATCCTGCGAGTTGATCTGCCCCTGAGTCGGAGCGCCACCCGAGTGGGCCGAGGCGGCGTGCGGTCTGGCCGCACCCACGGCGACCGGCGAGCTGTAGCCGATGATGGGGAAGACGGCGCCCGAGGGCCCGGCGGGATCGAAGAAGTCGGTGGTGATGACGGCATCGCCCCAATTCCCTGACGTCATCTTGATCATGCTGCCTCGCACGGCGACCACGATCCCGACGTGGGACCCGTAGTGCTGGCTCTCGTCGCCGAATATCACCGCATCGCCGGGCTGCGGATCATTGGTGGCGCCCAACTTCCATGTCCCGTGCGCCCGGCCGTAGTCGGCGAAGGTATAGCTCCACCCGGTGAGACCACCGATCTGGGCACCCGCTGCCTGCCATACCCAATTGGCGAAGTCCGAGCACCACGCCTCCGCCGACGTCCCCGCCACGCAGCCAGCACTCTGACCACGACCGAAGTGAGCGGTGTACGGATTGCAGTTCGAGCCCGCTGGAGTCTCGCCCACAGCGGCGGCTCGTTGATCTTGACCCTTGGCGATCGCCACGATCTGGGTGGTCAGTGACGGCGGGGGCGGAGGTGGTGGCGGAGGCGGGAGGTAGCGAGCCGCGTACACCGCCGGGGCCCCGGTCTGCTCGGCCAGGACCGGAGCCGAGGTGATCTCGATCCCCTGACCCTGAGCCGAGACATCCGTGACGACGACGGAGCGGAAGGCTGAGGTGGAATCGGCTTGGTAGACGAGGAGATGACGATCGGTGCTTCGGCCGGTGATCAAGAGGTGGTCGCCATCGACGCGCATCGATGGGCTGTCCGCCTCGATGAGCGCGCTTTGGCTTCGAGCGGTCAGATTGACCGCGACGAAGCGGTGACTGGCGGCCTTGGGGGCTGAAATGAGGAGGAGCGACCCGTCCGGGCCGACCCCCGTGACGGCCAGGCGGCCAAAGGCGCGCACAGCGGTCGGACTCGAGCTCAACGGGCCAGAGCCGGGTACCGTCGAGAGGTCATAGGAGCTCCACACGGTCAACCGGGCATTGTCGTCAGCCACGACGAGGAGGTCTCCCGAACTCGCCCGTACCGCCACCGAGACGGTGGCGCCGTCGACCGGTGTGGCCACTGCGCTGGGCGTGCCCCGCACGTCGGGACCACCGGTGGTCTTGGTCAGGTCGCGCACCCACCAGCGAGTCGAGAGGCGTCGTCGCTCGAGGAGACCGATCAAATGGCTCGAAGACGACCGATAGAAGACATTGATGCCACCATGGGCGCCGATCACCGCCGAAGGGTTCGAGGCAATCAGTGGCGCCTTGGTGCTCTCGGTGAGGTCGGTCACCGACCAGCCCGAGGGGTCTGCGCTGCTGCGCACCGCCACGAGGTGATCGATCGAGGTTCGACCCAGGATCTCGACCCGATTGGCGCGATCAACGAGCACCGCCACCGCGCCACGCAGCGTCGGTCCATTGGTGCTGGCGGTCAGGTCAGAGGTGACCCACTGCCCAGTGCCCTGAGGATCAGGAGATGACTCGATCAGATGGCCTTCGGCGGACACTCCGAACAAGGCGGTGGCCCCCATGATGCTCAGTGGAGTGGGGGAAGCCAGCATGGTGGCATCGACCCGGGTGCTGGTCGCCGACCACGATCCCGCTGTCGCGCTGAACTGCATGACCCGGGACGACGTCATGGCGGCGTCGACAGGAGCAGACCCCAGCACCAAGGTGCTCGGTCCGAGCGCGAGGGCGAGACTGACCGCCACCTGCCTACGTCGTCTCCTCTGGGGCATGAGAACTACTCCTCGTTGCTGGCGCACCCGGTCTCCCACCGGGACTGCTGCACCACGTGCCCGCCCACCTCTAAGGCTACCAGTGGGTACCGGGGCAGGGACGGCACCACTGGGGTGCCCGCACTTCTCTGATGCGGCTCGGTAGGGTGAAGGGTGCGGAGGGTGCACGCCGACGATGGGAGTGATCGCGGCAGACCGAACGAGGATGAGGATCCAAGTGGCACCTGAGACAACCATGCGACGAGGGCGGGCAGTGCTGCTTTGCGCTGCCCTACTGGCACCGATCTTGGTCGCCATTGGCTCGACCGCCCCAGCGGCCAGCGCCGCCACCACCAACGTCTTTCCGGTCGTTCAGGCCACCGCCACCGACTCACCACCGAGCGCCTGGTCCACAACAATCCGCTCAGCCGGAATCGGCCTGCGCAAGATGGCTGGACCGCTGGCGGCGACGACCACCGCCTCGGGCCGCCCTGCGGTCTTTGGGCTCTCAAGCCAGTCGAAGATCCTCGCTCTCATCGGCGATGGCATCGGCGGCCGGGCGTGGAACACCTATCCCATCTCGACGATCACCGGGACCGGTGCGGTGAATCCGGGTGTTGCCCCCCTGCTCGAACCGAATGGGAACCTCGACGCCTTCGCTGTCACCACTGCCGGACACCTCATCCACCTGTGGCTCGATGCCGGCACCTGGTCGGGGGCCGACCTGACCGTGGCTACGTCGAGCCCCAATGTGACTGGCGCACCCACCGCCGTTCTCTCTGAGGGCCATATCGTCGTCGTCACCCGTACCGTCGGTGGTCGGGTCCTCGAGACCATCGACGACCATCTCCATGGGGGCCGATTCTCGACGTACAACCTCACGGCCCTTGCCAGCGGCCCCAAGCTGTCCACCGACCTGACCGCCCTCGACAACCCGGACGGCCATGGCCTCCTCCATCTCTACGGACTTGACCGGTCGGGTCACCTGGTCGAGTACGTCGACGACGATGCAGCCGGCCGCTACTGGAACGCCTATGACCTCACCGCCGCGGCCGGAGCGAGCACGAGCCTCAAGGGTGACCCCACCGCGGTGGTGTGGGGAGGCCGCACCCGGATCATCGCTCTGTCGAGCGATGCCCATGCCGTCATGTACTCGGCCAACTCGGCCAGTGGCACTCGCTCATGGACCACCAAGGACCTCTCGGCTCGCACCGCTGGAACCCCCACATTGCGCAGCGCCCCCGCTGCCGCCGTGGCTGGCTCGGCGTTGCTGGTGGCCGGAACCACGCCAACCAAGCATCTCGTGAGCCTCGTCATACCCGGGCCTCAAGCAGAGCCCCAGCCCCAGGACATCTCTCAGGTCGTCCCCGGCATCCCCACCTTCACCGGCCGGGCTTCGGTCCTCGTCCACAATGGCCGATCCAGCGTCTTTGCCAGTGCGCTGAGCCTGCCGGTGGCCGGCAGCGTCGGTGTCTATGCCTATCCGAGCCCGGGACGGGCCCTCAGCGACGGCTGGCCCATCATCGGAGTCACCGGGGCACTCGGCACCTGCTCGTCGCCCTGGACCGGCCTGGGCTTCACCCACCACAACTCCAATGATGAGCAGACCGGCTTCGCCATCCAGAACTCGGGCCGCCAGGTCCCTTGGATGTCCTACTGGACAGTCAGCGGACCGACCAACCGAGCCTGTCGGGCTCGCAAGGACCAGAGCCCAGCCGCCTTCTATCGAGTGGCCCATGCTGGAGCCGTCTGGGTGGCCCAGCAGATCGACAGTTACGTCAACGACGGTCTCGGCCTCAAGCCCTCGGCCGTGATCCTCGACGATGAGGGCTACCCGGACCTCCACTCGGGCTTCGCAAACCCCAGGCCCGCCATGGCCCCCCAGTTCGCCGCCTATGTCCAGGGATGGGTCGACGGCCTCGCCTCGGTCGATCCAAGCCTCTCGCCCGGGGTCTACGTACCCCAGTCGGAGTACCTCGCGTTCCACATGGCACAACTGCCCATCGCGACCTACATCGCCGTGGCCTGGGCCGGGAGTACACCGCCCCACCGGCTTCCCGGTGTCGACGGGGCGAACATCAAGGGATTCATTGCTTTCTTCGTCAACTCGAATCCCACCCAGGAGTGCGCACTGGCCCACGGCGCCGCCGCCCTGCTGAGCTCGTGGGGTGCGCCGTGGAACACCCTGCAGTTCGATGCCGGCGTGGCCTGCCGTCCGTGAGTCCTTCGGACGACGACGGCAGTAGCGTTGAGAAGATGGCGGACGAGACCAGCAACGATGACAAGCGCTCGAACGGTGACCTCCGTGGCCTCCTGCGCCAGCTGGTCACTCCGGTGATCGAGCAGGTCGAGACCCGGGTCTCCACACAGATCGACGCCGAGGTCGCCGAGCGGATCGATGAGCTTCTCCGCACTCGGATGGCCACCATCGATCACGCCATCGGTGGCCTTGACCGCCACCTCTCCGAGCTCACCGCCCGGCTCGATCGACTCGAACATCACCTCGGTTCAGCCCTTGAGGATCCCTCTGCGATCGAGTCAGCCTCCTCGACATCAGCGTCGGGGGACGACTCGGACTGATTAGCCGGCGTCGAGGATGGCGCCGTCGACCACCCGGATCGACCGGCGACGTAGGGCCGGGATCCGAGGACCCGGCACCAAGATCCCGCTCAGGTTCAACGGATCGGTGGCCGCCAATGTGACCGGAGCGAGGTCGTCTCTCCGACCGACCTGCTCGAGCAGCTCCATGGCCCGAGGGAGGGCGAATTGCTCACCCGAGAGCCCCGCCACGAAGCGACCACCGAGTACCTCTCCACGCGCTTCGAGTCGCCGCAGGGCAGCCGATACCTCCCGCCAGGGAACTCGCAGCGACTCGCGCCCGGTGAGCTCCCAGACGAGGATGCCCCATCGGTCGAGCAGCCGTCGAGCCACCGCCTCGGCGAGCTCCTCGGTTGCCACCCGATCGAGTGAGGGCTGCTCGCCTGGGGCGAACAGAGCCCAGCGGCCTTCGCTGCCGCCGGTCCCCGCCGGGGTGCGCCGGGCATAGCGGGACGACGAGCGCCCAGCCCGTTGGCGGCGGGCAAAGCGCTCCGACGGCGAGAGCAGCGCCCGCAGCGCCCCGAAGCCGTCCGCCGTCACGAGTCCTCGGGCTACGAGGTCGAGCAAGCCCTCGTCAACCTCGCTGGGCAGGCGTCCCGTGAGGCCCGGCAAGTCGGCGCGAAAGCAGGCGCCACGATCGACGAGCACCTCGTGCAGCTCGGCGGCCGCCCCGAGATCGGGGACCGCCGGGCGCTCACCCCGGCGCACGGCGTCAATCCAGAGCTCGAGGTCGTGGCGCGGCAGCAGCGCCATGGGAGTGGTGCGCGATGGTCGAGACCGGATCGGTGCGGTCGCATCGCCCTCAAGGTGTCGGGGAGTCAGGCGACCCCAGGTGACCTCGCCCGCCAGGCACAGCTCATCAAGCCATCGAGGGTCGTAGCTGGTCAACCGAGCCGGGAGCACCGTCCGCTCCCACTCTCCGGCGGGCAGTTCCAAACCCCCGAGCTGCTCGATGATGGCCCGCACCCCGTCACGCCCCTCGAGCTTCGATCCGGCAGCGACGTGGCCATGGTGGGTGAGGAACGAGAGGTAGGTGGCGATGGGCACCGCCTCGATACGACGTCGGCGGCTAGCCCGGGTAGCGGCATGGAGCCGGGCGAGCAGGTGCCGAGCGCACCAGCGGCCGTCAGGAAGCTCGAAGGCCACGCCAGTGGCCTCGAGGCGACGGATCGCCGTAGCGGCTCGGAGGTCGCCCAGCGGTGCCCCGAGGAGCATCCCCGAGGCCAGTGGAGCATCAGCAATCAGCTCGGCCAGCGACACCGGACCCGCCGCCATCAGGTGGGTACCCAGGCAGTCGGCCGCTGCCTCATCATCAAGGGAAATCCCCTCGGCCTCGGTTCGGCGCTCCGTCGGGGACCAGCACCCATCCACCTCGACCAGGCGACCGTCGCCTCGAAGCTGCTCGGCCAATGGCGCCCATGCGGCCACGGGTCGCATCATGACTGCGTCGAGGAGCAGTTCATGGAGCTCGTCAGCCGATCGCACCCGAGGCGCCACCGTGGCCAGCACGGCATCGACGGCATCCGGGTCGAGTACCGCGGAGCGATCGGGGGCATGACGGAAGCTCTCGGTACCTCGGCGCTGGGGCACGGCCCGACTGCGCCGCTCCTCGAGCGGAGCGTCATCGAGGAAGGTGAAGGGTCGGCCGTTGAGTAGGCCGAGGGCCAGTGGCGACGGCTCGGCCGACTCCACACACACCACTTCCACCGCACCGCTGGCGATCCGCTCAAGCAGCTCGGTCACGCCGATCAGGTCGAGGGGCTCGAACATCACGTCGGCCAGCGTTTGGCGCACCAGGACATGGTCGGGCACCGGGATGGGACCGGCGGCTGCGTTCTCCTGGCAGGCGGCCAGTGATGGCCAGGCCGCAGCCAGCAAGTCATCGGCCTCCATCCGTTGGAGGTGGATGGGTCGGCGCTTGCCACCCATCGAGCGCGAGATGATGAGCGCTCGGCCGAGATTCCAGCGCCACCTCGACGCCAGCATGGGATGAGGCAGCACCGCTTGGGTGAGGACGTCCGCCACCGTCGCCGCCGAGACCATGGACGCCACATCGGTCAGCGGAAAGCTGTGGTGAGGCCCCAAGGCGATGGTCACCGAGTCATCGTCCGCGGCTGCCTGGAGCTCAAAGTCGAAGGCCACGCAGAATCGTTTACGCAGAGCGAGGCCCAGCGCCCGGTTGATCCGGCCACCGAAGGGTGAGTGCACGACCAGCTGAGTCGACTCGACGTCGTCGAAGAACCGCTCAACCACGATTCGGTCCGTCGTCGGCAGGCAGCCGAGAGCCTGGCGGGCCATGGCGAGATAGGTAGTGATCTGAACGGCCGCTTCCTCGCCCACGCCCGCAATGGTCAGCAGGACGGCCTTCGCCGCCACCTCGCCACCGGAGAGGAGCGCCACCTCGACGTCGGCCCGCAGGCGACCAACGGCCTCGGAGAGCTCCTTGGTCCGAGCCGGAGCCTCCCCGATCCAGAACGGGATGGTCGGAGGAGCCCCACCAGCATCGATCACCCGGACGGTGCCGGTCTCGACCTTGGTCACACGCCACGAGTGCGTGCCAAGGAGGAAGACATCCCCGGCCGTCGACTCGATCGCGAAGTCCTCGTTCACCGCGCCCAGGGTCACGCCGTCGGGATCGAGGACCACCCGATAGTCCCCGGTCTCCGGGATCGCTCCACCACCAGTGAGTGCGGCCAGGCGAGCGCTTGGTCGAGCGCGGATCCGACCATTGACCGCATCGAGGTGGAGGTGTGCCCCACGCCGGCCGCGGCCGGTCATGATCCCTCGGGAAGCCAGCTCGATGATCTCGTCGAAGGCATCCACGCTCAGTTCGGCAAAGGGTGCCGAACTCGTGAGCATCTCTCGGAGCTCATCGAGGCCCATCTCCTCACGGGCCGAGACTTCGGCCACCATCTGCTGGATGGCGATGTCGATTGGGGCCACCGGGGGCTCGAGCACGTCGAGCTCACCAGCCTGCACGGCGGCGAGGAGGGCCGCGCACTCCACCGCCTCGTCTCGGGTCATTGGATAGAGGCGACCGGTCGGGATCCCTCCGACCGAGTGGTTGGCGCGGCCGACGCGCTGGAGGAACGTGGCGATGGCCCTCGGAGAGCCAAGCTGGCAGACCATCTCGACCGGGCCGATGTCGATGCCCAGCTCGAGCGAGGCCGTGGCCACGAGGGCTCGCAGATCGCCCGCCCGCAGACGCGACTCGACCCGTCGGCGCCGTTCGGCCGAGAGGCTGCCGTGATGAGAGGCGACCACGAGAGCGGCATCGTCGAGGCCGTAGTCCGGACCGCTTAGGCGCTCGGCCAGCAGGTGAGCCACCCGCTCGGCGAGGCGGCGGGTATTGACGAAGATCAGCGTCGTGCGGTGAGCGAGGACGTGGACGGCGATCTTGTCGAGCACCTGGTCCATCTGCCGGTGGCTGGCCGCGCTCTCGAGCTCGTCGTCGGGTAGCTCGAGGGCGATGTTGAAGACTCGACGCTTGACCGTGTCGATGATGGCCGGTGCCGGACGTCCCGGAGCGGTGCCGCCGAGGAGGCGACCCACCACCTCCAACGGGCGCTGCGTGGCCGAGAGGCCAATGCGCTGGAGACGCCCGCCGTGCTCGACCACCAGTCGGTCGAGACGCTCGAGGCTGACGGCGAGATGCGACCCGCGCTTGTCCCGAGCCAGAGCGTGGATCTCGTCCACGATCACCGTGCGCACCGTGGCCAGGCTGGCTCGGCCCGATGCGGAGGTCAGCAGGACGAAGAGCGACTCCGGTGTCGTGCACAAGATTCGCGGTGGGCGTCGCCGCATGGCTGCCCGCTCTGACGAACTGGTGTCACCCGTGCGAACGGCGGTCGTAATCGGAGGCGGCACGGCACCCATGGCAGCCGCCACCTCAGCGATCTCGGCCAGCGGGGCGTCGAGGTTCTCGGCTACGTCCGTTGCCAGCGCCCGCAGGGGGGAGAGGTAGAGCACGTCGATGCCCGTCGGGTCCGGCTCGCCCTCGTCGGCGTCTCGGTAGGCGGCGTCGATGGCCACGAGGAACCCCGTGAGGGTCTTTCCGGAGCCGGTGGGCGCGGCAACGAGGACGTCGGCGCCGCTGCGGATCGCCGGCCAGGCCTCACGCTGGGGTTCGGTCGGGCCCTCGGGGAACCGGTTGGTGAACCATGCAGCAACAGCCGGATGGAACCCGTCGAGCACCGTGCCGGTCATCGTCGGCAGGGGGCTGAGCAGGGACGGCTGGCGCGCGTGCACGCGCCGAGTTGAGCACGCGGTCGTGACACCGGTCGTGTCATGGCGTCTCTGACTCGTCTCGGCCCTCCAGCCAGACCTCGCGTCCAGCCTTGTCCCGACGGATCGCCCAGACGGCGATGAACACGATGAGACCAAGGAAGGCCACCACGAAGAGACCGAAGACCACCAAGAACGCAACGTTTGCAGCGAGGAGCGGAGCCATGCCTCGAGCCTACGCGGAGCGGTCCGACCTAGCTCCCGACCCGGACACCACTCAGAGCGAACGGGACCATCAGGTCGGCTCCGCTCCGTAATATAGTGAAAACAATATGTTATGATTGCGTCATGTACGGCGCCTTCCTCCGCTCAGTGCGCGAATCACGCGACATGACCCAGCTCGAGGTCGGAGCCATCACCGGGATCGCTCAGGCCAATATCTCTGCCTACGAGAACGACCGGCAGACGCCCAGCATCGACATCGTCAACAGGATCGTGACCGGGTGCGGCTATGCCCTCAAGGCCGTGGCCGGTCCGACGTCGATCGATCTCCCGCTGGCCCGAGGCGGCTGGACGCCGCTTGAGTGGCTCCCTGAACGGCTCCCCTCTGACCCCGAGGAGACTGGGGTCCGGCCAGACAGCATCATGCCGATGTCCGAACGGGTGGCGGCCATCCGAGAGATTCTTGACTTCCCAGTCCTGCACGACGCCACGCCATGACCGCCGCCGACGTCGCCGGCGAGGTCCACGACCAGCTGGTCGACGCCAAGATCGACCATTGCTTCGGAGGTGGCCTCGCCCTCAACTACTACGCGCCACCCCGACTGACCACGGACGTCGACGTCAATGTGGCCGTCCCGGTGGTCCGTTCGACTGAGGTCATCGACCTCTTCGCTGGCCGAGGCTTCGATGACGTCGAGCCTCAAGGGGCAGCGCGTGCACCGGTGGCCGGGATCCGCATGACCCGAGGACGCGACGTCATTGACCTCTTCCTGGCATTCGACGACTACCACCAGCGTGTCGTCGAGCGGGCAGTCACCTTTCCGTTCTCCACCGGCGACCGAATCATCGACCTCCCCTTCCTCTCGGCCGACGACCTCGTCGTCATGAAGCTCTCCTTCAATCGACCAAAGGACTGGGTCGACATCGAGTCCATGCTTGAGGCCGGCACGCCCATCGACGCGCAGTACGTCGACTCCGAACTGCTGGCGTTCCGGGGACCAACCATGCATCCCCGCCTCGCCGTCTTCCGCCAGCGGGCGGAGCTTGTCGCCGATCGACGACGGCGACAAGAGACCCCACCGTCGACCTTGCGCGACCAGAGAAGCGCGAACGTCGCACGTCCCCGGCCTTGGTCGAGCGACGGTCACGTCCGGCGGCAGGGAGCGGTAGCCGTCGACGATGTCTGGGTGACCTCTCGACAGGGATTCCGATCCCACCAGATTGCATACGAGACCGAAGCAGCGATCATCGCGCGATGTGGCCAGCAGCTCGCCACCCGACACGCAGTGCGATCAGCCGATCCAACTGGTGCACTGTGTCCGCGGTGCACGTGAGCTCTTCGATCTGATACAGCCACTCGACACCATGGCGGCGACGACCCTGACCGGCAAGCTGCTCACCGCCCTTCATGGTGACCGATCGGAGTGCCCCACCATCGGCCCGATGCTCGCCGGCCGCCTTGACCACGTGGGGTCCGACCACTGATCCGTCCTCCCTGAAGACTTCTCGCCGGTCGTGACCGGCACGCTGCTCCTAGCATGAGCCCGACGAAAGAGGGATGGAATGAACGAACTGGTGTGGATGGCAGACCTCAAGACGAGCACCGGCACCATACGTGCCGAGTTCACTGACTGCCAGCAGTTTCAGTGCAGCGACCGTGCCGTCATGGAGGCCTACAGCGACGCCATGCTGTTCCAGCAGACCGAGGTGCGACCCATCAACGCCGCCTTCGGCTCCGTGCTCGTCGAGTCGAGCAACTCGAAGTCGGTTGCCTCGTTCGTCTACAGCGTCGTGCTCGATGCCAACCCCGACCTCAAGGCCACGTTCTACGGCAAGGGCTATATCGGCGAAGGCGAGCCCTACGACCCCACGATCCTCGACTCCATCCCGCCCGAGATCACCGAGTCCACCGAGCAGCCCGAGAGCCAGTTCGGCTTCGAGTGGCCGCCCTCAGCCGCCAAGAGCACCTTCGGCGATGAGTAGGAGGAGTCCCATCTCCCCCTGCACTGAGCACCAGCAGATCGGCAAAGAGCGAA
>CAIUMH010000138.1 GCA_903900235.1 uncultured Actinomycetes bacterium
ATGTTGGCGTGGTGCTCCATGAGCGAGAGCACGACGACATCGCCTTCGCTGAGATGAAGCTCACCCCAGGTGCGGGCCAGCAGGTTGATCGACTCGGTGGTGTTTCGGGTGAAGACGATCTCGCGAGCCGGGTCCGGTGCACCGAGGAATCGGCCGATGGTGGTGCGGGCGGACTCGAAGAGCCGGGTGGCCTCTTCGGCCGTCTCGTAGACGCCCCGGTGGACATTGGCATGGGTGGTCTCGTAGTACGAGTCCATGGCGGCGACCACAGCGTGCGGGGGCAGCGACGAGGCGGCGGTGTCGAGATACGAGATCCGCCGTCCGTGGCTCTCGCGGCTGAGCAGCGGGAAATCCCGCCGCACTGTGGCGACGTCGAGCGACGTTGTGCTCATGCCCGCCACCGGTCGTACCCACCCGATTCAATCTCGAGTGCGATCTCGGGTCCCCCCGACTCGACGATCCGGCCGTCGATGAGGACATGGACGAATTCTGGGTTGAGCTCGGCGAGGAGGCGTTGGTAGTGGGTCACCACCAGCACGCCGAGCTCCGGCCGCTGGGCGGCTACGGCAGCCACGCCGTCAGCCACGATCTTGAGGGCGTCGATATCGAGGCCGGAATCGGTCTCGTCGAGAATGGCAAGTGCCGGGTCGAGCAGTGCCATCTGGAGAATCTCGTTGCGCTTGCGCTCACCGCCGGAGAAGCCCTCGTTGAGGTGACGCTCGGCGAATGCCGGATCCATCCGCAGCTTTTCCATCCAGTCACCCATCTCGAGGCGGACCTCAAGGATGCTGAGCTCGTCGAGGTCGCGTCGGGCAGCCATGGCCTGGCGGAGGAATTGTGTCACCGACACCCCGCTGATCGACTCAGGGTGCTGGAAGGCGAGGAACATCCCTGCCTTGCCTCGCTCATCGGAGGCCGCCATGGTGACATCGTTGCCCTGGAAGGTGATGGTCCCCTGGGTCACCGTGTAGGCCGGGCTGCCGAGCAGGACCGAGGCCAGGGTGGACTTGCCGGCGCCGTTGGGCCCCATGAGCGCATGGACCTCGGCCTCGTTGACCGTGAGGTCGATACCTCGCAAGATCGGCACGCCATCAGCCTCGGCATGGAGGTCACGGATTTCGAGCAGGGGAGTGGTCACCCTCGAAATACTAGCGATCAGGTCAGGAATCCAAACAGGTGGCCACCCGGGGCTCGTCAGCCGGTCACCACCCCCGGGCTACCCACTCGTCGAGGTGAGGCCGCTCGGCGCCGATTGTGGTGGGTTTTCCATGGCCAGGCAAGACGATCGTGGCGTCGTCGAACGGAGCAAAGAGCCGGGTATCGATGGAGTCGATGATCCCCTCGAAGCTCGACCCCTCGAAGGTGGTGGCGCCTGGACCGCCAGGGAAGAGCGTGTCGCCGGTGAGCAGCAGCGGGGTCCCGATCACCGTGAAGCTCATCGAGCCCGGCGTGTGGCCGGGAGTGGCGATGGTACGGATCTTGAGGTCGCCGACCACGACGGCGACGTCGTCGTCGAGGATGAGATCGTAGGAGGGGAGCATGGCGGCGTCGGCTGCGGTCACCGCCACCTCGATGCCTGCCTCGCGCATGGCCGGAACGGCTTGAATGTGGTCCCAGTGCCCGTGGGTCTCGAGGACGGTTGCCACGCCGAGCCGACGGGTGAGCTCGAGCAGAAAGTCGTGCTCGTCGGCCGCGTCGATGAGCACGGCCTCACCGGTTCGGCGGCAACGCACAATGTAGACATTGTTCTCGAAGGGCCCCACGACCGTCTGGTGGACCTCGCAGGCGGCATCGGCATAAATCTGGGTGCTGGTGAGCATGCTCCAAGGGTCCCACAGCCCGACGTCGCCGGCGAGCCATCCGTTGGTCGCCGATGTCGACGCTGTAGTAGGAATAGTCCCGCACCGGGTGCTGTCGCTGCCGGTCGCTGATCAACACGACCGAGGAAGAAGGATCAGACGATGAACTTCGCTTTCAACGAGGACCAGGACGAGCTTCGCAGGATGGTCAACCGGTTCCTGGCCGAGAAGTCACCTGAGACCGCTGTGCGCGACTTGATGGCCACCGAGGATGGCTACGACGCTGCCGTCTGGTCGCAGATGGCCGAGCAGCTTGGTCTTCAGGCCCTCATCATCCCTGAGGAGTTCGGTGGCGCCGGCTTCACCTATGTCGAGCTCATCGTGGTGCTCGAGGAGATGGGAGCCGCCCTGCTGTGCGCGCCGTACTTCTCGACGGTGGCCCTCGGTGCCAATGCGCTACTGACGAGTGGTGACGACGCCGCCAAGGCTGTGCACCTGCCGGGGATCGCCTCGGGCGAGACCATCGCCACCCTGGCCATCACCGAGCCATCGGGCAAGTGGGACCTCGACTCGATCGAGCTCCCGGCAACCAAGAGCGGTGACGGATGGGTGCTCAACGGGACCAAGCGCTTCGTGATCGACGGCCACATCGCCAACTTGATCCTCGTGGCAGCCCGGACTGACGCCGGCCTCAGCCTCTTCGCTGTCGAAGGTGACGCATCGGGCCTGACCCGGACCTCACTGTCGACCATGGACCAGACCCGCAAGCAGGCGGAGCTGGTCTTCGCCGATACGCCCGCCACGCTCATCGGCACCGATGGGTCCGCTGCGGCCGGTCTGACCAAGACCCTCCAGCTCGCTGCAGTGGCCCTCGCTGCCGAGCAGGTAGGTGGAGCCCAGCGCTGCCTCGAGAACGCCGTGGCCTACGCCAAGGAACGGATCCAGTTCGGCCGGCCCATCGGCAGCTTCCAGGCCATCAAGCACAAGTGCGCCGACATCCTTCTCGAGGTCGAGTCGGCCAAGTCTGCGGCGTACTACGCCGGCTGGGCAGCCGCCGAGGACAACGACGAGTTGCCGATCGTGGCCAGCTTGGCCAAGTCCTACTGCTCCGATGCCTACTTCCATGCAGCGGGCGAGAACATCCAGATCCACGGTGGGATCGGTTTCACGTGGGAGCACCACGCGCACCTGTACTTCAAGCGGGCCAAGTCCTCTGAGCTGCTGCTCGGCGATCCCGCGTACCACCGCGAAATCCTCGCCACCCAGCTCGGCATTTGAGTAAAGCGGCTCGAGGAGCGTGACGCTCGAGAGCCGATGGATCGAGGGGCCTGACCGCCCCATCGAGGTCAAGATCGCCACCCCAACGTCGGCAAGCGCGACCGGGAGGCTGATCATCATCAGTCACGGCCTCCCCCTCAACCGAGGAGGGGGCGTATTGGCGAGCCGACTTCTGCCAGAGCTCGCCGAGCGCATCGCTAGCGAGGTCGGCTGGACGGCGGTCGTCCCCTCGCTGAGCGGGGTGGGCGAGACCGGGGGCACCTTCTCGGCTCGTGGTTGGACCGACGATCTCGCCGCAGTGATTGATGCCTTCATTGACGGATCGTCGATGCCGTCGTTGGCCGGCTTCGGCCTCGGCGGGGCACTCTGCCTGAAGGCAGCCGCTTCCGATGAACGCATCCGAGGGGTGGTGGTCATGGCCACCCCTGCCAATCTCGCCCTGTGGTGTGGTCGGGCGGATCGCTTCGCCCTCACCTGTGAGATGGCTGGAGTGATCGAGGATGCCTCGAGTGTGTCATCCGAGCAGCTCGTCGACGAGGTACTCGCCCTTGATCCTCTTGGATCCATCACCACCATTCCGCCGCGCCACCTGATGATCGTTCATGGTGCCGACGACTCGGTGGTGCCGGTCGAACAGGCTCGGATGCTGGTCGACGCAGCCCACGGTCACGCTGAACTTCGCATCGTCCAGGGTGCAGGCCATTGGTTGCGGCCCGATCCGAGGATGGTGGCCACGCTCCTCGGCTGGCTCGAGCGTCGGTCCTAACCCTCGCCAAGCGAGGTATCGATGGCCGAGCGGAGCGCCGATGCCGCCGCACGGGGGTCTCGCGCCTCGGTCAGGTAGCGCACGACAACAAAGTGGGTCACCCCGGCGGCAGCCAATGGTGGGATGCGCTCAGGAGTGACCCCACCGGTCACGAAGACCGGGACCTTGGCGGCTGCCGTGGCTTCGACGGCGTAGGCGATCCCGGTGCCGGGGCGTCCCGGCTTGGTCGGCGTGGCCTCTACTGGTCCCGCTGAGAGGTACGAGGCTGGTGTGTCGAGAGCGACCGCCAGTTCTTCGCTGGCATGGGTTGAGAGGCCGATCAGGGCATCTGGTCCGAGGATCCGACGGCAGAGCGACACGGGTGCATCATCCTGTCCCACATGGACGCCGTCGGCACCGACCTCAAGGGCGAGGTCCGGGCGATCGTTCATGAGGAATGGCACGCCGAGATCGGCGCAGACCTTGGCGGCCTCTCGCCCGGCACTGATCAGGTCGACTGCGTCGTGGTGCTTGTCGCGCAACTGAACGATGTCGACTCCACCGCTGATGCAGGCGGCGAGAAACTCGGCGAGGTCCTCACGCATTGGCGTGCACAAGTAGAGCCGTCGCGACGAGAGGTCGACCATCAGCAGTCGTTCCCTGCCTTAGCGGCCGCCTTCATGGTGGCCTTGAATGTGCGGACCTCTTCAAGCGTGGTGGCATCGACGATGTCGGCGACGCTCCGCCGCGAACCGGCCTCGGAGTAGGGGGCCGAGACGTCCTGCCAGCCAGGGACCGTGAGTCCGCACTGCTTGCCGAGGAGAGCGATGAAGATCTTGGCCTTCATGTCACCAAAGCCAGGAAGCGCTTTCATGCGGCGGAGTAGCTCGGCGCCGTCGCCGGCCGTCGACCAGAGCGCCACGGGGTCTGCGTCATAGGTGTCGACGAGGGCCTGGCAGACCTGCTGGCAGCGTGCGGCCATCGATCCGGGATAGCGGTGCAGGGCCGGTGTCTGCGAAAAGACCTCGGCGAGCTCGTGCGGATCCATGGTGGCGATCCGGCCAGCGTCGAGATCCTCTCCGAGCCGCTCGACGAGGAGGAAGGGTGCCCCGAATGCCCGTTCGAGCGGAACCTGCTGATCGAGGGTCATCCCGAGGAGCAGGGCGAGGGGGCTCTCGCTGAGGAGGAGATCAGCCTCGCGATGGCCGGTCAGGTGCAGTGCCATGGGGCCATGGTAGGTGGGGATGGATGCAGCGAGGACCAGCGTGTGGCCGACGGCCGCTCGACAGGGCAGACTCTCAGACGTGCACATCCCCGCAACCGCTGACTACGGAGTCCGAGCACTGCTCGCCCTGACCGCGGCCGGGGCACCGCAGACCGCCGAGACCCTCGCTGCCGAGCAAGACCTCCCGGCTCGATTCCTCGGGGCGATCATGAACGACCTGCGCCGAGCTGGGCTCGTGATCAGCCAACGGGGGCCCGACGGCGGCTACCGCCTGGCGCGAGATCCCTCTGATATCACCATCGCTGACGTCATCCGAGCGCTCGTCGGTCCCTTGGCCGAGGTACGAGGGCAACGGCCCGAGGACACCGTCTACGCCGGCGCGGCCGAGCACCTGCAAGAAGTGTGGGTCGCAGTGCGCGCTGCACTTCGACGGGTGCTCGACAACGTGACCCTTGCTGATGTGGCCTCGGGGAACCTCCCGCCAGACATCCTGGCGCTGATGGAGGACCCTGACGCCTGGCAGCCCCGGTGAGCCTCCGTATCTACACCGATGGCTCCTGCCTCGGGAATCCCGGTCCCGGAGGGTGGGCCTGGGCGATCCCCAATGGAATTCGTGCCGCCGGGGCTGACCCGACGACGACGAACCAACGGATGGAGATCACCGCTGCCCTCGAGGCCCTCCGGAGCAATCCGACCGACGATCTCGTGATCGTCAGTGACTCGACCTATGTGGTGAAGTGTTTCACCGACCGCTGGTGGTCAGGTTGGCATCGACGGGGCTGGAAGAACAGCCAGGGCAAGCCGGTGGCGAACCGCGACCTGTGGGAGCCGATGATTGAGGCCGCTCTCGCTGACCATCGCCGTGTCGGATTCGAGTGGGTCAAGGGTCACTCCGGCGACCGTTGGAACGACGTGGTTGACGAGCTCGCCACCACGGCGGCGCGCACCCAGGAGGATCGCCCGCCCGGACCTTGATCCGCAGCCTTCTTGACTCGGTAGCATCGAGAGAGGGCAACAGAGCGATCTCTGCTGCCGGGAAGGACTGCGTAGCTGTGGCACCCGAGACCGAGGCGTTCGACGTCGTCATCATCGGAGGGGGTCCTGGTGGCTATGCCGCCGCCCTCTATGGCGCATCCGCAGGTCTTTCGGTGGCCATGATCGAGATGGAGAAGGTCGGAGGAACCTGCTTGCACCGGGGGTGCATCCCGGCCAAGGAGTTCCTCGAGACAGCGGCGGTGTGGCGCACCGTCGCCTCGGCTGCTGAGTTCGGGGTGTCTGCTGAGGCCCCGACGCTCGATTTCGCCGTCAGTCAGGCTCGCAAGCAGTCTGTGGTCGACCTGCTGACCAAGGGGCTCACCGGGGTGCTTGCCAACCGCTCGGTCACGGTGCTCTCTGGTCGAGGACGGCTCACCGCTCCCGGTCAAGTGACGGTGACCGAGGGCATCGACGCGGGACGATGCGTCATCGCCCCCAGCATCATCCTCGCCACCGGGTCTGTCCCTCGGACGCTGCCCGGCCTCGAGGTGGACGGCCAACTTGTCGTGACCTCCGACGAATTCCTCGACCTCGATCACCTTCCATCCTCCGCTGCCGTGGTGGGCGGCGGGGCAATCGGCTGCGAGTTCGCCTCGATGCTGTCGGACCTTGGTGTGGCAGTGACCATCGTCGAGGGTCTGCCGACCATCCTGGCGGCCTGTGATGCCGATGTGGTCGCACAGATCTCCCGGTCCTTCAAGAAGCGCAAGATCGCCATGATCACGTCAGCGGTCGTGACTGGCCACACCAGAGGATCCTCCGGATCCTCGACGGCGCTGGCCATCGAAGGGCGCGAGTCGCTCGAGGTCGAGATGATCGTGGTCTCTGTTGGCCGCCGACCGCTGACCGATGGCGTGGTGGACTCCGCGATCGGGGTCGAGATCGACGACCGTGGCTTCATCGTTGCTGACGGTCGCATGCGCACCGCAGCCACGGGAGTCTGGGCTGTGGGCGATGTGGTCGCAGGGACTCCGCAGCTAGCCCATGTCGCCTTCGCTGAGGCGATGGTGGCCATCAAGGACATCTTGGGCGAGGAGCCGACTCCGGTGGACTACCTGCGGGTGCCGTGGGCCATCTACTGCCATCCGGAGGTTGCCTTCGCTGGCCTGACCGAGGTTCTGGCCATCGAGATGGGCTACGACGTGGTGACCAAGAAGGACCCCTACGGTGGCAATGGACGGGCACGGATCATCGGCGACACCGAGGGCATGGTCAAGGTGGTCGCTGCCAGGGGACCCGACGGCCGGGCTGGTCAGGTCCTCGGTGTCCACATGGTGGGGCCGTGGGTGACCGAGCAGCTCGGTGCGGGCTATCTGGCGGTGAACTGGGAGGCGCTGGTCGATGAGGTGGCGGGGTTGATCCAACCTCACCCATCGCTGTCGGAGACCTTCGGCGAGACGATGATCGCTCTGACAGGACGCGGGCTCCACGTTGGCTGATGTCACCCTCCCCTCGCTCGGAGAGTCGGTCACCGAGGGCATCGTCACGCGATGGATGAAGCAGGTCGGCGAGTCGGTTCAGCGCGACGAGCCGCTCTATGAGATCTCGACCGACAAGGTCGACTCCGAGATGCCGGCCCCGGCGTCGGGGATCCTCGTTGAGATTCTTGTGGCCGAGGGCGACACCGTCGCTGTCGGCGCGCGACTGGCCGTGATCAGCGAGGACGGTTCGGTCCCCGAGATGCCAGCACGGGTCAGCGCGCAAGTCGTCGCCCCGTCGCCAGAACCTGTTCCTTCTGCCGTCGGGACTCCCTCGGTCACCTCGCCCTTCGTACGGCGAGAGCTTGCTGCCGCGGGACTCACGGCCGGCGAGGTGGTGCCCACTGGCCCTGGTGGCCGCATTCGTCGTGCTGATGTCGCGGCCGCAGCGTCGGGCACCTCATCGGCACCGGCACCGGCACCGGTGCCGACAGGAGGGGTGGACTGGATGCCAGAGCGGCTGGCCGCCGTGGCCTTCGTAGCCCAAGAGGCTCGCTACGACGCAGTAGATCGCGCCCTGGCCTCAGACGTTGCGGCAGCGGCAGCGGCCGAGGGTGTCGTCCTCGACGCGACGGTGTTTGCGCTGAGGGCAGCCGTGGAGGCACTGGCCGAGCATCCCGAACTCAATGGCTGGACCTCAGGGGGAATGCTCCACCTCGAGACGTCTCGCAACATCGGGATCGATGTGGAGATCGACCAGGGCCTCGTGGCTCTCGTGCTCCACGATGCCCAGGACCTGACACTGCGGGGACTGGCCAAGCGCATGGTCGAGCTCGAGGATCGAGCAGCCACCTTGTCGCTTGGTGTCGAGGACCTCATGGGCGCGACGTTCTCGATCTCAAGAATCCCTGCGGAACCGGTGGTGCTCACCATCCCCGCCCTTCGATCGCCGCAGGTGGCGGCCTTGAGCGTGGGAGCTGTCCGTCGCCAGCCGGTCGTCGTCAACGATGGAGGCGTGGAGGTCGTGGCGGTGGGTTCCGTTGGCATCCTCGGCCTTGCCTATGACTCGACGGTGGTGAGCCCAAGTCAGGCGGCGGCGTTCCTCGGTCGTCTTGCTGATCTGCTCGACCGATCAGACTGGACGGCACAGCTCTGATGGATCGCCTCGAGGTTCGCCATCTTGGACGGGTCCCCTACGCAGAGGCCTATGACCTTCAGCGAGCGTTGCTGCGAAGCGAGAGGGACCACGTGCTCATTCTCGAGCATCCCGCCACCATCACGCTCGGTCGGCGCGCTGACCCAGCAAACATCGTCGGTGATCCTGCGGCAGCTGGTGCTGAGGTGATCACGACTGATCGTGGTGGCGACGTCACGGCGCATGGGCCCGGCCAACTGGTGGCCTACGCCATCGTGTCGCTCGACGATGACTTGGCCTCCATCCCGGCGCACGCCCATCGTATGGAGGATGCCGTCATCGCCGCTGTCTCGACGTTTCTCGATCCCGATGATGTCGGCGGTGTGGGGCGACTCGAAGGCCATCCCGGGGTGTGGGTCGGCATCGAGACTTCTCGGCCGGCGAAGGTCGCAGCCATGGGGATCCGTACCGAGGTGGTCGAGGGGACGCGGCGCACGATGCACGGGGTGGCGCTCAACGTCGACATCGACCTCGCGCTGTTCGACACCATCGTCCCCTGCGGTATCCAAGGTCGCCCCGTCACCTCGCTGACACAGTTGGGTGCAAGCGCCTCGATGATCGAGGTCGGCACGGCATTGGCCGAAGAACTGGCACGTGCTCTCGCACCGGGACGCGCGGTTGAGACGGCCTCAGTGCTCCCGGTGCGCAGCCGTGACCATCGAGACTCGGTAGGTCCAATGCTCGATCGTCGCCTGCGCGATGCCGGCGTCGACCCGGCCGCAGGTCTGGCCCTTGGTGGCCGTAAGCCCGAGTGGCTCCGTATTCCCGTGCGTCGAGACCGAGGCTTCGACACCACCCGGTCCCTCATCGGCGACCTCAACTTGGTGACAGTGTGCGAGGAAGCGGGTTGCCCCAACATCTTCGAGTGCTGGTCCGACGGGACGGCCACTTTCATGGTCAACGGTGAGCGCTGCACCCGAAATTGTGCCTTCTGTCTCATTGATACGCGAAAGCCGCTGGCCCTCGACCCCACGGAGCCGGCTCGAGTGGCCGAGGCGGTTGATCGCATGGGCCTTGCCCACGCGGTGGTGACCTGCGTGGCGCGCGACGACCTCGACGACGGTGGGGCCGGGGCCATCGCCGATACCATCCGCGCCATTCGAGACCGTCGGCCGGGGACTCGGGTCGAGGTGTTGATCTCGGACCTCGCTGGCGATGCGGATGATCTGCAGCTGATCCTTGATGCTCGTCCCGACGTGGTCAACCACAACCTCGAGACGGTGGCTCGCTTGCAGCGG
Source organism: uncultured Actinomycetes bacterium (assembly GCA_903900235.1). Taxonomy (GTDB): domain Bacteria; phylum Actinomycetota; class Acidimicrobiia; order Acidimicrobiales; family RAAP-2; genus CAIUMH01. The sequence continues at coordinate 9,934 of CAIUMH010000138.1, forward strand.
GCGGTTCGGCCCTCTGCCGGCTACGCCAGGAGCCTGGCGGTGCTGGCCCGGGCGCGCGCCGCGGGCTTCGTGACGAAGTCAGGGATCATGGTTGGGCTCGGGGAGACCGATGAGGAGGTCGTGGTGGCCTTGGGCGACCTCGCCGCGGTCGGCGTGCAGATCGTGACCATCGGGCAATACCTGCGTCCGACCGCCGACCATGCACCGATCGCCCGACACGTAGACCTCGCCACCTTCGACTGGCTTGCTGAGCAGGGCCGGTCTCTCGGACTCGCCCACGTACAGTCCTCGCCGCTGACCCGTTCGAGCTACCACGCACGCACGGCAGCCGACAGCGCTGCACCGGTGGAACTTCGACGAGCACCGATCCCTGGCTGATCGGGGCCGAGGAGATCAGGCCACGAAGTACTTGGCCTGGGGGTGGTGGCAGATGATGGCGTCGGTGGTCTGCTCTGGATGGAGCTGGAAGCCCTCGGAGACCTCGACCCCGATCCGTGATGCCCCAAGGAGTTCGGCCACGGTGGCATTGTCGGCGAGGTCTGGGCACGCTGGGTACCCCCAGGAGTAGCGGCCTCCTCGGTATTGCTGACGGAAGAGACCGGTGAGCGACGGACCATCCTGGTCAGCAAATCCGAGCTCCTCGCGGATGCGACGATGCCACAGTTCGGCCAAGGCCTCGGCCATCTCGACGCCGAGGCCATGGAGCAGGAGGTAGGCGAGATATTCGTCTTTGGCGAACAGCTCGGCGCAGCGCTCGGAGATCCGGGACCCCATGGTGACCAGCATGAAGCTGGCGTAGTCGGGCTCAGTGGAGCCGACAGGCCGGAAGAAGTCGGCGATGCAAAGGTGCGGGTCGACCTGCTGGCGAGGGAATCTGAACCGAGCTTGCTCGCTAGAACGGGCATCGTCGGCCCAGATGACAAGGTCGTTACCGTCGGCATTGGCGGCGAAATGCCCGTAGACGACCTGGGGCACGAGGAGGTCGTCCGCAACGGCAGCGGAGAGTTGCTCGCGCAGCGTTGCGGACACGCGATCTTTGAATGCCTCATCGTCCTCGCCACCTTCAGGCCGGAAGCCCCACTGGTTGCGGAACAAGGCTGTCTTGTTGAGATAGCCGGCAATCTCATCGATGGCAATGCCCTTGGCCACCCGGTTGCCGAGGAACGGTGGGGCGGGGATCTCATTGTCAAGCGCCACCGATGCCGCCCGTGCCGGCTGGCCTTCGACTTGCTCGTAGTTTGCGTCCTTGAAACGACGCTGGACGTTCTTCTCGGAGAGCTTGAGGCCGAAGTCCGGGTCATGCTCGCCGGTCTTCTTCAGCTCCATGAGCCGGTCCATCACCCGGAGGCCCTCGAAGGCGTCCTTGCCATAGAAGAGTCGGCCGTCGTAGACAGCCCGCAAGTCACGCTCGACATAGGTCCGAGTCAGGGCAGCGCCGCCGAGCAGGACCGGCACGTGTGCGAGTCCCCGGCTGTTGAGCTCCTCAAGGTTCTCGCGCATGATCAGAGTGGACTTGACCAACAGTCCACTCATGCCGATGGCGTCGGCATCGTGTTCCTCGATGGCGGAGATCATCTCATTGACGCCGATCTTGATGCCGAGGTTGATGACCTCATACCCATTGTTGGTGAAGATGATGTCGACGAGGTTCTTTCCGATGTCATGGACGTCGCCCTTGACGGTGGCGAGGACGACCTTGCCTCGGCCTCCCTGGTCGGCCTTCTCCATGTGAGGCTCGAGGTGGGCCACGGCTTGCTTCATGGTCTCGGCGGAGCCGAGGACGAAGGGGAGTTGCATCTCGCCGGTGGCGAAGAGCTCACCGACGGTCTTCATGCCCTCGAGGAGGTGGTCGTTGATGATGGATAGCGGGGTGATCCCCTCAGTCATGGCAAGGTCGAGGTCAGCCTCGAGGCCTGTGCGGTTGCCGTCGATGATCCTCTGGGTGAGCCGCTGATCGACCGGCCAGTCGGCATGGTCGTCGTCGGCAGCGCTGGCGATCTTGACGCCATCGAAGAGCACCAGCAGCTCGCTCAAGGGGTCGTAGCCCTCACGACGGCGGTCATAGATGAGGTCTAGGCAGATCTCCCGGGCCTTGTCGTCGATCTTGGACAGGGGGACGATCTTGGACGCGTGCACGATGGCGGCGTCGAGGCCGGCCTCGACGCACTCGTGAAGGAAGACGCTGTTGAGGACCTGTCGGGCAGCCGGGTTGAGGCCGAAGGACACGTTGGAGAGACCGAGCACGGTGGTGACGCCGGGCAAGTGCTTCTTGATCAGTCGGATGCCCTCGATGGTCTCGATCCCGTCGCGGCGAGACTCCTCCATCCCAGTCGACAGCGGGAGCGCCAGCGGGTCGAACATGAGGTCTTCGGGGGAGAGGCCATAGCGCTCGATGGCCAGGTCGTGGATGGCGGTGGCGGCACGGAGCTTCCATTCGGCGGTGCGGGCCTGACCCTCTTCGTCGATACAGGTGGCCACCACTGCCGTGCCGAACTCGCGCGCCAAGCTCAAGAACAGATCGAACCGGGTACCCGGATCAGCACCCTCTTCGAGGTTCACCGAGTTGAGGATGGGTCGCCCTCCGAGCCAGCGCAGTGCCGTGGCGGCGACCGGCGCCTCGGTGGTGTCGACCATGATCGGCACACTCGACTGGGTGGCGAGCTCGGACATGAGCGCCCCCATGTCGGCCACACCGTCGGCTCCGGTGTAGTCGACGCAGACGTCGATGACATGGCTGCCTTCCTTGACCTGCTCCTTGGCCATCGAGATGCAGGTATCCCAGTCACCCTCGAGCATCGCCTCGCGAAACTTCTTGGAGCCGTTGGCATTGGTCCGCTCGCCGATCACAAGGAAGGACGTGTCCTGCTTGATGGGCACGCCGGTATAGATCGACGACAATGCCGCCTCGGCTTCAGGGGCTCGCTCGGCTCGGCTGACGCCCTCGATGGCTGCCACCACGGCGGCGAGGTGGGCAGGCGTGGTCCCACAGCACCCGCCGATGGCGGAGACACCGAACTCAGTTACGAAGCGGGCCATGTGCTCGCCGAGCTGCTCGGGCGTCAGGTCGTAGTGCATGGCACCATCGACGACGCTCGGCAGACCGGCATTGGGCAGGCATGAAATCGGGATCCGACTGTGCTCGGCGAGGTAGCGCAGCGGCTCACCCATCTCGACCGGCCCGGTCGCACAGTTCAGCCCAATGACGTCGATGCCCATGGCTTCGAGGGACGTCAGTGCAGCACCAATCTCGGTGCCGGGGAGCATCCGACCGGTCATCTCGATGGTCACCTGGACCTGGAGAGGGATCTGACGGCCAGCCTCGATCATCGCAAGGCGACAGCCGTTGATGGCGGCCTTGGCGCCGAGGAGATCGAACATGGTTTCGATGATGAACAGGTCAACTCCGCCAGCAAGCAGGCCGCGAGCCTGCTCCTGGTAGGAGTCGCGCAGCTCGGTGTAGGGGATCTGGCCGAGGGTGGGGAACTTGGTGCCCGGGCCGATGGAGCCGGCGACGAAGCGGGGCTTGGTCGGAGTGCTGAACCGATCGGCGCAGCGTCGGGCGAGCTCAGCGGCGGTGCGCGAGAGTTCCTCGGCTCGATCGGCGAGGTCGTATTCGGCGAGGACGATGGAGAAGGAGCCGAACGAGTCGGTCTCGATCACGTCGGAGCCCACCTCGAGGAACGAGGTGTGAAGTCGCTCGATGGCATCGGGGCGGCTCGCCACAAGGATCTCGTTACAGCCCTCGAGGGCTTCGCCGCCGAAGTCGTCGGGACCGAGGTCCATCAGCTGCAGGTTGGTGCCGGTGGCTCCGTCGAAGACGAGGACTCGATCAGCGAGCGCTGCGAGGTAGGGGTCCGTCGCAGGGGTGAGCTTGGACAGGAGGGGAAGGTGGTCCGACACGATGCCAAGGCTACCGGTATGGCCGGTATCCTTGGGCAGGTGCAGATCTACACTGGCAAAGGCGACGACGGGACCACCGGTCTCCTCTATGGCGGACGGGTCCGCAAGGACGCCGATCCGATCGAGGTGAACGGTGCGGTAGACGAGGCTCAGGCGGCTCTTGGTCTGGCTCGTGCCCACGGCGCAGGTGATGCGGAGCTCGACGGCCTTCTCGTGGACCTCGAGCGCGACCTCTATGTGTTGATGGCCGAGGTGGCCACCCTGCCTGAAAATCGGACCAAGCTCGCTGCAGGCGTCACCCTGGTGACCGCCCAAATGGTCTCAGCTCTCGAGGCCGAGATCGACCGGTTGACCGAGACCTTCGCCATGCCAACCGAGTTCGTGGTCCCGGGCCAGAACCTTGTGGCGGCATCGCTCGACGTGGCTCGCACGACCGTGCGGCGAGCCGAGCGGCTCGCCGTGGCAGCCGGCCTGGTCGACTCCTTCGTGATTCCGTACCTCAACCGGCTCTCGGACCTGGTGTGGACCATGGCCCGCTGGCAGGAGGGTGAACACTTCGAGCTGGCCAAGGCCAGAAGGGAGCAGGACCGATGAGCACCACCGTGGAAGTCGCCATCGTTACCGACGTGTCCGTCGGCGAACCTCCCGATGTCGTCGTCGTCCCGGTCGCCCGGCGGGGTGAGGAGTTCGTCCTCCCGCTCGGCCTCCCTGCCGAAGTCGCGGGTATCGCCCTTCCCTCGGGGATCGATGCCAGCTTCGCCCAACGCCAGGGATTCTCGGCCAAGGCTGGTGAGGTGCTGCTGCTGGCTCAATCGCAGGGCACTCCTTCGCTGCTGGCCATCGGGGTCGGCGACACCGACAGCTCCCGAGAGGAGTCATGGCGTCAACTCGGGGCGTCCGTCGTGCGTGCCGCTCGAGGGAGCCGAGCGCTGCTGATGGTGGGCCTCCCCTCGCCTCTGGCCGAGCAGCGCCTCGGCGAAGCCTTGTCCACCGGTGCCCTCCTGGCGTCCTATCGGTTCGACCGCAAAAGCACTGAGCCGAAGCCGGGCCTTGAGTTCCTCGATCTCATGGTCGTCGCCGAAGGCGACCTCTCGCTCCAGGCGACCGACGCATTGGCCACGGGCGTGGCCAATGGGGTGGCGGTAGCGGGAGCCGTCGCGGTGGCTCGCGACCTCGTGAATCGACATCCGAGCGAGGTGACCCCCCGTCGCCTGGCCGCCTCGCTCTTGCGCCGCCTCGAGCGCTCCCCGAAGGTCCGCTGCCACCTGTGGCGAGAGTCGCGTGTCGAGGAGGAGAACCTTGGAGGCCTGCTGGGGGTGACCAAGGGTTCGAGCGAGCCGCCTCGGCTGCTCATCGCCGAATACGACCCGCGCGGGTTCGATCATCTCGACACTCAATCCGAGCAAAAGTCCCGACCGCGCCGCTACACCGATGTCGACGAGCCGGCGGCGAGCGATGCCGAGGCGCCTCGCCACATCGTGCTGGTGGGCAAGGGCGTGACCTTCGACTCTGGGGGGCTGTCCCTCAAGACGGCTGGTGGCATGACCACCATGAAGACCGACATGTCGGGGGCGGCGATCGTCATGGCGGCGATGACCGTGCTCGAAACACTCGGAGTGGCGGTGCGTGTGACGGCCATCGCTCCCATGAGTGAGAACATGCCCGGTGGGGCGGCCATGAAGCCCGGAGATGTCCTCACGGCGCGCAATGGCAAGACCATCGAGGTGCTCAACACCGATGCCGAGGGACGGCTCTTGCTCGCTGACGGCTTGAGCCTCGCCGTCGAGGCGCAACCCGATGCCATCATCGACGTGGCCACACTGACAGGAGCCGCCGTCGTGGCCCTCGGAACGGGTGTGGCGGCCATCTTGGGCAATGACGACGAGCTCGTCGAAGCACTCATCGAGGCCGGTGATGCGGCGGCGGAGCCGCTCTGGCGACTTCCATTGGTTGAGGCCTACGAGTCACACATCGAGTCCGACATGGCCGATATCAAGAACATTGGTGCGGCGGGCGAGGCGGGAACAATCTCGGCGGCGCTCTTCCTCCAGCACTTCACCGGTTCGGTGCCCTGGGCGCACCTCGACATCGCCGGCACGGGCCGCTCGGACAAGTCGACCGGATATCTCTCGAAGGGCGGGACCGCCTTCTCGCTCCGGACTCTGCTCGGGTTCCTGCGCGCTCAGGCCTGACCGGCTGAGCCGAAGCGGCCCCGGTGGACCCGATTGGCTCGACTGGGGCCAGCCCGGTCGAGTGAGGCCGACCGGTGATCTCTGCCATCAGGGTGGCCAATGAGGATCGCCCCGTAGACGACGAACCGGTCAGGGATGTCGAATCTGGCGACAAGGTCCTCGGTGCCACGGAACGCACCGAGGAAGCAGCATCCGAGGCCGAGGCTCTCGGCGCTGAGCAACAGCGACATGGTGGCGGCCCCGGCATCGCCGATCCAATAAGGGACCGGCCAGGCAGAGAGGTCCTCTCCGAGGCCAGAGGCAGCCTTGTCTTCGGCGCCGTAGCGCTCAACATAGGTGTGCGGGTCAGCGAGCACCACGATGACCCCGCTCGCTCTGGCGAGGCCAGCGAAGCGAGCGGAGCGTTGGCGCCAGGCAACATCGGTGGTGGTGGCGAAGTACTGGGCGACCTCGTCGGGTCCGGAGAGCACCAGCAGCTCGATGCCCCGAGCGTTCCCGGCGGTGGGAGAGCGAAGGGCGTCTCGCGCGAGACGAACGAGGAGTTCGCCATCGATCGGCTGAGCACTGAAGCTCCGAGTCATGCGCCGTCGAGCAAGGGCCTCCGACACGTCCATCCCCCTACTGTCGCAGACCCGGCGGTCGGTCGGTATTCCTGACCAAGGTGGTAGGGTTTTCACCCGAACGATGCTGATCCCTTCGGAGGATGCCATGCCCACCCCCAGAGAGCTCCTGAACGAGGCCAAGTCCCACATCCGCGAGGTGACACCTGCCGATGTGGTCGACCTGGTGGGGTCGACCATCTTCCTCGACGTGCGCGAGCCCGACGAGTACGAACAGGGAACCGTCCCCGGAGCGATCCACATCCCTCGCGGTCACCTCGAGTTTCAGGTCGAGGGTCGCCTCGTCGACAAGGCCGCACCGATCGTCGTCTACTGCGCTGGCGGGATCCGCTCGGCCTTCTCGGCCAAGACCCTCGGTGACCTCGGCTACACCGACGTGGTCTCCGTCGACGGCGGCTTCAACCGCTGGAAGGATGAGGGCCGTCCCTGGGTAACCCCACAAACCCTCACCCCAGAGCAGCGCAATCGCTACCAGCGCCATCTGTTGCTGCCCGAGGTCGGGGAGAAGGGCCAGCAAAAACTCCTTGAGTCGAAGGTGCTGATGCTCGGGGCCGGTGGGCTTGGTTCCCCGTCAGCGCTCTACTTGGCCGCTGCCGGCATCGGGACTATCGGGATCATCGATATGGATGTGGTCGACGAGTCGAACCTGCAGCGCCAAATCTTGCACAACCTCGACCGGGTGGGTATGCGCAAAGTTGATTCGGCCCGCAAGACGATCGAGCTCATCAACCCTGACGTCACCGTCGAGACCTATGACACCCGCCTTGGGGCGGACAACATCCTCGACATCATCGACGGCTACGACGTGATCGTCGATGGCACCGACAACTTCCCGACCCGCTACCTGGTCAACGATGCCGCGCTTCTCAAGCGGATCCCGGTCGTGCACGGCTCGATCTTCCGCTTTGAGGGCCAGATCACCGTCTTCGACCCCTATGTGGGCCCCTGCTACCGCTGCATGATCCCTGAGCCGCCGCCGGCCGAGCTGGCCCCGAGCTGCGCTGAGGCCGGCGTGCTCGGCGTACTCCCTGGCATCGTGGGGTCGATCCAGGCTCTCGAGACGATCAAGGTGCTGCTCGGACTCGGCGAGACGCTCGTTGGGCGCCTGCTGGCCTTCGACGCCCTCGAGGAGTCCTTCCGTGCCTTCAAGGTGCGGCGCGACCCGGAGTGCCCGGCCTGTGGGCCCAACGCAAAGCCCATCGTCATCGCCGAGTACGACGACCTTTGCATGCCGCACCCCGGCTGAGCTCACGCTCGGTGAGGTGACCGGTTGAACCCGCCACTCGATTCCGTGGGCTGCGTGAACGAGCGATGAGGGAACCCGGTGGCGGAGAAGGCCGTTCGGTAGTCAGCGAGCGAGTAGCGCCTGGTAGCAGTCGATGTGACGGTCCACCATGGAGGCTGCAGTGTGACGCTCAGCGAGGAGTGCACCAGCCCCGATCAGCTTGTCCCTCAGCACGTGGTCATCGAGTGCTCGACCGATGTTCTTAGCGAGGGCTGCCGGATCGCCCGATGGAGAGAGCAGCGCCTCGACGCCATCGACGAGCCAGTCGCCGACCCCGGGACAGTCGGTGGCCACGATGGGTACCCCAGCGGCGGCGGCCTCGACGAGCACCAGTGGCTGACCCTCCCACAATGAGCTCAGCAGTACGACATCGGCGGCTCCGAGGATCGATCGAGCCTCAGGGCTCCATCCGGCGATCACCACTCGGTCAGTAACCTCGAGAGATCTGGCGAGGCCGGCGACATCCTCTTCGAGGACCCCTCCGCCGAGCAGCAGAAGGGTGGCCCCAGGCACCGCAGCAATGGCGGCCACGGCGGTGAGGGGATCTTTCTGGGGACTCAGCCGAGCCGCTTGGACGACTAGCGGGGTGCTTGGATCGATCCCGAGCGATGTTGCGAGCAGATCGCGGTCCGTGGCCAAAGGAGCATCGGGTACACCGTTCTCGATGAGCCAACAATCGAGCCCGGCTCGCCGGAGTGCATCGGCCAGCCCTGGTCCGACAGCGGCCACGGTGATCCGGGATCGTCGAACGAGCCGAGCCGACCGCTCGAGATCGTCCGGAGGGAGGCCATGACAGGTGACGAGGACTCGCCGGCGATCAGCCACGATGGCGATCGGCCAGGCGGTGCGCAGGCCGTGGCCGTGGACGATCTCGGGTCGGATCTTGCGACACAGCGTTCGTAGGCCGAGCGTCCATTGGAGGAGTCCTGCGCCCCGAGGCGAGGGCAGCCGGTGGAGCACTGTCGCACCCCGCTCGACGACCTCGGTCACGGCGGCGGGCATTGGAGCATCACCTCCGGCGGCCAAGTGGACCTCGACGCCGGCATCGGCGAGACCCCCGGCGAGGACACCCACCATGGCCTGCATGCCTCCGGTTCCTGCTTCGGAAAGCACGAGGAGCACTCGGCGGGGCGACATGGTCATCGGGGTAACTCCATCAGCTCGATCCTTGTCCCGTCAGGATCGGTCAGGTAGACGAAGCGGAGGGTGCCGTCGGCCAATTCAGTTCTTGTCCCCCTGATCTCGCAGCCGCCGAGGCCAATGAGTCGAGTGAGTTCAGCATCGAGATCGCCCACCCGGAACGAGAGGTGGGTGAGGCCGGCCGTCGTGATCGGCCGCCGCGTGGCGACCGTCGTGTCAGGGCGGGCGAAGTTGAGTAGTTCGATGGCCACGTGGTCCCGTCGCAGAAACTGCGAGGTGAGGACCACATCATCGAGCTCCATCAGGCGGGCGAAGTCTGCTCCCACTTCGTGGCGTTCGGCGATCGTGAACCCGAGGCCCTCGGCGTAGAAGGCGACGGAGCGATCGAGGTCGGTTACACAGATTCCCAGATGGGACAGTTCGATCATCGGACCTCCAGGGGCGCGCTCTAGCAATGTTGGCACGTGTATCTGCGACCGATGACCGCTTCTGGGCCGGGCGGCGAGGCGTCCCTGGTGGCCTGCGGCCATGGGTGACGGGAGCGGCGTCGGGCTAGTCGGTAGGAGGCAGCCGGTAGACGAGGCGATCGTCGTTGAGGTCGACTGTCGGGAGCACGGAGGCTTCGTGCCAGAAGTCGAGGTCCAGCTGCCACTCGGCGGTCGACCCGCTTTTGGCCATGATCTCACGAGATCGCTGTGCGTAGCCCGGGTTGAAGTTGGCGGGGTCGATATAGGGACCGATCGCCATTGCTTCATCTTGAGGGCGAAGGCGAGGCTCGACCGACGTGGCGCCAAGCTCATCAAGGTGGGCCAAGAGCCGGACGATGTACTGGTTGACCAGGTCCGCTCGCATGGTCCAGCTGAGACGCAGCGACCCGAAGGTCCAGGCCAGGTTGGGGAAGCCGGTGAACAGCATCCCCCGGTAGGTGATCGACTTGGAGAAGTCGATGGCTTCGCCATCGGCATCGAAGGTGACGCCGCCGAGCGCGGTGAGGTCGAACCCTGTGGCAGTGATGACCACGTCGGCGTCGACCACGGTGCCGTCCTCGGTGGTGAGGCCGGTCGGTGTGAACGTGGCGATCTCATCGGTCACCATGGTGACCTTGCCCTCAGAGATCTTGGCGAACAGATCGCCATCGAGGATCCGACACACACGCTGCTCGTGGGGGAGGTGCCGAGGAGTGAAGTGAGTCTCGACGTCGTAGCCCTCGGGGAGTTGGTCGGCGACCATCTTGACCAGCCCGGCCTTTGAGAGCTCCGGGTGGGCCATCTGGATCTCAGTGAGCGACTGCATCTCGCCGACGGCCTTGGTGCGGATGATCTGGTGGATCCACTCCTCTGGAGTGCTCAGGCCCCGCAGTTGGTCGGCAAGGGGCTCGGTGTTCGGGCTCTGGAAGAAATAGGTAGGGGAGCGTTGGACGACGGTGACATGGGCGCAGCTGTCGGCGATGGCCGGAACCAGGGTGGCCATGGTGGCGCCTGAGCCGATGACAGCGATGCGACGATCCTTGAGGTCGACATCGGTGGGCCAGGCTTGGGGGTGAATCCACTCCCCGGCGAACGATTCCATTCCGGGCCAGGTGGGCGTGTGTCCTTGATCGTGACCGTAGTAGCCGTGGCACATCCACAAGAACGAGGTGGTCACGCTGAACGGCTTCCCCGTCGAGGTGTCGGTTCCCGAAACGGTCCAGCGCTGCAGCTCGGTGGACCAGCTCGCAGTGGTGATCGTCTTGTTGTAGAAGAAGTGGCTCCCGAGGTTGAATTCCTCGATGGTCTCGCCGAGGTAGTTCTGGATGGCCGCACCGCCGGCATAGGGGTCTCCGGTCCAGGGCTTGAAGCTGAAGCCGAGGGTGTAGAGCTCGGTGTCGGACCGCACGCCGGGGTAGGTGTGGATCAGCCACGTCCCACCGAAGGACTCGTGGGCCTCGAGCACAGCAAAGCGCTTGCCGGGCAGGCTGGTCGATAGGTGGTAGGCGGCGTCGATCCCGGTGATTCCCGCCCCGATGATCACCACATCGAGCTCTGTCGGCACCTGCTCAGGCATCTGCGTTCCCTGCTTCCGTGTTCGGTCAGTTCCTCTGACACTACCGTCATCATGCCCATGGTCAGGGTGCTCGACAATGAGAGTTGCCGCCCGTCGATGGCAGCGCCAGAGGCGATCGAACCATGGCTCGGTGATGCCTCTTTGCCTGAAAGTGCCATGGTGGCTGGTGGGCATCTAAACTTTGCGCCGTGAGCAACCCGCAGAGTACCGACGCACGAGCGACTGATTCCGGAATCGAGATCAAGCCGCTGTATACCGAGGAGGATCTCGACGGCTTTGACCCCGCCAGCAGGCTCGGTATGCCGGGTCAGTTTCCGTACACCCGGGGCGTCCACGAGCAGATGTATCGACAGCGCCTCTGGACGATGCGCCAGTACGCCGGCTTCGGCAATGCGGAGTCAACCAACGAGCGGTTCAAGTTCCTCCTCGACGCCGGCCAGACCGGGCTGAGTTGTGCCTTCGACCTTCCGACCCAGATGGGCTACGACTCCGACCATGCGCGGTCGCAGGGCGAGGTCGGGAAGGTCGGCGTCGCCATCGACTCACTCGCCGACATGCGGCTGCTCCTCAAGGACCTCCCCCTCGACACGGTGACCACGTCGATGACGATCAACGCCACCGCCTCGACGCTGCTGTTGATGTACCAGCTCGTCGCCGAAGAACAGGGGGTCACGGACAAGGCCAAGATCCGAGGCACCATCCAGAACGACATCTTGAAGGAGTACGTCGCTCGGGGGACCTACATCTACCCGCCGAGGCCGAGTATGCGCCTCATCGTGGATACCTTTGCCTACTGCGCGGAGAATCTCCCGAGCTGGAACACGATCTCGATCTCCGGCTATCACATCCGCGAGGCGGGCTCCACCGCGGTCCAGGAGATCGCCTTCACCATCGCCAACGGCATCGCCTATGTCGAGGCGGCTCAGGCGGCGGGCCTCGACGTCGATGCCTTCGCCCCGCGACTGAGCTTCTTCTGGAACTCGCACAACAACCTGTTCGAAGAGGTGGCGAAGTTCCGTGCGGCGCGTCGCATGTGGTCGAGGATCATGACCGAGCGCTTCGGAGCCAAGGACGAGCGGAGCAAGGTCCTGCGCTTCCACACGCAGACGGGCGGATCGACGCTCACCGCCCAGCAGCCGGAGAACAACATCGTTCGAGTGACGATCCAGGCCATGGCGGCGGCCCTCGGTGGGACCCAGAGCCTCCACACCAATGGCTTTGATGAGGCGCTCGGGCTCCCCACAACAAAGGCGGCCAAGATCGCGCTGCGCACCCAGCAGATCGTCGGGTACGAGTCTGGGATCGCCGACACGGTTGACCCGCTGGCCGGCTCGTACTTCGTCGAGACGCTGACCGACGAGATCGAGGCCGCGGCCATGGCGTACATCGAGCAGATCGACGCCGAAGGTGGTGCGGTCGCAGCGATCGAGGCCCGCTACATGCAGGAGGAGATCGAGTCCGCGGCCTATGCCTACGCCAAGGCCGTCGACTCCGGGGAGAAGATCGTCGTCGGGGTGAACAAGTTCACCGACGAGACGGCCGATCCCGCAGATGTCTTCCCGATCAATCCCCAGCTCGAGATCGATCAGGTGGCGCGCCTTGCCCGAGTGCGGGCCGAGCGCGACCAAGCGGCAGTGGACGATGCGCTGGCTGATGTCGAGGCAGCGGCCCGAGGGACGCAGAATGTGCTGGTCCCGATGAAACAGGCTCTCAAGGCGATGGCCACCCTCGGGGAAGTTGCCGACACACTCAGGGGCGTATACGGCGTCTACCAGCCCGGAGGCTGACGGCAATGCACCAAGAGATTGCAAAGAATTTGTCTTCTCGCCATACCCTTAGGGCGGTCGAAGCGATAGACATATAACAATGTATTCAGGCCGTTCACCGTTCCTCCGGTATTGCAACGCAATGCTGACGGCAGTAGTGATTTTCCTCTTCGCAGTTCTCGTCCCGACCGAGGCGATCGGCGCTGGCGCGTCGACGGCAGTGCCGGATGCTCCCGTGGGCGTGCTGGCCCAGCGGGGAAACGCGCAGGCGACGGTCTCATGGACGGCACCCGCTTCCAATGGTTCGGCCATCACCGCCTATGCGGTCGTCGCCGTCGAGGACCCGAGTAAGGGCTGCGCCACCAAGACGGCGGTCGCCTGCACGGTGACGGGCCTTTCAAACGGCATCAGCTATCGGTTCCAGGTGACGGCGACCAACGCAGTCGGGACGAGCGCTGCCTCAACGCCATCGGCCCCGGTCACCCCCGCCGCTCGACCCAACGCGCCGACCGCGGTGGGGGCTCGGGGAGGCGTTGAGCAGGCGGTGGTGTTCTGGACTGCTCCGGTTGATCACGGCTCGGCCATCACCGCCTACAGCGTCGTCGCCGTCGAGGACCCGACCAAGGGCTGCACCACCACCGGCGCCACCACCTGCACCGTCACCGGTCTGACGAATGGCACGAGCTATCGCTTCCAGGTGACGGCGACCAATGGGGTCGGCACGGGCGACGCCTCGACGATGTCGTACCCCGTCATCCCGCTACCGATCCCGACGGCGATCCCTGCAGCACCCACGGGGGTGACGGCGACGCCGGGAAACCAGCAAGCCACTGTCACCTGGGTGGCAGCAGACGCGATTACCTCGGCCATCTCAGGGTTCCTGGTGACCGCGGTCGAGGACCCGACCAAGAACTGCACGACGAAGACCGCCACGACGTGCAACGTGTCCGGCCTGACCAACGGGACGAGTTACACATTCGTAGTCGTGGCCTCGAACTCGATCGGTGCGAGCATCGCCTCGTCGGCGTCGACACCAGTCGTGCCCGCGGCTCGACCCAACGCGCCGACAGCGGTGGGGACTCGGGGAGGCGATCAGCAGGCGGCGGTGTCCTGGACTGCTCCGGTTGATCACGGCTCGGCCATCACCGCCTACAGCGTCGTGACCGTCGAGGACCCGACCAAGGGCTGCACCACCACCGGCGCCACCACCTGTGTCGTCACGGGCCTGACCAATGGCACGAGCTATCGCTTCCAGGTTACGGCGACCAATGGGGTCGGCACGGGCGACCTCTCGACGATGTCGTATCCCGTGACCCCGGCGGCACGCCCAGATCCGCCGACCTCGGTCTTGGCCCAGCGTGGCAATCAGCAGGCGACGGTCTCGTGGACCGCACCGGCCGCCAATGGCTCGGCCATCACCGGCTATGCCGTCGTCGCCGTCGAGGACCCGACCAAGGGCTGTACCACCACCGGCGCCACCACCTGTGTCGTCACGGGCCTGACCAATGGCTCGAGCTATACCTTCCGGGTGTCGGCCTCCAATGGGGTGGGCAGCAGCGATCCCTCGATCCCCTCGAGCTCGGTCACGCCAGCGACTCGTCCCAATGCCCCCACCGGGGTCACCGGCACGAGGGCCAGCACCCAGGTCAGCGTCTCATGGACCGCACCGGCCGCCAATGGCTCGGCCATCACCTCCTACGCCGTCGTGGCCATTGAGGACCGGACCAAGGGCTGCACCACCACC
>CAIUMH010000139.1 GCA_903900235.1 uncultured Actinomycetes bacterium
GGTCGAATATGCCGTTGCCATCTCAAGCGGCGTCACGACTGTGGAGCCTTGCCCGAACGCCATCTCGATGTTGTCACCGACGTACCAGGTCGTATTGGGGAACGCCGTGGGGCTCTGCGCGTGCAGTTGCTGGCGAACGGTCTTCGAATCGACACGACCGCGAGCCTCTCCTGACAAGTCGACTCCGGACGGGAGGCCGATCCCGTACTGTGCCGCCATCTTCTGGATCGGCTCGGTGCCATATTTGCTCGGCTGGACGGCAAAGAGATATCCGATGTTGTAGAAGTAGTAGTCCGACGAGGCGGTCAGGGCCATCGGTAGATTGACCATGCCGAGGCCCCCGGCCTCGTCATCGTGGAACGTGCAGCCGGCGCCGTGCACCTGACAGCCGGGCGTCACGAACTTGCCGGTGTCGTTGACATACTGATTCGCCGAAAGCAGCCCATTTTGGAGCTGTGCGGTGGCCGTGATCATCTTGAACGTCGACCCCGGTGTGTAGAGCCCGTTGGTTGCGTAGTTGTTGAGGGCTCCTGAGGCCAACACGGTATCGAGATCAGTCTGAGAGATACCCTTCACCCACGACGTGAGGTCGAAGGTCGGATAGCTGGCCATGGCCAAGATGGCTCCCGTGTGGGGATCCATGACAACCACCGCCCCGTCGGGTGCCGGCGGGATCTTCCCCGATCGCTTGTCCACAGTCTGCCGGTCCTCAAGCACCTGTGCCTCGAGATCCTTCTGGACCTCCTGCTGGAGCCCGAGGTCCATGTTGAGCACCAGAGTGCTGCCCGACGACGGGCGAACCGCTGAGACCACGCCCTTGACGGCACCCTTGTAGTCCACCTGGATCGACTCCGAGCCATCCTTTCCTCGCAGGGCCGACTGGTAGAAGTTCTCGACCCCGGTCTTGCCGAAGATCGATGCCTGGGTGTAGCCCGCGTGCTGGTTGGCAGCGAGCTCCGGAGCACTGATGGCACCGGTGTAGCCGAGGATGTGTGCCGCCAGCGTCCCCCCCTGGGGATAGACCCTGCTCGAGGACTGCTGGACGCTCACGCCTGGATAGTCCCCAGGGTGCTCCTGGAGGAACTGGATTGTCTGGACTGAGGCATCGGCCATGACGGGGGCGGGTTGATAGGGATCGAATTTCGGGTTCCTCAAGATCGCCTTGACTTGGGCGGGCGTCTTGCCGACAAGGGCTGCAACCTGCCCGATGACCTCAGGGTGCTGTTGCGCGACCTCGCGAGACAACACGATGTTCTGGGCCACCTCGTTGCCAACAAGGACGGTTCCAGATCGTGCGGTGATCAGACCGCGCGGAGCGGGCAGCGGGACGACCCGGAGCTTGTTGGCTGTCTCGGCGCGCTTGAAACTGTTGGAGTTGACCACTTGGAGGCTGAAAAGGCGCAGGATCATGGCCGAGAAGAGGACCGCAGCCACGATACCGATGACAATGAGCCGAAGATCTGGCCGCCCGGGGATCTCGTCAGGCGAAGGAACGATGTCGGCCATCGAGACGCCACGACGTTCCCGGATCTTGGGTTGACTCAGGCGGCGCCCCAGCCTGGTCGATGAGCGCCTCACCAGGCAGCCTGCCGGCGCCGCGGTCGACGCGCGCGTCCTTCTGTCCCGAGTGCCCATCGCACTCCCCACAACACCGGCATCATCAGTGATCCTGCCACCACCAGCTCAAGAATCGTCAGCACCAGGTAGTCGACCGACGCGAATCCATTGTCGCCCATCAACCACCCGATGACCCCGAACAGCAGGACGCCGAAAAGTCCAGCCGCCGCACCGAGGCCCGGACCCACCCAAACGACCTGACCCGCACCGACCACGACACCGCGCTGCTCGAGGAGGCCGGCGAGGTAGCCGATCGAAGCACCCACCAGAGCGGATAGTCCGAATGGTGTCGGCACGAGGCAGTCAAGCCAGAGGCCGGCGAGGAACCCAATGACGATGCCGAGCTCCGGTCCGGCCAGCAGGCCAGCCGCCGCCGGGATGAGCCAGATGATCTCCGGGTGGACGTGGCCAATACGAATGCCGTTGAGCAGGCTGAATTGCAGGGCGATCGTGGCCAGAATGACCAGGGCGAGGCGAACTCCAACTCGACCGGTCATTGTGACGGGACCCAGATGACGATATCGACGAAGGCCAGGTGGTCGAGATCCGCCGCCGGAGCGAGTTCGATCGACATCTGGATCGAGTTCACTGGCGTCGATGCCGACCGCACCGTTCCGATGGGGATCCCTGCGGGATACTCGGCTCCGTTGAGCCCATTGGTGAACACGGTCTGACCGATCCGCAGTGCGGTGCGCGGTGCCACGAAGTCAACGCTGAGCGGACGACCCGTGGCGACGCCATTGACCACGCCATAGATCGATGACCGTCCGAACACACCGCCGACATGAGTAGCACCATCGGTCACGAGGCGGATGATCGCCGATCGACTCGAGGCATCGATGACCTGTCCGACCAGTCCCCCGCCGCCCACGACCGGCATGCCGATGGCGACTCCGTCACTCGTCCCCTTGTTCACAGTGATCGTCGACGCGAAGTTCGACGTGTCGATCGATGTCGCTGCCGCCGTCACCGTCTTGAGCGAGCCGAGAAACGGCACGTTCTGGAGTGTGCTGAGCTCTTTGAGCTGCTGGACCTGATACGAGCTCGACCGCCGTTGCTGCTCAAGGCGGCCGATCGTGGCTCTGAGACGGCCATTTTCTGCGGTGACAGCTCCGTAGTTGATGGCGCCTGCGAAGAGGTTCCCGATGGGTCTCGTGACCGCATCGACCAGGCTCACCACTGGCGAGACCACGGCTGAACCGACGGACTTCACGACACCAACGACACCGCTCGATGCTGGACCGCTGAAGGCGATCAGGATGAGCGAGATGAAGGCCAGGGCAACGAAGGTCGTGATGGTCCGACGCGTGCGACGGTTCGCCACTCGACCAGCTCCTCGTCCCTCAGCGCGAGGAGGAGGAGATCAGCACCCGCTTGAGTGCCTCGAACTCCTCGAGGCACTGTCCGCTGCCGATCGCCACGCAGTTCAACGGGTCCCGAGCCACCACGATCGGCATCCCGGTCTCGCTCTGGAGTCGGGCGTCGAGGCCGTGCAGGAGGGCTCCACCGCCTGTCAGCACGATCCCTTGCTCCATGATGTCAGCCGAGAGCTCGGGTGGTGTCCGGTCGAGGGTCACCTTGACCGCATCGACAATGGCGGTCACAGGCTCCTCGATGGCCTCTCGGATCTGCTCGGTGGAGATGACGACGGTCTTGGGCAGACCGGAGACGAGGTCGCGACCCCGGATCTCGGCACGCAACTCCTCTTGGAGAGGAAATGCCGAGCCGAGGGCAATCTTGAGCTCTTCTGCCGTGCGCTCTCCGAGTGCAAGGCTGAACTCCTTGCGGACGTAGCTAACGATCGCCTCATCGAGCTCGTCACCAGCAAGCTTGATCGACTGGCTCGTCACGATGCCGCCGAGCGAGATCACTGCTACCTCGGTGGTCCCCCCACCGATGTCCACGACCATGTTGCCCGTCGGCTCGTGAACCGGGAGCCCTGCTCCGATGGCCGCCGCCATGGGCTCCTCGATGATGTAGGCCTTGCGAGCGCCGGCATACTCTGCGGCCTCCATGACTGCTCGCTGCTCGACGCCAGTGATTCCCGAGGGGACACAGATGACCATCCTCGGCTTCGCGAAGCGACGCTGGTGCACCCGGTGAATGAAGTAGCGCAGCATCTTCTCGCAGATCTCGAAGTCGGCAATCACGCCGTCTTTGAGCGGTCGAATGGCCTGGATGTTGCTCGGCGTCCGACCGATCATCCGCTTGGCTTCGGAACCCACGGCGAGGGGACGTCCATCCTTGACGTCCACCGCCACCACCGATGGCTCGTTCAAGATGATGCCCCGGCCGCGCACGTAGACGAGCGTGTTGGCCGTACCGAGGTCAACGGCCATGTCCCGCCCAAGGAGGAAGAGATGGTTGTCACGCATGAAAAAAGTGTGTCCTCTCGAGAGCGCCTTGCGGCCGACGGCATCGGCCCAGAAACTCTCGGTCTCGTCCTAAGGCTACGAGACAGGGCCGCGCCGCACAAGGCACGGTCGTGATCGTCAGGCCAATCCCGGGAACCACAGGGAGATCTCCTGCTCCGCTGACTCGGGTGAGTCGGAGCCGTGGATGAGATTCTCGCCCATGTCGATCGCCAGATCGCCTCGGATCGTGCCGGGTGCAGCGTCTTTCGGGTTCGTGGCACCCATCAGGTTCCGGACCACCTTGTAAGTGTCCTGAGGACCCTCGATCACCATCACCATGGCCGGCGACCGGGTGATGAAGTCCACCAGCTCGCCAAAGAACGGCTTGTCGGCGTGCTCGCCATAGTGAGCCTCAGCCACCTCACGGGAAATGGTGCGCAGCTCGGCAGCGGCAATCGAGAGACCCTTGCGCTCCAAGCGGGCGATGATCTCTCCGGTAAGACGGCGTTCCACGCCGTCAGGCTTCACGATGACAAGGGTCCTATCCACGAGAATCGACCTTAGCAGTGACCGGTCGACCGGCCAGAGGGCCGCTGGCTCAGTGGCCTGCGTTGAGCACGTCGATCAGCCGAGCACGTGCATCACCCACCACATAGAGCGATCCTGAGACCAACAGCAGTCCGTCGTCGGCCACCAGCGTGAGCGCCTCATCCACTCCCGCCTCGACCGATGAGACCACCTCGGCAGTGAGTCCGACCTCCACCGCCGCAGAGGCCACCTGGCTGGCAGACATGGCCCGAGGGGTCACCGGCATCACACAGATGACATGGTCGATACCCGCCTCGGCCAGTGGCCGCAGGATCGCTATGGGGTCACGACCCTCCAGCATCCCGAGCACCGCCACCCGTCGACCCTCAACGCTGAAGGCCTCGGTGAGCGCCCTCGACAGGGCTTCAGCCCCTGCCGCGTTGTGTGCCCCGTCGACGATCACCAGCGGTTGGCTGCCGAGCACCTCGAGACGTCCGGGAACCAGCACCGCGGCGAAGGCGGTCTCCACCACGTCAGGTGCGGGTGCCCACCCAAGGAATGCCGCTACGGCGCCGACGGCTACGGCGGCATTCTGACCTTGATGGTGTCCATGGAGCGGCACGAACACCTCGTGATAGGTCGCTCCGGGGATCGAGAGGTCCACGAGACGTCCGCCGACCGCCAGGCGATCAGCGGTGCAGGCAATCTCGGTCCCGTAGCGCCAGAGTCCCGCCGCTCCGACCGCATCGCAACGCTGCTCCACCACCTCGGCCACCGAGTCGCTGGTGGGACCGAGGATTGCTGTGGCCCCCGGCCCGATAATCCCCGCTTTGTCGGCGGCGATCTCCTCAACGGTATCGCCAAGCACCTGCGTGTGATCGAGCCCGATGCTGGTAATCGCCGCGACGGGGGCTCCGATCACGTTGGTCGAGTCCCAAGTCCCCCCGAGGCCGACCTCGATCACTGCCACGTCAACGGCTATGTCATCAAAGTGCAGCAGTGCCGCCACCGTGAGAAGCTCGAATCGGGTCAACGGCTCCGACAACGACGGCTCGATCATGCGCAGCCGATCGAGGACGTCGAGCAGATCCGCATCGGAGATCGGGTCCGCGTTCCATGCGATGCGCTCATTGACGCGGTGCAGGTTCGGGCTGGTATAGCTTCCAACCGAGAGCCCGCTCTCCACGAGCAGGGCGGACACCATCGCCGTGGTTGAACCCTTGCCATTGGTGCCTGTGAGATGAATGGCGGGATAGGCCCTCTGTGGATCGCCGAGCATGGCGAGCGCCTCGTGCATGCCATCGAGGGTGGGCAGCGAGCGTCGGGTCGGAGCAACGCGCTCGTAATCGATGTGACTGTCGAGCCAGACCAGGGCGAGCTCGATCGAGGCGAAGGCCACCGAAGAACGGAAGATCAGGAGGCGGCGCGCCGAGTGCGCGTCGCCTTCTTTTTCTCGATCGGTACCAACGTCGGGCTCACCCGGTCGAGCACGACGGCGGCATCGATCACGCAGCGCGACACGTCGGTGCGGCTGGGCAGGTCGTACATCACGTCGAGGAGCACCTCTTCAAGGATGGCTCGCAGTCCCCGGGCACCAGTCCCTCGGAGCAGCGCCTGGTCGGCGACAGCCTCAAGGGCGTCGACGGTGATCTCGAGCTCCACCCCATCGAGCTCGAACACCCGCTGATACTGACGCACGAGCGAGTTCCGCGGCTCTACGAGGATTTGGACGAGCATCTCTCGAGTCAACGGGCTCACCGCAGTGACAACCGGGAGCCGGCCGATGAACTCGGGGATCATGCCGTACTTGATCAAATCCTCCGGAAGGACACTGCGCAGCACCTCAGGATCGGCGGACTCGGAGGCCCCGATCTCGGCCCGGAAGCCGATCGACTTGCGCCCGATCCGCTGCGAGATGACCTTGTCAAGCCCGGCAAAGGCCCCGCCGCAAATGAAGAGCACGTTCGTCGTGTTGATCTGGATGAACTCCTGCTGGGGATGCTTGCGCCCGCCCTGGGGCGGCACCGAAGCCACCGTTCCCTCCATGATCTTGAGCAGAGCTTGCTGGACGCCTTCGCCCGACACATCCCGGGTGATCGATGGGTTCTCGCTCTTGCGGGCCACCTTGTCGATCTCGTCGATGTAGATGATCCCGGTCTCAGCTCTCTTGACATCCCAGTCCGCGGCTTGGATCAGCTTGAGCAGGATGTTCTCGACGTCCTCGCCCACGTAGCCGGCTTCCGTCAGCGCCGTGGCGTCGGCGATGGCAAAGGGCACGTTGAGCATCCGGGCAAGGGTCTGCGCCAAGAGGGTCTTGCCGCATCCGGTCGGGCCCAGCAGCAGGATGTTGGACTTGGCCAACTCAACTGCGTCCTCGCCTGTGCTCGGGGCGGCGTGAATCCGCTTGTAGTGGTTGTACACCGCCACCGACAGGCTCTTCTTGGCCGATTCCTGACCGATGATGTACTCATCGAGAAACTCTGAGATCTCACGCGGCTTTGGAAGGTCCTCGAGGCTGACCTCGGTCCCGTCCGAGAACTCCTCGGCGATGATGTCGTTGCACAGGTCAATGCACTCGTCGCAGATGTAGACGCTTGGTCCAGCGATGAGTTTCTTGACCTGCTTCTGCGACTTGCTGCAGAAGCTGCACTTGACGAGGTCTGTTCCCTCGCCGAACTTCGCCACGTGTACTCCCTCGCTCGTCTGTTGGTCCTAGGACCCGATGCTCAACCCTAGGCCGCGCTGTCGCGCGCCGTGATGACCTCATCGATCACGCCGTACTCGGCCGCTTCTGCGGCCGTCATGATGAAGTCACGGTCGGTGTCAGACGAGACTCGCGCCGGGTCCTGACCGGTGTCGGTGGCGATCATGCCGTTGAGCAGGTCACGCATCCGGAGGATCTCCTTGGCCTGCAGCTCGATGTCCGAGGCCTGACCACCCACTCCGCCCCATGGCTGGTGCAGAAGGATCCGTGCATTCGGGAGCGCAAACCGCTTGCCCTTGGCCCCAGCGGCCAGCAGGACGGCTGCGGCTGAGGCGGCCTGGCCGAAGCAGAAGGTCGAGACATCGGGACGGATGAACTTCATCGTGTCGTAGATGGCCAACAGCGCAGTGATGTCGCCGCCTGGCGAATTGATGTAGAGGTGTACGTCCTTGTCGGGATCCTCCGACTCAAGAAACAGCATCTGCGCGCAGATCAGGTTGGCCACGGTGTCATCCACCGGCGTGCCAAGGAAGATGATCCGCTCCCGCAACAAGCGGGAGTACAGGTCGAAGCTCCGCTCGCCGCGCGTCGTCGACTCGACAACGCTCGGGACCAGATAACTCGATGCTCGAAGGTCACTCCCTGCTCGGCCCATCAGTCGGCCTCCTCTTCCTCTGCTGCCTCGGCGGCCTCGATGGCCTCCTCGTCGGCGACGTTCGCCGTGAGCAGGCTGCGATCGATCGCCTTGCCCTGCTCGTCGACAATGGTGATGTTCTCGACCAGCCAGTTGGCTGCGGTCGACTTGGCGAGAGCGTGCTTGACCTCGATGGTGCGCCCGGCCTGGTCGAGCTGCTGACGAATGGCAGCCGGTGTCTGGCTGTACTGCTCTGCCATCCGGCCGATCTCCTCGGCCAGCTGCTCGTCGGTGACCTCGATCTGCTCAGCCAAGACGACCGCCCGGAGGCCAAGGTCTACCTTCACTGCACGGAAGGCCTCAGCACGCAGGGCACCGATGAGGTCGTCACCGGTCTGTCCCGTGGCCTGGAGGAACTGCTCGATGGACAACTTCTGCGCCTCGAGGCGATGTCCGAGGTCGTGGATGCGCTCCTGGACCTCTGCGTCGACCATGACCTCAGGGATCTCGTTGTCATCGATCAGCTCGATCAGCGCCGAGAGGGAGGCTTCACGCAGCGCCATCTGTCCCTGAACAACGCGGACCCGGCCCATGCGGTCGGCGAGGTCAGCCCGAAGCTCGGCCACGGTGGCGAACTCCGATGCCTCGGCCGCCCACTCGTCGGTCACGTCGGGGAGCACCTTCTCCTTGGCATCCTTGATCGTCACGGCGAAGGTAACGGGAGTCCCGCCTTCGGGCGTCCCGGTCACCGTCAGGTCTTGACCTGGCCGAGCGCCCGGAAGCGCATCGTCGAGCTCGGGAAGGATGGTTCCGCTGCCGACTTGGTAGAGGTAGTCGTCGGCCTGGGCAACGGTCTCGCCCTCCTCATCGGTGCCCGTGAGGTCGAGCGTGACGTAGTCACCCGAGAGGATGGCGCGCTCTACTGCGACGAGCTCGCCGTCGTTGTCACGCATCCGGTCGATCTGTGCGTCGATGTCGACGTCGGAGACCTCGAGGGCCGGGATCGTCGCCGTCAGGCCGTTGTAGCCCGCCACAGAGATCTCGGGTCGCACCTCGACGATGGCTTCGAAGGTCACCGGACCGGACTCTTCCCCATCGGTGATCTCGATCTCCGGCTGGGAGATCGGGTCGATCTCGGTGGTGATGACGGCCTCAGCATAGAAGTCGGGCAGTGACTCACGCAGGGCCTCAGCGCGCAGCGCTCCAGCACCACCCATCCGAGCCTCGAGCACCTTGCGCGGGACCTTGCCCGGACGGAAGCCGGGGATCCTCACCTGGTGGCCGAGGGTCTTGACGACGCTCGTGAGGGCGGTTTCGATGTCAGCGTCGTCGACGATGATCGACAGCTTGACCTTGTTGTTCTCGACGGTTTCAGAGGTTGCTCGCATAAGAATTCCCTACCTTATCGGTGACCGATGACCCTGCTGAACGGGTCAGACCATGACCGCGAGAGCGGACAGTGCAGCCTCAGCGAGCGCAGCGTCCCCCGACAGCTCGGTGCCCTCGGCGACGAGCGCGTCGTCGAGAGTCATCCGTCCACCGAAACGGCGGACATAGGTCTGTTGACTCAGGGTGATCGTCGCCGTGGAGTCGGACCCCTCTACCGGTCGGGCGCGGCCATCTGTCACCTCGATGCGCCGGCGGCCACCGAGTGGTCCAAGGACATCAAAGACGACCGATGACCCTTCAGGAGCCCGAGCACCCTTGCCGACCACCACGCCGAGCGCCGTGTCGGCTCGAGAGATCGAGACCTCTTCGCCGAAGCCGTTGTGTCCCCCAGGACGGCCCAGCGCCAGCCTGACGTCTTGTTCGTGGATCCACGAGTCCATCACCCGGATGACCATGAACATCCGAAGTGGGACCTGGCCGATCGGGCTCCACCCGATCACATCGAGCTGCTCGGTCGACAGGCTGCGGAGCTCGGCGATGCGTTCTGCTGTCACCTCGGCAAACTCATCGCGCACCTCGGCACCGGTGCGGCTCCGCCGGTCCACGATCCAGACCTCGTTCATCTCACCGATCGGATTACGCAGGTGTGCCGTGTCGACCAAATCCACCTTGGGGGCCGGATGGCCCTGGAGCGATCGCTCGATCCCGATGAGGTGGACCAGCTGATCGGCCACGCTCCATCCAGGACAGTCTGTCGGCAGTCGCCACTGTGTCTCGTCGAGGTCGACGGTGGCGTCGAGGATCGACTGCCACACCTCCTCGAGTCCATCGATGATCTGGGTGTCGCTCCATGAGGTCATGCCTCAGACGCTAGGCCAGCCACCACTCGAGCGCGCCACAGATACCGGTAGCGTGAGGAGCCATGGAGGCGAGACGATGCTCCGCCTGGAGCAGGAGACACCAATGACGACCTACAGCGGCTACTGCGTCAAGTGCAGAGAGAAGCGCGAGTTCGAGGGCGAGAAGGTGGACCTCTCCAATGGACGGTTCGCGGCGCAGGGGGCTTGCCCCACCTGTGGCACCGCCATGGTCCGAATGCTCGGCACCGACCACTGACCGAGCGCCGACACCGGAGCCGTGGCATCCTGTCGGTCACTGACCTGAGGGGGGCCCATGTACGACCTGATCATCTCCGGCGGAATCGTCGTTGACGGCACCGGCGACGAGCCTCGCATTGCCGACGTCGGCGTGATCGGAGAGACCATCGCTGCAGTCGGTGATCTCTCTGGCGCCGAAGCCGAGCGCCGCATCGATGCCAGTGGCCTCTTAGTGACGCCCGGATGGGTCGACATCCACACCCACTACGACGGTCAGGTCACTTGGGACAGCGAGCTGGCGCCGACGGCGTGGCACGGCGTCACGACCATCGTGACGGGAAACTGCGGCGTCGGGTTTGCTCCCGCCCACCCAGATAAGCACGACTGGCTGATCGGGCTCATGGAGGGCGTCGAGGACATCCCCGGCACCGCTCTGGCTGAGGGGATCACCTGGGAGTGGGAGACCTTCCCGGAGTACCTCGACGCGCTCGAGCCGCGCCGGTGGCCGATGGATGTGGGTACCCAGATCTCCCACGGTGCGGTGCGCGCCTATGTCATGGGAGATCGAGGGGCTCGCAATGAGCCCGCCACCTCGCAGGACATCTCCGAGATGTCGGCCATCGTCAAAGAGGCCATCGCCGCCGGTGCTCTTGGCTTCTCCACCTCGCGCACCTTGGCCCACCGGGCAATCGATGGTGAGCCGGTACCGGGGACCTTCGCCGCCGAAGATGAGCTCTTCGGCATCGGGGCCGCCCTTGGCGAGCTCGATGCGGGCGTCTTCGAACTGGCCCCGGCCGGGACTGCCGGCGACGACATGGTCGCCGCCGTCAAAGAGATGGACTGGATGCGCAAGCTGTCCGCCACCATCAAGCGCCCGGTCTCGTTCGCCCTCCTGCAGATCGATCCAGCGCCTGAGCACTGGCGAGACATGATGGATGCCTCGCTTGAGGCCGTCGCCGAAGGGGCTGATCTATGGCCGCAGGTGGCGGGGCGGCCAACCGGTGTGCTCACTGGTCATCACGTGACGTACTGCCTCTTCGATCAAATCCCCGCCTATGCAGAGCTGAAGGCCCGCGACTTGCCGCCGGCCGAGTTCTATCAAGTCCTCCTCGATCCGAACGTCCGCGAGGCGATCATCTCCTTCTCGCCCGAGGATCCCGACGTGGCCGCAGCCTTTGCCGGCGCCTATGCCAAGACGTTCATCCTCGGCGATCCACCCGACTACGAGCCGGGTCCCGAGTCCTCCCTTGCCGGGAGGTCCGAGCTCACTGGCGAGAGCCCGCTTGCCATCGCCTACGACGCCATGCTCGATGACCAGGGCTGGGGGCTGCTGTACATCCCGATCCTCAACTACTCCGACGGTGACCTTGAACCGACGCTCGCCATGCTCCAGCACCCCCGGGCCGCCATCGGACTGGCCGACGGCGGAGCTCACGTGGGAACCATCTGCGATGCGTCCATGCCGACCTTCATGCTCACCCACTGGGTCCGAGATCGAACCCGGGGCGATCGACTGCCACTCGAGTTCATCGTGAGCAAGCAGACCCGCGAGACGGCTCGTCTCTATGGCCTCAACGATCGCGGCGTACTCGCTGCCGGCATGCTCGCCGACCTCAACCTCATCGACTTCGACGCGTTGGCCATCGAGCCACCCGTCGTCATCGATGATCTTCCGGCCGGCGGCAGGCGCCTGATCCAACGCTCTCGTGGCTACGTGGCCACGATCAAGTGCGGTGAGGTCACCTATGCCGACGGCGTCGCCACCGGAGCCCTTCCGGGTCGGCTTTTGAGGGGTGCGAAGGCTCGCCCGATGGCCCCATCGGCCTGAGCGGACAACGAGGTGCCGGTCCTTCGGTAGCCTGAGGAGCCGGTCCTCACCGACTGGAGCAACGGGAAGTGGCGCAGTCAGGCAGCGCACCGCGTTTGGGACGCGGGGGTCGCGGGTTCAAATCCCGCCTTCCCGACCACCGTCGATCACCGGGTTCGCACCCCGGACGATCGACCGATACCCTCGCCCCGTGCGGGAATTCGAGGTTACGGGGACGATGCAGCGATCGGCGTGGGACGCCAAGGTGCTCCCCGAGGTCGAGCAGGTTCGCCCGGGACTCTGGTCGATTCCTGTCCCCATCCCGAATAACCCACTTCGCTACGTCCTCGTCTACGCGTTCGAGTCAGACCAGGGCGTCACGCTCGTCGATGCCGGCTGGAACACCGACGACGCTTGGCAGGCCCTCAACGACGGCTTGGCCACCGCCGGCGGTTCAATGAGCGACGTCACCGGAGTCATGGTCACGCACATCCATCCCGATCACTACGGACTCGCTGGTCGGATCAGGGAGACGAGTGGCGCGTGGATCGGCCTCCATCCCGCCGACACAGCGATGCTCGAGGAGCGCTACGTCGAGACCGACGACCTCATCAGTCGAATGTCCGAGCTTCTCGCCGTGTCCGGCGTACCGGCCGAGAGTCTGCCCGACCTCGCCAGTGCTTCGATGGAGATCAGGAGCCTGGTCCACATGGCACTCCCCGACCGACGGGTCGAGGATGGTGACTCCATCGGGGTACCGGGGTGGGACCTCACGGCGATATGGACCCCTGGCCACTCCCCGGGCCACCTGTGCCTGTTCGATGCCACCGCCGGGCTCCTCTTGTCGGGCGACCACGTGCTCCCCCGGATCACGCCCAACATCTCATTCCACTCTCAGCAATTTCCCAACCCACTCGGCGACTACCTGGAGTCGCTCATGAAGATTGGCCTTCTTGAGCCCAACGAGGTTCTCCCGGCTCACGAGTACCGGTTCCGCGGACTGAGGGCCCGCACCGATCAGCTCGTTGCCCATCACGAGGATCGCTGCCGCGAGATCGAATCAACCTTGGCCGTCACCCCAGGGATCAGCTGTTGGGACCTGACGTTGGGGCTTACGTGGTCTCGCTCCTTTGAGGAGATCCCGCCGTTCATGCAGCGAGCCGCCAATGGCGAGACGCTGGCCCACCTCGTGCTGCTCGAGAGCAGAGGTCGAGTCCGACGCGAGGGTGACCGACCAGCCCAGTTCTTCATCGCCGACTCATAACGCGTGTGTCCTCTTTGGCGAGTGCGTCACAAGTCACGGTCGACACCACCACGTCGTGACCACATGACCTGAGCCATCCCCAAGGGAACGACCTCGAACCCCTCCTGCTGGATCCTGGGTGGGGTGTTCCACGCCCAGCGGGATTGAGATTCGGCTGCTGGATCCACCAATGCGGCGTTTCCAGCGGATTATCTCTTATCCCCCCCGACATCACATGGTGCCCCCGGCAGGAGTCGAACCCGCAACCTGATGGGTAGAAACCATCTGCTCTATCCAGTTGAGCTACAGGGGCGCCGGCACCACTGGGGCGCCACGATGACGTTACCGCGCCTAGGTCCCCTGACCATCTCGCTGTGCCCAACGGTGGAGCATTTTGTGGCAGTATTGAGGGCCTTGGTGGTCGTAGCTCAGCTGGCAGAGCGCCGGGATGTGGCCCCGGAGGTCGCGGGTTCGAGCCCCGTCGGTCACCCCAAGGGTCGGTGATGCCCCTGGAGTCGGAGATGCTCCGCTCCAGGGCACCCGACAACCATCCGACAAGGAGCACACATGGTGGCTGACGAGATCGGCGTAACCCGACACCTCGACAACGGGGTCCTCTGGCTGACCATCGCCAAGCCCGAGGCAGGCAACGCCCTGAGCGCTGACATGCGCGAGCAACTCGTGGCATGGCTTCGCGACGCCTCCGACGACCTCGCAGTTCGCTGCGTCGTGCTCACCGGTGAAGGGAGTCGAGCGTTCTGCACGGGAGCCGACCTGCGCAACCAACGACCTCCTCGACCCCGGCCCGACGGCGCTCCCGAGCGCGCCCAAGGCGAAGCCGCTCGCCTCATCCAGCGGGGCTGGCAGGAACTGGTCTGCGCTGTGCTCGATTGCGAGAAGCCGGTCATCGGTGCCATTAACGGCACCGCAGCGGGTGGCGGAATGCACTTGGCGCTTGCCTGCGACCTCGTCATCGCAGCCGACACCGCTCGATTCATAGAGGTCTTCATCCGCCGCGGCATCGCTCCCGATGCCGCTGGCGCATGGCTGCTCACGCGCCTCGTGGGAATCCAGAAGGCCAAGGAGTTGTTCTTCCTTGGCGACGAGGTGCCGGCCGCCGAGGCTGAGCGCATCGGGCTCGTGAACCGTGTCGTTCCCGCCGGCGACCTCACCGCCGAGGTCACCGCCCTTGCCGGCCGTCTCGCTCTGGCCCCCACCAGGGCAATCGCCATTACCAAGGCCATCACCAACCGTGCTCTCGACGCTGACCGCTCTGCCGCTCTTCTCGACGAGGCGTGGGGCCAAGAACTCGTCACCACGACCGAGGACATGCGCGAGGGAGTGAGCGCCTTCATCGAGCGACGAGACCCGCAGTTCCGCGGCTGGTGATGGTCTAGCTCGGCGTCGTGGTCGAGGTGGTCGTCGACGAGGTGGTTGTCGACGACGAGGTGCTGGTGGTCGACGGTGCCGGGTGGGTCGTCGTGGTCGATGACTGACTCGTCGTAGTCGTCGGCCCGGTGGTGGTGCTCACGAGTGAGGTCGAGGTGGTCGGCAAGGTCGTGGTGGCTCCACCCCGCAAGACATCTCCGACGGAGGTCTTCGCAGCAGGCGGAGTTGATCCGGTCAGCACCGTAGATATCGGTTGGCCGAGGGCCAGTTCGAGCGCGGTCACGATCCCCAGCGTCAGACCCAGCACCAGCAGCATGACCGCCAGAATCGGCCACCGACCCCTGCCTTGCTTCGACGCTCCGACGCTGGGGGCGGTCGTGGAGATCGCTGGCCCCAATGAGCTCCACGGCGAGACTTCCGGAGCGAGAGGCGGTGGCTCAATCTGGCGCCCGCTCACCATTTCGGACATCAACTGATCTCCGGCAGTGGATGGCTGGCCTGCGGGACCGACGATCTCGCGTACCTTGGCGTGGCCGCGCTCGAGTGAATGGAAGGCCAGTGCCGAGAAGATGGTGGCCGCCGCGCTCCCCACGATCACACCAAGCAGTGTCCCGCCAACCCCGAGAAACGACAGGGCCAGGGCGGCAATAGTGGCGCCAGCGACGGAGGCGACAACCTGCTTGATGCTGAGCTTCACGCCCTCATCACGCTCCCATGAGCGGTGATCGCAGGCTCCCCTGGAACTCGGTGATGCTCCTTGGACGTCGGTCCCAAGTCTCTCGGCAGCCTTCAGAGCAGAAGAGTGCCACGGCACCGTCATCGAGCGCTTCAGTCGAATCAGCGACCGGCAGGCTCAGCGGGACCCCACAGACTGGACAGGCGCTCGTCGAGCCCTGGAGCACAGCCAACGACAACTCCGCTACTGCGA
The DNA here is from genome assembly GCA_903900235.1 of uncultured Actinomycetes bacterium. Taxonomy (GTDB): domain Bacteria; phylum Actinomycetota; class Acidimicrobiia; order Acidimicrobiales; family RAAP-2; genus CAIUMH01. Next base: position 15,691 of record CAIUMH010000139.1, read on the forward strand.
TGGGGTCTTCGAAGCCCTTGATCTCCTGCTCGCGTGCACTGGTGATCGAGGCCCAATCGGGTCGACCCTTCGCAAGGTGCTGTGATACCAACACCGTGCCACCGGGGGCGAGATCGCAGAGGCGAGCTGCGGTGTTGACTGCCGATCCGATGTAGTCGTCCCCCTCATGGAGGATGACCTCACCGTCGTCTGCTCCGCAGCGGACACGCAATGGAAGGTTCGATCGGCTGATGGCTAGTTCAAAGTCCAAAAGGCTGGCCAGCAGCGGCATGGGCTGCACCGACACGAGCATCGCCCCGTCACCAAGCCACTTGTCGATCCGCACCCCACGACGTGAGCACACCTCTCGAAGGATGGCCCGAAACTGACTCAGCACCGCCACGGCGCGTTCGTCGCCCTCATGGTCAGTCAGCGCGGTGAACCCTGAGAGGTCAACGAAGGCGAAGCACCGATATACACGCATGCTTCAATGATCCCACGTTCCTCAACCGCCGTGCCGGTTCCGTTTAACCAGGGGTCGACCCGGGGCCAGAAAGTCCAGCGGCCAGGGCCGCCGTCGCCTCGGTCGGTGGGCCCGAGTAGACCACCCTCCCGTGGTGCAGCACCACGGCAGTGTCCGCCAGGTCGACCGCTCGCGTCGTCTGCTGCTCAATCAGCACGAGGGCGGTCCCGGCCGCGGCAAGGGCCCCCAGCGCGGCATAGACCTCGTCGAGCACATTGGGAGCAAGGCCAAGGGAGATCTCATCTGCCACCAGGATCTTCGGCGGATCCACCAGCGCGGCCGCAAGCGAGAGCAACCGCTGTTGGCCACCCGACAGGCTTCCGGCACGCTGGTTGCGCCGCTCCCCCAAGATGGCGAAGCGAGCGCATGCCTCCTCCACCAGCATTCGTCGACGACGGCGAGATTCGCCCGCCAACGCCAAGATCAGATTCTGCTCCACGCTCAGTGACGAGAAGATTCCTCGACCTTCAGGTACGTGCAGAACCCCAGCGCGTCGGAGCCGAACCGCCGACCAGCCGACAGTCGGTCGGCCCGCTAGTCGCATGACGCCACCGCTCGGTGACACCAGCCCGGAGATCACCCGGGCGATGGTCGACTTCCCGGCGCCGTTCGCTCCCAACAAAGCAACAATCTCTCCCTCTCCCACCGCAAGATCAACCTCGAACAATGCTCGGAAGGGTCCATACGATGCCGAAAGGTTCGCCAATTCGAGCACCGGGGTCATCTGCCGACCCCGAGATAGGCCGACCGCACTGCGGGGTCGGCCAGAGCCTCGGCCACGGGCGCGTCGGCGATCACCCGGCCGAGGTCCATCACCACCGCTCGATCACAGACCTGGGCCACCACGTCGAGATCGTGCTCCACCACGACAATGGCGAGACCAGCCTCTCGCTGGCGTACCAGCACCTCGCCCAGCCGAGCGCTTTCCTCGGCGTCGAGGCCCGACGAGGGCTCATCGGCGAGCAGGAGCGAGGGCGACGTCACCAAGGCGCGTGCGAGCTCCACGAGCCGACATGTCCCGAGGCTCAACGAGGCAACGACCCGATCGGCCTCGTCAGCCAACCCGACCTGATCGAGCACGTCTGTGGCTCGTCCAATTTCCGTTTGGGTCGGGCGGCCTCGGCCAAGCAGATCCCGGATGACTCCCGTCGACCCACGGTGCGCCAATTGCGCCACGAGGAGGTGGTCGAGGACAGTCATATCCGGGAAGACCTCGAGTCGTTGATAGGTCCGCGCGAGGCCGAGTCGGGCACGTCGAAAGGCGGCGAGCCGATCGAGGGAGCGACCCTCGAGCACCACCGAGCCACCAGTGGGTTCTCTCTCTCCGGCAATGAGGCTGAACACCGTGGTCTTGCCCGCGCCATTAGGCCCGATCAACCCAACGCACTCGCCCACCTCAACTGAGAAACTGACCCCGTCGACCGCCAGGAGTCCGCCGAAGCGCTTCGACAGCGACCGGACCTCGAGTCGGCTCATCGCTTCGACCTCCCGGCGATGACCTCCAGAGACGCTGACCCCATGCGTCGAACCCCTGAGTCAGCAAGGACGGTGGCGTGACGACGCAGTTGCTCGACGATCCCCTCCGGGTGAGCGGCATAGGTGAAGGCACCGATGGAGAAGGCCAGTGCCACGATGCTTGAGGGGGAAATCCGGTTGGGGAGGTAGCCAGCCAGATGCGTCAGCAGGGCAAAGCCGATTCCGGCCTCCACCGCTCCCGCCACCGATCGTGCCCCGACGGTAATGACGATCACCACGAAGAGCAGGCTGTCGGCATAGGTGAAGTCAGCGGGGCTCACCACCTGCAGCAGCGATCCCCAAAGGCCGCCGCCGAGCCCGGCCACCCCGGCCGACAGGGCGAAGATGACGACCTTGGTCCGATTGGGGCTGTAGCCGAGGCCCGCCGAGGCGAGGGGGCTCTGGCGCCAGGCGTCGAGCCCACGTCCCGTGGCACCCCGAAGGAGCCGACGGACGAAGAACCCCACGATCACCACGATCGCGAGCACGAGCACGAAGAAAGGCCGCGTGGAGTCGGTGGCGAAACTGATCGGTCCGAGTGTCGGCCGGGGCACCGTGAGCCCAGAGGGCGGACCCCCGATCCATGCGGTTGGGAAAGCGATGGCATCGGCCAACAGGGCCAGCGTCAGCGTGGAGAGCGACAGGGCGAGCCCTCGCAGACGCAGTGCCGGCAAGGCAGCCACCAGGCCGGCTCCGGCTGCCACGAGGCCACCGGCCACGGCTGCCACCACAACGGGCACTCCCGAGTTCGTCGCCAGTTGTCCGGCGGTGAAGGCACCCACCCCCGCAAAGGTGGCCTGACACAGGCTTACTTGGCCTGCTGCTCCGGTGATCATGGTGATCGACAGGAAGATCAATGAGAGGCCGAGACCCGCAGTGACGACGAAGACCCAACTGCTCGGCACCCAGGTGAGCACCGAGACGATGCCGAGCAGCAGTACCCCGGGCCCCACGATTCGCAATGAGCGATCGAGGACCGGTGAACGCGGTGGAGCCAAGATTGGCACCCCCGGAGGATCCACCCCCGCCAAAGGATCGGCGCTCTGGCCGAGTCGGCGGAGTTTGGGATTCACGGCGAGGAGGATCAAGAGCAGGAAGAACGGTATTGCCGCCAACAGACCCGTCGACCAGACGCTGCCCGCTGGGGCATAGCCCGTTGCCAGACCCATCATCACGCCCATCGCAATGGAGGCGAGGGCGGCGATCCCCATCGAGTCGAGGCTGGCGATGGCGGCGGCGGCGATGGCGGCCACCAACAAGACGGTGTAGTTGTCGATCGAGACGGTGGCATATCGGGGAGCGAGCAGGACACCGGCGAGTCCGGCCAGCGACGATGACACGATCCACGCCACCGAGGTGACCCGCCGAGAGCTCACCCCTTGGAGTCGCAGCAATCTCGGACTCTCGACCGCAGCACGCATCTCAAGGCCAAGGAGGCTGAAGCGCATCATGGCACTCAGCCCCACCACGACGAGCAGCGTGAGTACCACCGTGGCGAGTTGGACTCCGTCGACGGGTGTGCCTGCCACCCTGAGGACCACCGTGTTCACGTCGAAGAGAAGGCTCGGGGGCGAAGCCTCCTGGACGGGGCCAAGGGCGATGGTGACGGCGGCAGGGAGTCCGACCATGAGCCCGAGCGCGGCGATGGTCTTGGCCGCCACATTTCCCGGTGAGATCCGAGAGAACACCAGGCGATCGATCCCAAGACCGAGCAGCGGCGACAGCACCACGATGGCCAAGACACCCGAGAGTCCCCGACCGAGTCCGTGGCGCACCATGACCGAGTAGGCCATAGCCGCGACATAGGCCTGCGCCCCGAAGGCGAAGTTGAACACCCCGGTGGACTGATAGCTGAGCACCAAGCCGATCGCCACCAGGGCGAAGGTGCACCCATAGGGGATGCCGGGCAGCGCGTAGCTGAGGGCTTGACTCACGTCACGTCCCAGGTGATCCCGTCGGAGGTGCCACTGGCCGGCCGAGATGTGAAGTCCTTGTCGCGGGGAAGCACACCCAGATATTCGACCCTCGGGCAAAGGCAATCTTGAACTCAGCCCGACCTCCCGGGCCGGTGGTGGTGCGGACGAAGGCCTCGCAGGCCGGCGACGATGTCACCGTATGAGCCACCCGCCAGTCGACCGGGGTCATCAGGCCGTCACCAGTGAACGAGTGGAGTCGGTTGATCGCCGCCACCACCGAGGCCTGCGTGGGATGGGGTCCAGCCGCCCGGAGGCCTGCCACGAAGGTGGCGGCACTCAGCCAGCCGTCCATGGCCACTTCACTGCGGATGTCTCGCGGGGCATAGCGGCGCATTGCGGCGAGGTAGGTGCTGAGTCCAGGGAAGGCCCCGGGCATCTCGGCCGCCGCCTCGAAGGGCACGTGCTGGACCACAAAATAGGTATTGCGCATCAGGGGCGCATAGGCCGCCAAGGTCGCGCTGTTGTACCCGTCGAGCCACAGCTGTGACGCCCCGGTCATCGCGTTCTGGATCATCGTGCGCGACAGTTGAACGTTTCCGGTGACGTCCATGCACGACACGACGAGATCCACCCCAGCGGCCTTCATCCGGAGCACATCAGAGCTCACGTCGCCGCCATAGGGGACACTGAGGTCCTCATAGCCCACGGGTATGCCATAGCGACGCAGTGCCCCTTGTGTCGCCGAGCACACCCCCGCTGACTGCGGGACGTTGTAGGCCATCAGCGCCACCGAACGAGCATGGACTTGGTGCGCGAGGTAGGCGATCTGTGGACCGAGCGTCGAGAAGTCGATCTCGGAGCCATAGGCCGCGAAGAGGTTGGCTGGCCCTGCCCATTCGTTCTCAAGTGCATATCCGAAGGTCGGCGTTCCGGTCCGAGCGAGGTAGGTCGCTCCGGTAAAAAAGGCGGTGGCCACGCCGACCACAGCGAACACGTGGTCCTGCTGGACCAGCGTTCTGGCCTGGACAGCATTGTTCGACGGACTTCCCCCATCATCAGCCACCTTGGTCAGCACGACCTGTCGGCCGTTTACCCCGCCATGGGCATTGGTCCAGTCAAGATAGGCCCGTACCCCCGAGACGATCGGGGCGAAGTCGGCAGCGATGGCACCCGACATGGTCGCGAGGGCTCCCACTGACACCTCCGTCGAGGTCAGCCCGGGTGCGGCACCCTTGGTCACGGTGGCGCTGTCAGGTGCGTTGGCGCACGAGGAAAGCACTAGGGCGGCAGAAACGATCAGCCACCGTCGTGCCCGGCTCCCCCAACGTGCCATCGCCCTCCCCCGTCATCGACCGCAAGGCCGTGAGCGCACGGTATCAGCCAGGATCGAATCAGGGGCTTGATGTCTGATGCTGTGGGTCACCGAAGTCGATGGCCGTCGCTCCTTCGATGCGGCGGATCAGGATCTCTTGCGCCATCGAGAACACCAGCGATCCGTGCACGTCCGAGAGCTGCCCACGCATGAAGGATCTCCCTGCCCCGGTGAGCACAGTGTGCAAGTCGAACAGATGCCACTCGTTCATGTTCGGGACGCCGTGGAACCAGACACTGTGATCGAGGCTGGCGTCGACATGCTCGCCCCACGAACCGAGTGAGCTCGGTCGATATGCCGCCCTCGTCATATCGGAGGCATATCCAGCGACAGCGAGATGTCGCCGGGAGTCATCGCCGAGGTCGACCATGCACCGCATCCAAGCACGGCGGGTAGAGGCATAGGTGCCGTCGGCCGCCTGGTCGCTCGGTCCGAGCTCGAGAACCTCGAACGGTCCGTCGTCCTCGCGCCAAGCGCCGCACTCTTGCGGCGGGGGCACCTCGGCGACGCCGAGCTGATAGTCCTCGCCGTCTTCAGGGGCATGGAACGAGGCCATCATCACGAAGGTCTCCTTGCCTCGAACCATCGTCGAGGTACGGCGGGTCGAGAACGATCGGCCGTCCCGGATACGTTCGACCGTGATCTCGCTCTCGTCGCCGGGCTTGGCCGGGCGCAGAAAGTATCCATGGATCGAGTGAAGGTCTTCGGGATGCTCAACAGTTCCAAGCGCCGCAGAGAGCGCCTGGGCCACCACGAAGCCACCAAAGACACGATCGCCCTCCCACCAATGGGGGTAGACGGATGCAAAGACGTCGTGGCGCACCTGCGACGCGGTGATCCCCTCGAGGAGACTGAGCGAGGAAGGGTCGACCACGGGCCATGAGCGTAGCGAGAACACGCAACGCCCTCGTGCGGCCTAGGGTCACGGAGCGATGGCTCGGATTCTCATCACCCAACGGCTCGTCGATGGCGGAGACGCCGTGCTTCGAGCCAGCGGACACGAGGTGCTCACCCGAGATGCTGACGGACCGATGCCCCATGATGAGCTCGTGGCGGCGGCGGCCGAGGTGGATGCCATCGTCTGCATGCTCTCGGACCAGATCGATGCCGAGGTCTTGGCATCGGGAGGCCGGCTCAAGGTGGTCAGCAATGTGGCGGTGGGGTTCGACAATATTGACCGAACCGCCGCCGAGGCGGCTGGTGTGGCGGTGACCAATACCCCTGGCGTCCTCGACGCAGCCACCGCCGACATCTCCATCTTGCTGATGCTCTCGGCTCGACGACAAGCATCGGCTGCAGAAGCTGACCTGCGCTCGGGCCGGTGGACGGGCTGGGCCATCGGCGACCATCTCGGCCTCGACCTGACTGGCGCCACCATTGGGCTTGTGGGCCTCGGCCGCATCGGCCAAGCGGTGTCGAGACGCTTGGGGGGCTTCGACACGACGGTGCTTCACCACACCCGTCATGACACCGGTCGCAAGGGCTGGACGCCGTCGCTACTTGACCTCGCTGGTCGCAGCGACGTCCTCAGCATCCATGTGCCCTCCACGACCGACACTCATCACCTCATCAACGCTGAGGTGCTTGCCGCCCTCCCCGACGGTGCGGTGGTCATCAACACCGCACGCGGTTCGATCCTCGACGAAGAGGCGCTCGCCAATGCCCTCGAGGCGGGTCGACTCCACGGAGCCGGCCTCGACGTCTTTGAGGGCGAGCCCGTCATCAACCCCCGACTGCTCGCCTCCCCCAGATGTGTGCTGCTCCCCCACATTGGATCAGCCACCATCTCAGTCCGGCGAGCCATGTGCGAGATGGCGTCACAAGGAGTCCTCGAGGTTCTGGCAGGAACCACGCCGGGCAACCTCGTCCCAGCCGACGCCTGAGACGCTCGATCTCAGCCGAAATGACCGGTTCAGTCCGAGATCGCACCGAGAAATGTCTCGAGGTGCTCTGTAGCGAACCAGTCGGCGGTCCAGATGGTCGACGTCGCCATCGACGCTGGGACCCGATAGGCCACTGCGGGCACTTCGAGACCCCCGTCGATGAGGACGACGACGTCAACGAGCGCGTAGAAATCGTCCTCGTAGGCATCGAGCGCCTCCCACTCCTGCTCGCTCAGGTCCACGATGACATGGGCCGGAGCCAAGCTCCCCGGTGCCGCCACCAGCCCGGGAAAGCCCACGCCCGGCAGTCGACGCGCCTCATGGTCGACGATCGTTCCGGGCTCGAGGTCCGGGACCCGACCGAGGAGTGCCCGGAGGATCTCCGGAAACTGCAGGGTGCCGTAGGCCGCAAGGTGTCCGAGGGGCCCCGAGCGCCTCATACCGGGATCGGGAAGATCAGTGGTTCTTCCATGGCAGCGGCGATCACCTCTGCCCGTTCGGCGTCGTCAAGCATCTTGGTCGAGGACGCAGCGGCGAGGACGTCGGGCAGGATCGAGATCTCTCCGGGGGTGCAGAACGCCGTCACGCCTGGTGTCCCGAGTGCCACATCGATGCCCCGCTGAAGCATCTCTGGCTCGACATAGGGCTCGTACCAGGTGGTCAGGCTGGGCGGTCGTTCCCCCCACGGTCGAGCAGCCGCGGCCTTGATGGCCATCACTCCGACATCCCTCGCCGCTGCCGCCTCTAGGAGTGCGGAGAGGTCGGTGGCATAGGAGCGATCAGCCAAGAGGCGCGGGTTGATCGGGACCATCACCGTGTCGAGGTCATAGCGACGCAGCGCCTCGAGCTGGGCCGACGGTGTTGTCACGTTGTGTCCGGTAATCCCCACTGAACGAACGAGCCCCTCCTGTCTGGCAGCCAAGAGCACCTCCATCGCCGCTCCCCGTGCGTCAAGCTCGTCGAGGTCGGTCACCGCATGGAGCTGATAGAGATCAAGCGTGTTGCAGCGGAGTCGCTCCAAGGTGGTCTCAAGCTGGGCTCGAACCCCATCGGCCTGATGACGGAGGGTCTTTCCCGCCACGAAGAGCTCGGAGCGATGCGCCTCGATGAACGGTCCCATGAGCACTTCGGCCCGGCCGTACTGCGGCGCCACATCAAGGTGGTTGACTCCTGCAGATCGCGCCAACTCCATCGTCTGCCAAGTGACGTCGGGATCAGACTCCCAAAACATCGCCCCGCCAAGGATGGCCACAGAGGACCAATGGTCAGTCCGTCCCAGTCGTCTGGTCTCCACCAGCGTCACGGTAGCGGCGCTGCAGGTCGGGCGCAGGACAGCCCACGGCGGGTAGGTTGTGGCCGTTGGCCGCGCAGGGCGGCAGTGACCAAGGGAGGGACCATGGACATCGACGTCCGAGACAAGATCTACATCGACGGGGCCTGGGTGGCCTCAACGGGAACCGGCACGCTCGAGGTCGTTGACTCAGCGACCGAGCAGGTCATGGCCACCATCCCCGACGGGACGGCCGAGGACGTGGACCGTGCCGTGAAGGCCGCCGCCGCCGCCTTCCCCGCCTGGGCTGCTACCTCCAACGAGGAGCGCGCCAAGTACATGACCCGCATCGGCGAGGCGCTCGGCGCTCGCATGGCGGAGATCGGCGAGCTGATCACCCACGAGGTGGGCATGCCCGTCAGCCTCGCCGTGCCCGTGCAGGCCGGACTCCCGATCCAGGCGTTTACCGACCTCGCCGGCCACATGGAGGCCTTCCCCTTCGAGGAGGAGGTCGGAAATTCGTTGGTTGTGCGCGAGCCCATCGGCGTCGTGGGAGCCATCACCCCATGGAACTACCCGCTCTACCAGATCGCCCTCAAGGTGGCTCCGGCGCTCGCCGTCGGCTGCACCGTGGTGCTCAAGCCTTCTGAGGTTGCGCCCATCAATGCCTTCATCCTCGCCGAGGTCATTGATGAGGTCGGCTTGCCGGCTGGCGTCTTCAACCTCGTCACCGGCGTCGGTCCCATCGTCGGTGAGGCCATCGCCTCACACCCGCTCGTCGACGCCGTCTCCTTCACCGGTTCAACCGGTGCCGGCAAGAAGGTGATGATCGCCGGAGCCGAGACGGTCAAGCGCGTCAACCTCGAGCTCGGCGGCAAGTCGGCCAACATCATCCTCGAGGACGCGGACATCGCCACCGCTGTGGGAACCGGTGTCTTCGGATGCTTCCTCAACTCGGGGCAGACCTGCTCGGCTCTGACTCGGATGATCGTGCCTCGCTCCAAGCTCGAGGAGGTCGAGGCCGTCGCCGTCGGTGCCGCTGCGGGCTTCCCTCCGGGCAACCCGCAGACCGAGGGTGTCATGATCGGCCCGCTCGTCTCCGCCATCCAGCGCGACCGGGTCCGCAACTACATCAAGGCCGGCATCGATGAGGGCGCCAAGCTCCTCGTCGGAGGACCCGATGCCCCCGAGGGTCTCGACACTGGCTACTACATCCAGCCCACGATCTTCTCTGAGGTCACTCGGGACATGACGATCGCCCGCGAGGAGATCTTCGGCCCGGTGCTCGTCATCATCCCCGTGGACTCCGAGGAGGAGGCCATCGAGATCGCCAACGAGTCGCAGTACGGCCTCGCTGGCTCCGTGTGGGCCGGCGACCCCGCCCACGCCGAGCACGTCGCTCGACAGTTGCGCACGGGACAGGTCGACATCAACGGCGGTCAGTTCAACCCCTCTGCTCCCTTCGGCGGCTACAAGCAGTCCGGCAATGGACGCGAGCGCGGTCGCTGGGGCCTCGAGGAGTTCCTCGAGACCAAGGCCATGCAGCGCTAGGAGACACCCACACCCTCGGGCCTGTTTGCTAGAGTCGTCTCGCGCCTCTAGCTCAACGGCAGAGCAACGGACTCTTAATCCGCAGGTTTCGGGTTCGAA